>CAZYLP010000009.1:0-31781 GCA_964648345.1 uncultured Planctomycetota bacterium
ACGCAGGCGCCAGCCCGCCTTCTCGAGGCGGTGCTGCATGAAGTAGGTCGCGAGCCCCTCGACGCTCCACGCCTGATACTTCGAGGGGCGCGTGCGGTCGAAGTCGTGCTTGGAGTACTCGTAAGCGATCTGGTGCGTGACCTCGTGCTGGAGCGCGAAGACGACCTCCTCGACGCCGACCTTCGACTTCTTGCCCGTCGCGTCCGTGGGCTCGAAGGTCGCGACGCACGGATCGAGCGCTCCGGGCGACTGGAGGTAGTAGGCGACCGCGTTCAGGCGCTGCACGTCCTTCGCGCGATCCTTCATGACGGCGCGGAGCTGGGCCTGCGTCTCCGTGACGATCACGGGGAGCTTGCCCGTCGGCGCGCGGAGATCCCATTCGCCCTGGACGCGAGACAGGAAGAACGTCCTGTAAGCGCCGATCCTGTAGAGGAGCGCGCGCGCCTGCCGGTAGGAGACCGTCGTCCTGAGCTCGTGGACTCCGTCCGTCAACACCCACGGCTCCGCGGCCGTGGAGTGCTTCTTGTCGAGCGCGGCGACGGCGTCCTTCTCGAGCCACTTGCCGTCGACGAGCTCGGAGCCGGCGTCGAGCTTCTTCGCGTCGTCGGCGGTCACCCAGCGCGCATACGGCTCGAAGTAGACGGCGCCGGTCTTCGTGATCGCCTTCTCGGAGTAGCACTCGAAGCGGATCGCATCGAGCCGCTCACTGAACCGTTCGCCGAGGCCGTTCTTCGCGGCGATGAGCGCGAGATCGGTCAACACGTCGGCTCGCTCCTCGTCCTTTGCGGCCGACAGCTTGGCGAGAAGAGGAGCCTCGGCGTTCTTGACGTCGGTGGAGACGTCCTCTGCCCGTGCCTCAACGGTAGCGAGGACGAGGAGCGTCAGGAGGAGCAACGCCGGGAGCGACCGCACGAGGAGGATCGTAGTTGATGGCCTGCAGCCGAGCGATGTGGGCCCACTGAGATCGGACGCGAGTCGCGCGTTCCATTTTTGCCACAGAGGGCACAGAGGGCACAGAGAATTGGCGGAACCGGCGTGGATGCCCGTTCCTCACGAGAGAGCGAAACAATGTCCTCTCTCTCCTCTGTGCACTCTGTGACCTCTGTGGCAAAAATCGGAGAACGCCATCAGCGAGAGTCAGCTCCTCCCCCGTCCATTTCCCGCAAACGAACGTGCGTCCCGCGCACCGTAGCCCGCCCCCTGCGGCCCCGATAAAATCTGGCGCGTGAACCTCCTCGAACGGACCTTCCTCGACCTCGCGACGAGCCGGAAGAAGCTCACTCCGGAGCAGCGCGACCAGATCGAGGCCGCCTGCTCGCGCGCGACCGGCGAAGGCCAGACGCTGCGCCCCTGGCGCGCGGCCTTCGTGCGCGGCTTCCTCGCGCGCGGCGAGGTGGACAAGCTCCTCGAGGACGCGTCCGCCAAGGTCGAGAACGAGGGCGAGGACGACGCGGGCCACGAGGCGCGCGAGCTGTCGGCGTCGGCCGAGGACGAAGGCCTCGACTACCGCCTCGGGATCCTCGCGATCCAGTCGGGCGTCGTCAGCGAGGACCAGCTCGAGGAAGGCCTCGCGGCCCAGCGACGGCACCGGAAGATCGAGAAGACGACCCGGCCCCTCGGCGACGTGCTCGTGGACGAGGGGATCGTCTCCCCCTCGGTCATGGAGGGGATCAAGCTCCTCCAGGAGCGCCTCCGCGCGCACAATAAAGAGACGAGTGGGACCCAGGCGATCGCGGCGGACCTCCGCTTCGGACAGGTCGCGCTCGACGCGCGGCTCGTGGACGAGAAGGCGCTCAAGCGCGCGCTCGCCGAGCAGAAGCGGCGCTCGTCGGGGCGGAAGCCGCCGAACCTGGGCGACATCCTCCTCGACCAGGGAGGCATGACGCGCGAGGCGCGCGACCTCGTCCTCGAGCTCCAGGAGAAGCGCTCGGCGCGGCCGGCGACGGCGCCGCCGACCTCGCGCGCGAGCGCGGACGAGATCGACAAGATCGGCCGCCTCCTCGTGGACAACCGCCTCGTCTCCGAGACGCAGGTGAAGAACGCACTCGAGCTCCAGCGCGAGCTCAGGGGGAAGGGGATCGACCGACGGGTCGGCGATCTCCTCGTGCTCCAGGGAGCGATCGACCGCTCGACGCTCGAGACCGTGCTCAAGACGCAGACGGTGCGCCGGAAGGCGCCCGCCAAGAGGAAACGCCTCCTCCGCGAGGACATGCTGCCCGAGCACCCGCTCACGGTGCTCCTGGCGGTCGTCCTCGCGTGCATCCTGAGCTCGGCGTACATCGCGGCGACGGACGGGACGAGAGTCATCTTCGAAGCCCTCCTCTCCGCCGAAGAGCGGTTCGACAAGAAGTAATTGGCCCGCCCCGCAGTCCCGCTCGCGCTCGCCGCGCTCGGCGGAGCGGCGCTCGGAGGAGCTCTGGCCCTCGGGCCACTCCTGCCCGCGCTCGCCTCCGCGCTCCTCGCGCTCCTCGCCGCGCGGAGACGCTCCGTGCCGCTCCTCCTCGCGGCGAACTTCGCGCTCTTCCTCGCTCTGAGACTCGACGCACGGGCGAGCGAGCCCGCCCTCCTCGACGGCGCGCCGGTCCGCGCGCTCCTGAAGGGCCACGTCGTCAGCGAGCCCGCGCGCGGCTTCGGCGGCGCGGTGAGCTTCGTCTTCGAGGTCGAGGAGGGCTGGACGGGCGAAGGAGCGTGGAGCTCCTCGCCGGACGAGAGCCACGGCCCCGGAGACCGCGCGGAGCGGGGGCTGCGGGTCGTCGCGCGGCTGAAGCTCGACGCGCGGAGGCGCGCGGGAGACCTCTTGCCCGGGAGACGGCTCGAGCTCGCAGGGAGTCTCGTCGCGGCCAGGGAGCCGATCTTCACGGACTCGTTCGACGAGCGCTCGAGCCTCATCCGTCAGGGAGCGGTCGCGTTCCTCGACGTGGAGCAAGCCTGGAAGCTCGAAGGGAGCGCCCTCGGAGCGTCGAGCCTCGTCGCGCGCCTCGGCCGCCGCGCGCGGTGGGCGATCCGCGACGCCGGCCTCGGCCGCGACGAGGAGGCGATCGTCCGCGGAGTGGTCCTCGGCGACCGCCAGGGCCTCTCGCGCGATGCGGTCCGCGCGTTCCGCGAGACGAACATGGTCCACGCGCTCACGGTCTCGGGGGTCCACGTGGCGATCCTCGCGTGGCTCCTCGGTGGTCTCGCGCGGCCGCTCCCGGCGACGCTCCGAGGCCTCGTCGTCGCGGTCGGGCTCGCGCTCTACCTGGGCGTCGCGGGGCCGAACCCGGGCGCGCTCCGCGCGACGGTCGCCGGCGGCGTCCTCGCGGTGGCGCAGGCCTGGGGGCGCGGAGGCGACTCGTGGAACCGGCTCTCGGTCGCACTCCTCGCGGTCGTCGCCTACGACCCCGCGTCCGTCGAGGAGGTCGGCTTCCAGCTCACGTTCGGAACCGTGGCCGGGATCCTGGCGCTCACGCCCGTCTTCACGCGGCTCCTCGGCAAGGGGCCGCTCCGGCGCGCGCTCGCGACCTCGCTCGCGGCGTTCTGCGCGCACGGGCCGCTCCTCGTCGCACGCCTCGGACAGCTCGCGCCCGTCGGGGTCGTCGCGAACCTGCCGGCGCTCCCGCTCACGGAGGCGACGCTCGTCTTCGGTCTCGCGGGCACCGGGCTCGGAGTCGTGCACCCCACTCTGGGGAGACCGCTCCTCGCTCTCGCGGGGCTGTGCGCACGGCTCCTACTCTGGCTCGTCGAGGTCGCGGCGACGCTCCCCTCCCTCCATGTCTCGAAACCTCCGGCGCTCGTCTCGGCGGTCGCACTCGGGCTCGCGGTGCTCGGAGTCGCGACGAGGCGGTGGCTCCTCCTCGGAGCGGGCGCGTTGCTCTTCCTCGCGGCGGCGACTCCTCCCTCGACGCCGGAGCCGGCGGTCGTCTTGATGCCGCACTCCGTGCGCATCGAGGGCGACAACGAACCGCTCGGAGAGGGCATCTACCGCGTCGAGAACGGCCCGACCTCCGCGCTCGTCCTCGACGACCCGGGAGGGCGCGAGATCGGAAGGGTGCTCTCCTCCGCGCCCGAGGGGAAGCTGCGAGCGGACGTGATCGTGGCGCGCGGGAGACACTCGGTCGCCTACGAGAAACTCCTCGAAAGGACGGATCCTCGCTTCGTCATCACGCCCGATTCACGCCGGGCCTGGAGAATCACGCTCGGTGCTTCCCCCGGCCTCGAACGCTATGATGGTGGCCGATGACCGAGCCGCTCGAAGGAGTCCTCGAGCCCTGGTCCAGGAAGGTCGCGATTCACATCGCGGGGCAGACTCACCAGGTGCCCGAGAACCAGGATGTGATCCGCATCTTCCAGTACCTGGGCCTCCTCGATCGGCTCGCGTTCTACTCGGGGCACTACTGCTGGAACGCGACCTGTAACAACTGCATCTTCACCTACCGCGACCCGGCGACCGGCGAGGCGGTCACGAAGCGCGCGTGCCAGACGCGCATCTTCGACGGGCTCGAGGTGATCGCACTTCCGAAGGACGTCCAGGCCAAGTGAACTCGACGACACGCTCAAGGGTGCGCAAGATCATCCGAGCCATCGACGGCCCGCGCGGCATCGAGCGGCTCGAGAGCATGATCTTCGACGACGAGGGCTTCGGCTTCGACCGCTTCGGCTTCGAGCGGGAGAGCCTCTACGCCGCGTACCTGCTCGCGCGGCAAATGTACCGGCGCTGGTTCCGCGTCGAGTCCCACGGCCACGAGCACATCCCGCGCGCGGGGCGCGCGATCCTCGCGGGCAACCACTCGGGCACGCTCCCGTTCGACGGCGGCATGCTCGCGGTGGACCTGATCGAGCGCCTCGAGCCGCCGCGCCCTCTGCGCTCGATCGTGGACCACTTCGCGTTCGCGCTGCCGTTCGTCGGGAAGTTCATGTACCGGACCGGCCAGGTGCCGGGGACGCCGCGCAACTTCCGCGACCTCCTCGAACGCGAGCAGCTCGTCCTCGTCTTCCCCGAGGGGACGAAGGGGATCGTGAAGCCGTACTCGGAGCGCTACCAGCTCCGCCCGTTCAACGTCGGCTTCGTCGAGATCGCCCTCGAGCTCGAGGTCCCGATCGTCCCCTTCGCGGTGATCGGGGCCGAGGAGCAGGCGCCGATCCTGTTCCAGATCCCGTCGCTCGGGAAGAAGTTCGGCATGCCGACCTTCCCGATCACGCCGACCTTCCCGTGGCTCGGGCTCGCGGGGCTGATCCCGTACCCCGTGAAGTACCGGATCGCCTACGGCGAGCCGCTCCTCATCCACCGCGAGTACCCGAAGGAGGCCGCACGCGACCCCGACGTCGTGCGGGCGATCGCGGAGAAGATCCGCTCGCGCGTCCAGGGCATGATCGACCTCGGGCTCGAGCTCAGGAAGACGGGCGGCAAGCTCGCCGGAGCCGCGCCGTGAGCAAGAAGTTCCGCGTGCTCATCACGGGCGCGAACACGGCGATCGGCCGCTCGCTCGCGCACGAGCTCTACCGCGACCAGGCGAACATCGACTACGTCTTCGCCGTCGGGACCGACGAGCAGCCCTACTACTTCCGCGACTACCACCGGGACCGCTTCGGCTACCGCGTCGTCAACCTGATCAAGCCGCGCCAGACGAAGGAGCTCTTCATGAGCGAGCCCTTCAAGCGCGCGCAGATCGACACGGTCCTCCACCTCTCCTTCCTGCCGACGCCGAACGGGAACGCCGAGCCGGTGGACCTCGCCGTCGAGGGGACCCGCCAGTTCCTCCTCCAGTGCCTCGAGACGCCGTCGATCGAGAAGTTCATCTTCAACTCGGGGAGTCTCGTCTACAAGCTGCGCCCCTGGACGAGCTGCTGCATCGAGGAGGACTCCGAGCTCAACTTCGACCCGGGCGTGGACGCGTGGACGCGCGCGCGCGTCGATGCCGACATGCTCTGCCGCGCGAAGATGGACAACGGCCGCATGAGGATCGTCGTCCTCCGGCCGAGCCCGATCATCGGGCGCAATATCTCGTCGCACCTGAACAACTTCCTCGAGAGCTACCTCGTCACGACGATCGCGGGCTTCGACCCCATGATGCGGCCGATCCACTCGTCGGACGTGAGGAAGGCGATCAAGCTCGCGATCTACCGCGAGGTCCAGGGCGTCTTCAACGTCGCGGGCCCCGACATAGCACCTCTCTCCGAGTTCTGCCGCCTCTCGGGGCGGCCCTTCGTGGCGCTGCCCTTCCCGGTCGTGCGGCGCCTGAACCGCTGGCAGCGCCGGCTCGGGCTCACGAACTGCACCCTCGACGTCGAGCCGACGTGGCTCCGCTACTCGTGCATCCTCGACACGCGCAAGGCCGAGAAGAAGCTGGGCTTCGAGCCCGAGCACCACATCAAGTTCGGCTGAGGGCTGACGGGACGCGTACGCGCAGGTACGCTCCCCTTCATGAAGATCAACGTGCACGGAGAGCGAGCCGCGGAGCGCTGCGCCTTCTGCCACGGCGATCTGGCCCTGGCGCGGGTCGAGTGCACCCGTTGCCGCGCGGCCTACCACGACGACTGCACGAGCCGCTGCATCCTCGTCGGCTGCACCGAGGGCTGCCTCGTGCCCGTGCGCGCCTTCGAGCCCTCGCCGGTCCCGGACGAGGGGTCGCTCGTCGTCGCCTCGATGATCGTCACGACGTGCGCGCTCCCCATGACGTTCGGCCTCGTGATCGGGCTCCCCGGGCGGCTCACGTTCTCCGCGCTCGCGCTCAACGTCTTCGCGTGGATCGTGACCATGGTCGTCGCCTCGATCAGGAGCGGCCGCGGCGAGCGGCGCGCGGCCTTCGCGAAGCGCCCGCGGCCCGTCCGCGTCTCCGCGGCGCTGAGGCCGCCGGCGCCGCCCGAGGGCGCCGTCCGGTTCCCCGACCTGTTCAACGTGACGCCGATCGAGGTCGCCGGCGACCGCTCGGTGCCGCTCGAGGAGCGGCAGCACCAGCGCGAGGCGCTCGGCGACCGCAGGCCGCCCGGGCTCGGCCGCACGATCTGACTGGCGGAATCCGCCCGGCCTCGACGGAGCCGCCGGTACTTCCGCCGCTGGCCCGGGCCGTGCTCTCCCTCCGGGACTCAGTCGAGGAGTCCCATGTTCCGCTTCCTACGATCCCTGCTCTCCACGAGAGAGAACGACCTCGAGCTGCGCTCCGCGCTCGAGGAGGCCCTCCGCGCGGGCGACGCCGCGCGGATCGCGAGCATCTACGAGCGCGCCGTCGCACGCCCCGAGCGGCTCGTGCTCGGGCCCAGGGAGCAGTTCGAGCTCGGCCGCATCTGCTTCGCGGTGGGGCGGCCCGACCTCGGCAAGTGCGCCCTCGAGGACCTCGCGCACGTGGCGCCCGCGAGCGACGAGGCCGGCGCCGCGCGCCGCACGCTCCACCGGCTCGCGACGCGCCGGTGCGGGTTCAGAACTGAACCTCGACCCATATCCTCGGTCCTATGATCCGCTGCCGGTAGCTGTCGCGCTTGTTCTTGAGCCCGACCTCGAGGATGTAGAACTCGACGCCTATGTGCGCCGACTCGAGGAGCTCGAGGCGCAGGCCGCCGTGAGCCTCGCGGTAGTGGGTGATGACGTTGTGCTTCTTGCCGAAGCCGAGGTCGAGGTCGAGCCACTGGACGCTGCCGTAGACGTAGATCTTGTCCGTCACGAACACGTCCACGCCGGGGCCGATCGCCGGGAAGATGTAGTCGGTGTTGGCGACGTCCTTCTGGCCCGTCTTCGGGACGCGGATCTCGTTCTCCCAGTGAACGTAGCGCGTCGTCGCGACGATCATGAGCGTCACGAAGTCGAGGACGGGGATGTCGAGCCGGCCGTTGAGCGAGATCGTGCGGAACCTGTAGTCCACGATCCCGATCTCCTGGGACGGGACCTTCAAGTTCTTGTAGGTGACCCCCTCGAACGACGGCGAGAGGAAGTCGGCCTTGTAGGCGAGCTCCCAGTACTCGATCCAGACGCGGCCCGCGCCCTGCCAGCCCACGTCCACCTCGAAGACGGGCGTGCAGTACTGGAGCTTGAAGCTGAGGTCGTTGTTCACGTCGATCCGGCTCGCGACGCGGTCGGGCGTGAAGCCGTTCACCTTGAAGTTGCCGTCGATGAAGGGGACGATGTACCCGAGCCGGACCTTCGTGTTCATGGGTCCGATCTCGCCCTCGGGGACCGTGTTCCCGCCGCTGCCGCCGTCGCCGAAGATCTGCGCCTCGGCGCGTTGAGGCGCGAGGAGGAAGACCGCGAGCACGACCGCTGCGGCGGCCGCGGGAGTCCGGCGCGGGAGCTTCGACACGAGCGCGGAGGCGCCGAGGGCGAGCGCCGCGAGGACGGCCTGCGCCGCGAGCGCCGCGGGCACGGAGGCATAGCTCCACGCGAGGTCCTGGACCGGCGTGAAGCGCTCGTAGAGCACACTCTCGCGGAGCGGGTCCCGGTCGAGGAACGTCCCCGGGAGCGCGAGCGAGGGCGAGAAGGTGAGGAGCGCGGAGATCGCCGCGTCCTCGAGCCCGCGCGGGAGCGCGGCGACGAGGTCACCCGTCACGTAGGGCGCGCCGACGAGCGCGAAGCCCAGGGCGAGCCCGGCGACGAGGCCCGCGCCTTCGCCGCGGCGGTCGCTCAGCGAGCGCGAGAGCCCGTAGAGGGCTGCTCCGTGGAGGAGGAGGTAGAGCTGGGCGAGGAGGACGCCGAGGACCGGCCCGCCCCGGACGGCCGCGGCTCCGACGGCCGCGAGCGCCAGGCCGCCGAGAGCGCCCAGGCCAGAGTCGAGAGTGCGGCCCCGGCCGCTCACGGCCACGAGGGGCACGAGCGCCGCGACGGCGAGCGCCGCGACGAGGAGGAGGAGCGAGAGCGCTCGCGGCGCGCCGAGGCCGCGCGTGAGGACGGCGAGCGCGACCCCGGAGACGAGCCCGACGCCGACGGCGGCCCCGACTCTCATCGAGGCCCCGCTCATCGAGGCAGGGAGCGGCCGCTGCGCCGTGGAGTCCAGGCCCACCCTCCCACGTCCACGAGCTCGTCGCTCGGAGGGACGCTCACCATGGTACGCTCGCGCGCGCGCTCGCGCGCGGGCCGTTGTGCGAGCGCCTCCGCCGTCGCCTCGCGCTCGAGCAGCTCCTTCTCGATCTCGGCCCGCTCCACCTCGAGCCGCGCGTCGTCGGCGTCCTCGGGGATCCGCCGGGGCGGCGCGAGGACGATGAACACGCGCGCGAAGGGGAGCGGGAGGAGGAACTCGTCCCAGGAGCGGGCCTTGATGCGCCAATCGGCGGCGATCCCGGCCGTGATGATCGTGAGGCCGGTCCGCGATGCGAGGTAGGGCACGCCGGGTTTGACGCACAGGAAGGGGCCTTTGGGTCCGTCGGGCGTCACGGCGAGGTCCCAGCGCTTCGAGAGGCGCACGAGCTCGCGCACACCGGCCGCTCCGCCGCGGGTCGCCGAGCCGCGCGCCGCGCCGAAGCCGAAGCAGCGGAGGACGCGCGTGATGATCTCGCCGTCGAAGTGCTCGGAGATCAGGATGTGGACGCCCATCTTCCTCACCACCCACGCGCAGGGGAGCATCCGCCCGTGGCTGATCGAGTAGATGACGCTCCGGCCGGCCGCGTGTTCAGCGCGCACGCCGTCCCAGTTGATGAGCCTCACGCGCCACGTCCGCGCGATGAAGTAGAAGATGAACGCGAAGAGCGGGATCAGCCTCAGCGCGAGCCAGCGACTCCCGTGCTTGAAGGCCCGCTTGAGCGGCCCCTTCTTGCGGTGTGTGCTCACTCGTGAGCGCTCACTCGTCGGGGGTCGTCCCGAGCTCCGGACGGAAGGCGGGGAGGTCGTCCGAGGTCACGTTGCCGCCGAACGTCTCGCTCGCGCCCGCGCTGCGGATGAGGCCGAGCCGGAGACGGAGCTCGCGGATCGCCTTCGCGACCTCGCGGGCCGTCTGGGGCCGCTTCTCGGGCTCCTTGGCGAGCATGCGGTCGAGGAGGTGCTCGAGGTCCTCGGGCGCGTCCGGGCGGAAGGCGGTGAGGGGCGGCGCGGGCTTCTCGATGATGTCGAGGAGGACGCGCGCCGAGGTCGGCACGAACGGCGGCCTGCCCGCGAGGAGGTGGAAGATCGTCGCTCCGAGCCCGTAGATGTCCGTCCGGTAGTCCACCGTCTTCGCGTCCTGCGCCTGCTCCGGCGAGACGTAGGCGAGCGTCCCGAGCCCGTCGCCCGCGGCCGTGAGCGTCTGGATGCGCGAGCCGTTCAGGTCCTTCGCGATCCCGAAGTCGGCGAGCTTCGCGACGCCGTCCGCGTCGATGAGGATGTTCCCGGGCTTCACGTCGCGGTGGACGACCTTCGAGTCGGCCGCCGCGGCGAGCGCGTTCGCGATGTCCTCGCCGATCGAGAGCGCGTCGGCCATGGGGAGCGGCCCCTGGACGAGGCGGTCCTTCGCGGAGGGGCCCTGGACGAGCTGCATGATGATGTACGCGCGCTCCTCGAAGACGCGCACGTCGTAGACCTCGACCACGTGGGGCGAGTGGATCCGCGCCGCGAGCTTGCCCTCGCGCAGGAAGCGCTCGCGGGCCGAGGCGACCGGGACGAACTGCGGCTTCAGGCACTTCACGGCGACGGTGCGGCCGACGTTCCGCTGCTTCGCGACGTAGACCTTGCCCGTCGCTCCGTGGCCGATCTCGCCGAGGACCTCGAAGTCCATGTCGAGGTCGGGGAGCGCCTTCGCGAGGCGGCGCGTCGTCGGCCCCTCCTCGCCCGCCGCCTCGACCTCGATCGTCGCGCGCGCGTCGCCGAGCTCCACGACCGCGAAGCGGCCCGCGAGCACGCGCTCGTTCTTGTCGAGGACGCGCCCGTTCACGCGGACGCCGTTCCGGCTCCCGAGCTCGAACACCTCGATGCCCGCGGGCGTGAGCCCGATCTTCACGTGCTGCCGCGAGATCCTCTCGTCCTCGATGCGGATCGTCACGTCGCGCCCGCGGCCGAGCGTGAAGACCTCGCCCTGGCGGATCACGTGCGACTGCGGCGCCGCGCCGCGGTGCTCGAGGGTCAGGATCGCGCGCATCGCCGCTCTCCCCCCTGCTCCGCGATCGGCTCGCCGCCGCGGTCGGGGAAGCCCGCGCGCCGCGACGCCTCGTAGACCGCGATCGAGACGGCGTTCGCGAGGTTGAGGCTCCGCACCTTCTTCGTGGCGAGCGGGATCCTCACCGAGCGCGCCCCCGCCTTCGCGACGACGCTCCGCGGGAGCCCGTCCTCCTCGTTCCCGAAGACGAGGAGGTCGCCCTCCTTGAAATAGGCCTCGTCGATCGGGGTCGTCCCGTGCGCCGAGAAGACCCACACGCGCGCCCCGGGGAGGCCCGCCTCGAGCGCGTCGAGGTCGCTCCACGTCGCGAGGTCCACGTGCTTCCAGTAGTCGAGCCCCGCGCGCCGGCACGCCTTCTCGTCGATCGAGAAGCCGAGCTCGCCCACGAGGTGGAGCCGGCACCCGAACGCGAGCGCGATGCGGCCGATGTTCCCCGTGTTCTGGGGGATCAAGGGCTGGACGAGGGCGAGGTGAAACGTGGGCTCCATCGGGCGTCCACGATACCCGCTGCCCGGGTTAGCATCGAGGCGTGGCGGAGACCTCCGAGCCCGGCGGCGAGGACGAAGCGGAGTGGCCGCGAGGCACGCTCGCGCTCTCGTCCCTGATCCTCTGCGTCTACCTCGCCGAGTGCCTCGCGGGCCTCGAGGGTCCCGAGCGCGGCGTGGCGCTCGTCCGCTCCGGGGCCGTGGGCTACTCGTACGTCTTCGAGGCCGGGGAGTGGTGGCGGCTCGTCACCGCCGCGTTCTGCCACGGCCACGTCATCCATCTGCTCCTCAACGGATGGGCCTTCATCCAGCTCGGAGCGCTCGTCGAGGACCTGTGCGGCCACGCGCGATTCCTCGTCGTCTTCCTGCTCTCGTGTCTCGGCGGGACCATCGCCTCGGCGGCCGTCGGGACGGCCGCCTCGGTGGGCGCGTCGGGGGGAGTCATGGGGCTCCTCGGCTTCCTCGCCGCGGCGCGCTACGTCCACCAGCCCGACGTGCGCGACTTCCTCGAGCGCGCGCTCGGACGGCAGCTCCTCTTCTGGATCGCGTTCATCCTGGGCGTCGGCTGGCTCATCGAGCTCCAGGGGGTCGCGCTCGTCGACAACTACGGGCACATGGGCGGGCTCTTCACGGGGACGGTCCTCGCGTTCGTCCTCCAGGGCCCCTCGCCCGCGTCGCTCGTGACGAAGGGGGTCGCCGCGGCGCTCTCGGCCCTCGTCGCCATCTCCCTCCTCGCCGTCGCCGCATACGGCGAGGAGAGCGCGCGTCTCGAGCAGGCGTTCGAGGAGGCGTACCGCGCCCACCAGAAGAACGACGTCGCCGCCGTGCGAAGCGCTCTCGCCGCGATCGACGCGATCCCCGGGAACCCGCGCCGCGTCGTCGGCCGCGACCTCGATCGCGCGCGCGAGCTCGTCCTCGCCTCCATCGCAGCCGTGCGGACCGCCGACGCCGTCGCTTACGGGCGGCTCGCCGCCGAGCTCGACCCGCACGTCGGGAGCACCGTCCTGGCCCAGGCGCTCTATGCCGCCGGCGAGCCGGCCAAGGGTCGCGCCGCGCTCGAGGCCTACCGCAAGACGGCGTCGCTCCAGGAGCTCGTCGTGGTCGCCACGCACCTCGAGCGTCAGGGCCTCTCTACCGACGCCGTCCTCTTCTTCGAGGCAGCGCTCGAGAAGGAACCCGACAGCGCGAACGCGCTCAACAACCTCGCGTGGACGCTCCTCACCGCGAAGGACCGCGCCGTGCACGACCCGCACCGTGCGCTCAACCTCGCGCGGCGGGCGTATGCCCGCGAGCCCCTGAACGCGGCCTACGTGGACACGCTCGCGGAGGCGGAGTTCCAGCTCGGCCACGTTCACCTCGCGCTCGACCACGCCGAGAAGGCGGTCCAGCTCGCGCTCGCCACCCAGGACCCGCAAGCGAACGAGCTGATCGAGCGGCTCGACAAGATCCGCGCGGCAGCCAAGTAGAGCAGCAACGGAGCACGCGCCCGCGGCGCGCCGACCCGGCCACGCCTCGTTGGCCTCCTCGCGCGGGCATCGACGCAACTCGTGATCTCGCGAAGAAACTCGTTGCGCCGATTGCAATGACCTCGGAAGTGAGCTGGGGACGACCAGCTCCACGAGGTCGTTGCGACGAGTGAAACGACAACCTCGACAACTCGACGGCTTACGAGGACTCCATGCTGAAGACCACATCGAGCCGCACGCGGCTGGTCAGGCCCCGACGGAGATGAGCGGCGGCTTCACGGGTCCGGGAGCGCAGCCACGGGCGCCCGCGCCCCCGCGACGGCGGCCCGGAGGTCCTCGGCCCGGAACGGCTTCGTGACGACGCGCGCGCCGAGGCGCTCGAGGTCGGCGGGCGGCGCATCCCCGCAGAAGCCGGACACGAGCACGACGCCGAGCTTCGGGTGCCGCGCGCGCGCCGCGTCGGCGAGGACGAGGCCGGACATGCCCGGCATGAGGAAGTCGGTCACGAGGATGTCGGCCGCCGCTCCTTCCTGGGAGAGGAGCTCGAGGGCCTCCTCGCCCGAGCCGGCGGAGGTGACGCGGTGGCCGTCGGCTTCGAGGAGGTCGACGAGGAGCGCGCGGACGCGCGGGTCGTCGTCCACGACGAGGATCCGGTGCCCGGACCGCGGAGCGGCGGCATCCGCGAGGGCCTCGATCGGGAAGTGGATGCGGATCGTCGTGCCGACTCCGATGCGCGACTCGGCGTCGATCCGGCCCTCGTGGGCCGCGACGATCGCGGAGGAGATGCTGAGCCCGAGACCCGTGCCCGCGTCGCCCTTCGTCGTGAAGAAGGGCTCGAACGCGTGGCGGAGCACGTCCTCGCTCATGCCCGTGCCCTGATCGGAGACCTCGACGAGGGCCTCCGCGCCGCGGCGCGCGACGCGGAGCTTGATCGCGCCGCCCGACGGCATGGCGTCCACCGAGTTGAGGATCAGGTTCGTGAAGACCTCGCGCAGCTCGGAGGCGATGCCCCGCACGCGGACGGCCGGCTCCGCCGCGTCGAGCGAGGCCGCGATCCCGCGGTCGGGGCGCGCCCAGCGCGGGCGGGTGAGCTCGATCGCGTCGTCCGCGACCTGGACGAGGTCCACCGAGTCGCGGCCCGACGAGCCGTGCGAGCGCTGCGAGAGGCGCGTGAGGCGCCCGAGGATCACGGAGGCGTCGCGCGCGGCCTGGGCGATCGTGTCCGCGTTGCGGCGGACCTCGGGCTGGTTCGAGACGGTCGCGACGAGCTCGGCGCTCCCGAGGACGGCCGCGAGCGTGTTGTTGATGTCGTGCGCGACGCTCGCGGCGAGCTCGCCCACGACCCGGAGCTTCTCGGTCCGGCTCGCGGCCGCGGCCGCGGCGCGCGACTCGGTCACGTCCTTCATGACGACGACGCCGCCCACGAGGCGGCCGGTGCCGTCGTGGATCGGCGACGCGCTCGAGAGGACGACGCGCCGCTGGCCCTCGGCCGCGTGCCGGAAGACGAGCTCGCGGTCGCGCACGACCTCGCCGAAGCGCACGGCGCGCACGATCGGGTACTGCTCGGGGCCGAGGAGGCGGCCGTCGAGGTCGTGCACCGTCATGGCCGAGGAGGTCCCCGCCTTGTCGGGCGCCACGCCCCAGAGGAGCTGCTGCGCGGCCGCGTTCGCGCGGATCACCTCGAGCCGCTCGTTGCACATGACGACGCCGTCCGTCATCTGCGAGATCGTGAGCTCGAGCTCGGAGGCGCGGCGCCGCGCGTCGTCGTGGAGCTCGGCGCGGCGCGCGGCGATCGCGCAGTGGTCGGCGACGGCGCGGACGAGGCGGACCTCCTCCTCGGTCCAGCGCCGCGGCCGGTCGATCTCGCCGACGGTGATCGCGCCGCGCCAGACCTCGCCGACGACGAAGCTCTCGACGATGAACGCGCGGAGGTCGGACGGCGCCACGGCGGCCATGTCCTTGAAGCGCGAGTCCGTGAGCACGTCGTGGCAGACGATCTCGCCCTTCGCGGCGGCGCGCGCGACGGGGCGGTCGCCGCCCTCGAAGCGCCACTCGATCGCGGGCGGCAGCTCGTCCGTGCTCCGGTACTCGTTCGTGATGCAGTAGACCGTGCGGCCCGCGACGCCGGCGCCGACGAAGCAGCGCGCCGCTCCGAGCGCGCGGCCGAGCTTCTCGACCGCTCCCTGGAGGATCGCCGTGAGGTCGAACGACGCCCTCACGGCGCCGCGGATCGACTCCTCGAGGGAGTCCCGGTCGGCGCGCCGCCGGGCGGCGTCGCGGTTCTCCGCGGCCTCGATCGCGAGCGCGATCTCGTGGCCCACCGCCTCGACGATCGCCGCGCGCGCATCCTCGATCGCCGCGACGCCGGCGATGAACGCGATCCCCTTCACGGCATCGCGAGCGAGGAGAGGGAGGACGAAGACGTGGGCGATCCCGCGGGCCGCGAGGACGCCCTTGGCCGCCTCGTGGGTCCCGTCGGCGATGGGCATGCGCACGAGACGCCGGGTCGCGTAGGCGCGCGCGATCACCGGATCGCTCGCCTCGACGGGGGCGGACGCGAAGCGGCTGAGCTCATCGGGCGTCGTGCCGTACGTCGCGGCGAGGCGAAGCTCCCCGAACGGAGCTGCCTTCGGGAGCGCGATCCCCACCATCGCGGCGCCGGCGGCGCGCGCGAGCGCCTCGGCGTACTTCGCGAGGAGAGCATCGAGGTCGCCGCCCGCCGTGGCGACCCGCGCCGCATCGAGGAGCGCGCGGTCCGCCTCGGCGCGCGCGCGCGCGTCGCCGAGGAGCCGCGCGTGCTCGAGCGCGACGCTCACGATGCGGCCGAGCGCCTCGAAGACGGAGTCGGCGATGTCGTCGATCTCGTTCCCGCCCGACCGCGAGCACGCGAAGAGCCCGAGGAGCCGCTCGCCCGCGAGGAACGGCGTGAGCACGACGCGCGTCACGCCCTTCTTCGCGAGGAGCTGGGCCGCCGCGCGGTTCGGGTGCTCGTCCACCGGCACGCGCAGCGGCTTGCGCGTCGCGACGAGGCGCCGCACGATCGGGTCGTCCGCGGGCAGGCTCCGGTGCTCGGGAGGGAGGTCGGGGAGGCTGCCCTGGGCGACGGCGAGCCCGCCTCCCGGCGCGACGAGGTAGATCCCCGCGTTGTCGATCGCGAGCGCCGAGACGACGAGGCGGTGCACGCGTCGCGCGATCTCCGGGGCGTCGAGCGTGGGCTCGACGACCTCGACGAGGTCCGCGAACAGGCGCGAGAGGTCGGACGGCTGTCCCCAACCGCTCATCGCGGGCGATTGTATAGGATCTCGGCCCATGAGCACGGAGAAGCTGCGCCGCGAGGCGGAGGAGCTCCGCCAGAAGATCGCGCACCACGATCACCTCTACTACGTCCTCGACGCGCCCGAGCTGCCCGATGCGGAGTACGACCGGCTCTACGACAGGCTGAAGAAGCTCGAGTCCGAGCACCCCGAGCTCCGCGACCCGCACTCGCCGACCCAGCGCGTGGGCGGCGCGCCCGAGGGCTTCGTGACCGTGAAGCACGCGGTCCGCATGATGTCGATGGAGAAGGCGACGACCGAGAAGGAGCTCCGCGAGTTCGAGGCGGGCGTCGCGCGGATCCTCCCGGGCACGAAGCTCACCTACGTCTGCGAGCCGAAGGTGGACGGCTGCGCCTGCTCCCTCCGGTACGAGAAGGGCAACCTCGTCCTCGCGGCCACGCGCGGCGACGGCGTCACGGGCGACGACATCACCTCGAACGCGCGCACGATCCGCTCGATCCCCCTCCGCCTCCGTGGCGACAAGGTTCCGGACGTCCTCGAGGTCCGCGGCGAGGTCTACTTCGACCGCGCCGACTTCGAGAAGCTCAACAAGGAGCGCGAGGCCGCGGGCGACGAGCTCTTCCAGAACGCGCGGAACACGGCCGCGGGCACCTTGAAGCAGCTCGACCCGAAGCTCGTCGCGACCCGGAAGCTCAAGTTCGTGCTCTACGGCTTCGGCGAGCTCAAGGGTCTCGACGCCCGGAGCTACTCCGAGTTCCGGGAGGCCGCCCGCGGGTTCGGTCTCCCCGTCTCACCTCTCAGCAAGGACGTGCCCGACCTCGACGCGGTCCTCGCCTACGTGAAGGACTTCGAGGAGACGCGGAAGAAGCTCCCGTACGAGACGGACGGCGTCGTCATCAAGATCGACGACTTCCACGCGCAGAGCGAGCTCGGGAACACCGCGAAGGCGCCGCGCTGGATGGTCGCCTACAAGTACGCGCCCGAGCGCGCGCTCTCGAAGATCGAGTCGATCGACCTCCAGGTCGGCCGCTCGGGCGCGATCACGCCCGTCGCGAACCTCTCGCCGGTGCGCCTCGCGGGGACGACGGTGAAGCGCGCGAGCCTCCACAACTTCGAGGAGATGGGCCGCAAGGACATCCGCGAGGGCGACTGGGTCTACGTCGAGAAGGCGGGCGAGATCATCCCTTACGTGGTCGAGGTCGAGAAGTCGAAGCGGACGGGCGGCGAGAAGAAGATCGACCCGCCGACGAAGTGCCCCGTCTGCGGCACCAAGGTCGAGAAGGTCGAGGGTGAGGCCATCATGCGCTGCCCCTCGGCCGTCTGCCCGGAGAAGCAGAAGGGCCTCATCCTCGGCATGAAGTCGCGCCGGTCGCTCGACATCGAGGGCCTCGGCGAGAAGCTCGTCGAGCAGCTCTACCAGCACGAGCTCGTCCGCACGATCGCGGACGTCTTCCGGCTCGCGGAGAAGCGCGACCGCCTCCTCCAGCTCGAGCGCATGGGCCAGAAGTCGGTGGACGCGCTCCTCGCCCAGATCGAGAAGGCGAAGACGCGCCCCCTCGAGCGGCTCCTCGTCGCGCTCGGGATCCCGCACGTCGGGGAGACGATCGCCTCCGCGGTCGCGCAGCGCTTCGACTCGCTCGCCGCGCTCTCGAAGGCGACGGCGGAGGAGCTCCGCGCGAAGGGCCTGGGCGACGTCGTCTCGCGCGAGATCGCGGGGTGGTTCGCGGACGCGGGCAACAAGGACCTCGTGAAGAAGCTCGAGGAGGCGGGCGTGAAGCCCGAGGCGCGCCCCGCGCCCGCCCCGGGCTCGGGCCTCCTCGCGGGGAAGGTCTTCGTCGTCACGGGCACGCTCCCGAAGCGGGGGCGCGACGAGATCAAGGACCTCATCGTCCGCGCGGGCGGACGAGTGGCCGACGCCGTCTCGAAGAACACGACCTACCTCGTCGCGGGCGAGAAGGCGGGCTCCAAGCTCGACAAGGCGCAGAGCCTCGGCGTCCCGGTGATCGACGAGGCCGCGCTCGAGAAGATGCTCGGCCTCTAGGGGATCGAGCGGATCCAGTCGCCGATGAGCGTCGTCCCGGCCTGGTCCACGACCGACGACGCGAGCGGCGGCATGCGCGTCTTCGTGTCGAGCGTCGTCATCCTGAGGTGGAGCACCGAGCGCGTGGGGTCGCCGTTCGCGACGATCCGCGCGCCCGCGACGCCGAGGTCGCCCGCCTGCGGCGGCGCGAGCATGCCGGTCTGCGCGAGCGGCGTGTCGTAGCGCAGGTCGAGAGCGATCGTCGTGCCGCCGCCCGGCCGGTGGCACATGGCGCAGTTCGCGTCGAGGTAGCTCCGCGCACGCTGCTCGAGCGTCCCGTTCCGCGCCGCCGGGAGCGACGCGACGGGCGTCGTGAAGACGCCGATCCCGTCGAGGACCGTGAGCTGGTTCCCCTGCGGCCCTCCGAGCGGACGGTAGTCGAACGTCGTGTTGAGCTGCGCGCTCGTGACCCCGAGGAGGAACCCGGCGGCGGAGGTGTGGCACTGGGTGCACTCGCCGCGGCCAGGAAAGTGCCAAGTCTGGTTGCCGGCCTGGCCGCTCACCGCCTTCTGCTTGGAGCCCGGGAGGAGCGTGCCGTCGGTCCCCTGGTCGTTCCACTCGTAGGAGTAGCCGTACCAGGTGCCGCCGGTCTGGATGAGGAGCCGCGTCTCGATCGGCCTCGCGCCGAGGGAGAACGTCTTCACGAGGATCGAGTCCGCCGGCATCTGCCACGCGTCCTTGTCGGTCCGCACGACCTTGTCGAGGTGCGGGAGGAGCATGCCGCGCGACTTCGCGGCCCCGTCCGACCAGAGAGGCTCCGCGACCGTGTAAGGGATCACCTCCGGCCGCAGCTGCTGCTTCGAGAGGTCGGAGAAGAGCTGCGTCGCCGCGAGCGTCTGCGGGAACGTCGAGGGGGTCCCGCCGCTCGGCGCGAGGCGGTGGATCCCGCCGTTGTAGGAGACGATGTAGACCTCGCCCGCCTCGTCCTCGCCGAAGCTCGAGACCGCGAGGTTGGAGCCGTTCACGAGCTTGGTGTTCGACGCGAGCGTCGTCCCGTTCGCGCGCGCGGCCCAGATGTGTCCGGTCGCGAAGTCGGCGTAGACGTAGGAGCCGACGAGCGCGGGGAGCCGCGAGCCCCGGTAGACGTAGCCTCCCGTCACGGAGCGGCCCTCGGTGTGCGAGTACTCGAGGAGCGGCGGCAGCGGGTTCGGGAGCGGAGTCACTCCGCCGGAGAACGGGCGCGTCCCCTCGAAGGCGTTCCAGCCGTAGTTGCCGCCCTTCGCGATGATGTCCACCTCCTCCCACGAGCCCTGCCCCACGTCGGCGCACCAGAGCTCGCCCGTCACGCGGTCGAACGAGAAGCGCCACGGGTTCCTGAGACCGAAGGCCCACGTCTCGGGCGCGGCGCCCGCGGTCCCGACGAACGGGTTGTCCACCGGCACCGTGTAGGGCGAGCCCGTCCGCGGGTCGATCCTCAGGATCTTCGCCTTGAGGACGGAGAGGTCCTGGCCCGTCTTCTCGGGGTCGCCGCCGCCGCCGCCGTCGCCGATCGAGATGTAGAGGAAGCCGTCGGGACCGAACTGGAGCTGACCGCCGTTGTGGTTCCCGAAGATCTTCGGGACCTCGAGGAGGACGACCTCGGAGGCCGGGTCGAGCGCGTTCGGGTTGCCGGCCTGGAGCGTGAAGCGCGAGACGCGCGTCTTCACCTGGTTCGCGGCGCCGCTCGTGTAGCTCGACCCGACCGAGTAGCAGGCGAAGACGCGGCCGTCCGTCTTGAAGAGCGGGCTGAACGCGATCGAGAGGAGTCCCTCCTCGCCCCCCGAGCGCACGCGGCTCGCGATGTCGAGGAACGTGCTCCGCGCCGGGTTGTCCGTGAGCGGGTTCGCGACGGGAGCGAGGGCGACGACGGTGCCGCCCTGCTCGACGACGAAGAGCCGACCCGTGCCGTCCTTCGCGTTCCTGAGCTCGGTCGGGCTCGAGAAGCTCGACGAGGGGAAGACGCGCTCCGTGGTCCAGGTCGCGCCGACGGGCGCGTCCACGGTCTTGATCAGCAGCGAGTCGGGCACGAACGTCCGCGCGAAGGTGCCGCTCGTCGTCGGGCCGGTGTTGCCGGGCCCGGGGACTCCTCCGCCGCCGCCGCCGCCGCCACCGCCGCCGCAGGCCGTGATCCCCGCGGCGATACCAGCCGCGTGGAGCGCGAGACCGATTCCACGGTGCCGCATGCCGCCTCCGCGATCGACGAGGATGGCAGCGCCGCGGCCGTGCGGCCACTGCCGTGCGGAGGAGGCGACGTTTTCGTAGTGTCGTCGCGGAGAGGAGTCGCCATGCGTCTTTCCTTCCTGATCGTCGCCGTCGCGGGTCTCGCGGTGCTCCCGGGCTCGCTCCGCGCGGAGGACACCGAGGCCACCAAGCTCAGGAAGGAGATGGAGCGCCTCCGCAAGGACATGCAGGCCCAGATCGACGACCTGACGGCCCGCAAGAACGCGGCCGAGGACCGCGCGATCGACGAGGCTCGCCGCAGCGAGCAGAAGCTCCGCGACATGAGCGACAAGCTCGACGCCGCCTGGAAGGCCCAGACCCGCGCGGAGCGCGAGCTCAAGCTCGCGGAGGCGAAGATCGAGGAGCTCGAGGCCAAGGTGCGCCGGCTGCCGCCCGAGCCGCTGCCGGACGTCGACTCGGATGCGGCGCTCCGGCGCGCCCTCGAGGCGCAGAACCTCAACGTGAACTTCCGGGAGACGCCGCTCGAGGAGGCGATCAAGTTCTTCCAGGACCTCACGGGGAAGAACTTCGTGTCCCTGGCGACGGACGGCGCCCGCAAGATCACCTTCAAGCTCGAGGAGTCCACCGTCGCCAAGGTCCTCGACAAGGTCGTCGCCACGCTCGGAGACCTCGAGTGGAAGATCGAGCACGGCGTCATCACGTTCGTGCCGTCGAAGGCGCCGCCCTCGCCCGTGACGCTCGACCTCCCCGAGAAGTACCGGGCGGCGCTCGCTCGCCGCGTCTCGGCGACGTTCGACGACTCCGGCCTCGACCGCGTGGCCGACCGCCTCATCGAGCTCGGCCTCGAGGGCCTCACCGTCGCGGCGGAGGCGAAGGCGAAGGAGATCAAGGTGACGTGCCGCCTCCGCGAGGCTCCCCTGCGTCAGTTCCTCGAGCTCATGTGCCGGAAGCACGGCCTCCTCGTCCGCGAGACGGACGGCCGACTCGTGCTCGGGCTCAAGTAGAGCCCGACCGTCCACGCGCGGCCGTCCGCGCCTCGTCGTCCGGAGGCGCAACTCGTGCACGAAACGGACGTTGTGCCGTCACCGGTCACGGGCACGTCCTCTGCACACTCGACGAGCAGCGGCTGCCGGGTGTTCCGGCGGTCCGGGGACCTTCCTCCGAGCGGGCTCCGCGGCGCTCCCCAGCGCCTGGGAGCCCGCTCTTTTTTTGGGTCTATCTCGGGGGCTTCGCCCCGTAAAATCCCCGGCCCATGAAAGGCCTCGCCCTCGTCACCGGAGCCTCGCGCGGGATCGGCCGCGCCTGCGCCGTCGCGCTCGCGAAGGACGGCTTCGAGGTCCTCGTCCACCACCTCTCGGGCGAGAAGGAGGCGCGCGAGACGCTCTCCGCGATCGAGGGAGCCGGCGGCCGCGGACGGCTCATCCGCTTCGACGTCCGGGACGAGAAGGCCGTCGAGGACGCGCTCACGCCCGTGCTCGACGAGGCGCCGCTCGCCGCCCTGGTGGTGAACGCGGGGGTCACGCGCGACGGGCTCCTAGGCATGATGCCGAAGTCGGACTGGAGCGACGTGCTCGCGACCTCGCTCGACGGCTTCTTCCACGTCACGCGGCCCGCCGTGAAGGGCATGATCCGCGCCCGCAAGGGCCGGATCGTGACGATCGCCTCGGTGTCCGGCCTCGTGGGCGTCGCGGGTCAGGTCAACTACTCGGCCGCGAAGGCGGGCCTCATCGGAGCGACGCGCTCGCTCGCCCAGGAGGTCGCGAAGCGCGGCGTCCTCGTGAACTGCGTCGCTCCGGGCTTCGTCGAGACGGCGATGATCGAGAAGCTCCCCAAGGACGAGATCGCCAAGCGGATACCGCTCGGCAGGATCGGCCGCCCCGAGGAGGTCTCGGCCGTAGTGTCCTTCCTGTGCTCGGATGCCGCGAGCTACATCACGGGAGCAGTGATCCCGGTGAGCGGAGGGCTGGCGTGACCTTCCAGAACCGCGAAGTGGTCATCTCGGGCATGGGCGTCGTCTCGTGCCTCGGGATCGGAGTGGACGCCGTGTCGCGCTCGCTGCGCGAGGGGCGCTCCGGCATCACGCTCGACGCCGAGCGGAAGGCGCTCGGCTTCCGCTCCGCGCTCACGGGCAAGGTCGTGGGCTTCGAGCCCGAGAATTACCTCTCGCGCAAGGCGCGGAAGACGCTCCCCGAGGTCGGCGTCTGGGCCTACGCGGCGGCGGAGGAGGCCCGCGCCATGGCGGGCCTCTCCATGGACGACCTCCGGGGACCGTCGGTCGGCGTCATCGTCGGCAACGACTCCGCGGCCGCGGCGACCGTCGAGGGGATCGACAAGACGCGCGCCGACAAGACGACGCGGCTCCTCGGCTCGGGGCTCGTCTTCCAGAGCATGACGTCGAGCGTCTCCATGAACCTCTCGACGCTCTACGGCGCGCAGGGCGCGAGCTGGACGCTCGCGGCCGCGTGCAGCTCGGGCGCCCACTCCGTGGGGCAGGCGGCGCTCCTCGTCGCGACGGGGCTCCAGGACGTGGTGCTCGCGGGCGGCGCGCAGGAGATCAACTTCGCGGCCTTCGCGACGTTCGATGCGATCAACGCCTTCTCGACGCGCGAGGAGGAGCCGACCCGCACGCCGCGCCCGTTCGACCGCGCGCGCGACGGCCTCGTGCCCTCGGGCGGCGCGGCCATGCTCGTCGTCGAGACGCTCGAGCGGGCCAGGAAGCGCGGCGCGAAGGTGCTCGCCCGCCTCGCCGGCTACGCCTTCTCGTGCGACGGAGAGCACATATCCCTGGCCAACGGGAAGGGCGCGCTCCGCTGCATGGAGGACGCGCTCTCTCGCGCGCGCCTCGCCGCGGGCGAGGTCGAGTACGTGAACGCGCACGCGACCGGCACGCCCCAGGGCGACGCCGTCGAGGCGCGCGCGCTCGCCGCCCTCTTCGGCGGAAAGAACGTGCCCGTCAGCTCGACCAAGAGCATGAGCGGCCACGAGTGCTGGATGGCGGGCGCGTCCGAGCTCGTCTACTCGCTCGCCATGATGCGCGACGGCTTCGTCGCCCCGAACCGCAACCTCGAGTCGCCCGACGAGGCCTGCGAGGGCCTGCTCCTCCCGCGCGAGGCGTTCCCGCGCCGCCCGCGCTCGGTGCTCTCGAACAGCTTCGGGTTCGGCGGCACGAACGCCGCGATCGTCCTCGTCGCGGACGACGAGAAGCGATAGCCCCTCCTTGTCCGCGACGCCGTCCTACGACGCGGTCGTCATCGGCACCGGCGCGAGCGGCCTCGTCTGCGCCCGGCTCCTCGGCATGGAGGGGAAGCGCGTCCTCTGCGTCGAGAAGCACAACCGCCTCGGCGGCTACCTCCAGCGCTTCTACCGCGAGAAGATCCCCTTCGACACCGGCTTCCACTACACGGGGAAGCTCGGCCCGAACGGCGTCCTCCGCCGCTTCCTCGCGCACCTGGGCGTCCTCGACGACCTCCGCTTCCACGAGCTCGACCCGGACGGCTTCGACCTGATCCGGACGCCCGACCTCGACTTCCGGGTCCCCGCGGGGCGCGACCGCTACCGGGCGCGCTTGAAGGAGCACTTCCCGCACGAGGCCCGCGCGATCGACCGCTACGTGGACGAGCTCGGGCGCGTCTCCGACAGCTTCACGCTCTACTCGCTGCGCGGCGAGCTCTCGGACACGGCGAAGGACGAGATCGTCGCGAGCGGCCCGACGCTCGGCGCGTTCCTCGACTCGATCACGAGCGACCAGGCGCTCAAGCTCATCCTCTCCGGCCAGTCGTTCCTCCACGGGACCCCGCCCGCGCGCGTGCCCTTCTGGGTGCACGCGCTCGTGACGGACTCGTTCATCTCCGAGGGCGCGTGGGGCGTCGACGGAGGAGGAGACGCCCTCGCGCGCGCTCTCTCGCGAAGGATCAAGGAGACGGGCGGCGCGGTCCGCCTCGCCGACGGCGCGAAGCGGATCCTCGTCGAGGACCGGGTCGTGAAGGGCGTCGAGCTCGAGTCGGGCGAGCGGATCGAGGCTCCGATCGTGATCGCCGCGATCCACCCGCGGGTCGTGCTCGAGCTCCTCCCCGAGAGCGCCGTGACCCCGGCCTACCGGAGCCGCATCAAGGGCTTCGAGGAGTCCGTGACCTCGCTCGGTCTCTACTACCGCATGAAGTCACGGCCCAGAGAGGCGGGGCCGTGGAACGTGTACTGGCACCGGACGCGCGACATCGAGACGGCCTTCGCGGACCGGTCGCTCTCCGAGGGCGGGCCGAAGTTCCTCTTCGCCACGTGGCCCTCGATCCGCGACCAGGGCTGGCGCTACCCCGAGAACATGATCCTCCTCGCCCCGGCCCAGCACGACGAGGTCGCTCGCTGGACGGGCTCGCGCACCATGAAGCGCCCCGAGGACTACGAGCGCTGGAAGGAGCGGATCGGCGAGCACGTGGGCGAGACCCTCGCGAAGGAGATGCCCGGCTTCTCGGGCGACCTCCTCGCGGTCTCGACGCCGCTCACGAACCGCGACTACACGGGGAGCCACCTCGGCTCGAACTACGGCGTCCTCCAGAGCTCGGAGCAGCAGGGGCTCTACAAGCTCTCGGTCCGGACGCGCGTGAAGGGGCTCTACCTCACCGGCCAGTCGCTCGGGCTCATGGGCCTCGTCGGCGTGAGCGTGACGGCGTTCCGCACCGCGGGCGAGATCGTGGGCCTCGAGAAGCTGTACGAGCGCATCCGACTCTGAGCGATCAGGCGGCGACGCGGCGACGGCCCGTGAAGGCGCTCGCGGAGAGAGCCGCGGCCGTGAGCAGGCCGACGTTGAAGACGGCCTCGCGCCCGTGGGGCATGATCGCGGCCGCGGCGGCGACGCCGACGGCGACCGAGGCGACCTCGTACCAGTAAGTCCTGAACGTAGACATGGCGGGGGTCAAAGAGCTAGCCCCGTACCCAGGGCACCCCACGTATCTCAAGGGCTTACGACGGCGCCCCGCCTCTTTCGGGGACGATACGTCCCACCACGTGGATCACACCATGCGTCATGACTCGGGGGCGAGGGGGTCGATCTTGTCGTCCACTTCCTGCGTCTTGGCCATGGACCCCTCGTCCTGGATCCGCCCCCACTCGAGGAGGATCGCGGTGAAGGTGGCGCGGCACTTCTTGTCGTGGACCTCGATCTCGGGCGAGAAGGTGTAGCGGCCCTGCTTCATGGCGAGGAGCGAGATGATCGCCTCCTCGTTCTCCTTGTTGTTCCCCTTCGCGGAGAGCGGACAGCCGTCCATGACGGAGATCCAGCCGTCGCCCTCCTTGCCGAAGACGTCGAGGGTGCCGGTCTTCTTGTTGAACTCGATGCCGCTCAGGACCTCGGCGAGGCCGCCGTTCGAGATCGTCCCGGTGAAGACGTCGCCGCCCCCCGAGATCGTCTGGGTGCGGTCGCCGATGTCGCTGTCGTCGGGCTCCGGGATCGCGGCGGCGTCGCCCGTCCGGTAGACGCAGAGGTAGGGCCCGATCTCGATCTCGTCGCCGTCGACGAGGGTGTGTTCCTTGCAGCGCTTGCCGCCGACGAAGGTCCCGTTCGACGAGCCCTTGTCCACGAGGATCGCCTGGTCGCCCTCCCAGCGGATGATCGCGTGGAGACGGGAGACGCGCGTCGAGGGGATCGTGAAGCCCGAGCCCGGCTGCCGCCCGATCGTGAGCTCGACGCCGACCTTGAGGATGAGAGGTGGGCTGCCGACGGCTTCGAGGCGATGCCTGAGCGCGCCGCGGGGGATCGCCGCCGGGACCGCCGCGGGGATCATCGCCTTCTGCGCGGCCTTCTCCTCGGGGGAGAGCGGGGCGCGCATCTCGACGGTGTTGCCGACGTTCGCCTTCTTCAGTTTCCTGAGGACCGCGTGGCAGAGGTTGCACGCGTTGGCGTCGTCCTTGTTCTGGTACCCGCACTGGGGGCACTTCATCGCCCTAAAGTCTTGCCGGAAACCGCTCCACAAACAAGCGCCCCAGGATGCCGATAATAATGGGGGCCTGGCCGGGAGCACTCTTGGAAGAACGAGACCGAGTCCGCCGAATCCTCGATGCCAACCGGAACCGCGCCCTCGAGGCGCTCCGCGTCGTCGAGGAGCACGCGCGCTTCTTCCTCGGAGACTCCGAGCTGTCGCGCCGCGCCAAGGATTTGCGCCACCAGGTGCACCTCGCGCTCGCTCCCCTCGGCGACCTCTCGCCCTACCGGGATGTCGCGAGCGACCCCCTCCGCCCGGGTGCTCCGGGGGAGGAGAAGGGCGGCCCGCGGGCCGGGCGCGAGGCGAGCGCCGACGTCGCCGCCGCGAACCTCGCGCGCGCGAAGGAGGCCCTCCGCGCCCTCGAGGAGTACGCGAAGCCGCTCGACGCGGCGGCGGCCGTGACGCTCGAGCGGGCGCGCTACGCCGTGTACGACCTCGAGAAGGATCTCCTCCATCGGTCGCGCATCCGCGGCCGGTTCGTCCCGCTCTACGTCCTCCTCGAGGAGCGCGAAGGGAGGCCGCCGCTCCTCGCCATGGCCCGCGCGGCCCTCGACGGAGGGGCGCGCCTCTTCCAGTGGCGCGAGAAGAAGCTCCCCGACCTCGCACGCTACGAGCGCGGCCGAGCGCTCGCGGACCTCGTCCGCGGGGAGGGCGGCACGCTCATCGTGAACGACCGCGCGGACGTGGCCGCCGCGATCGGCGCGCACGGAGTCCACGTCGGCCAGGAGGACCTCCCCGCGGACCGCGCGCGCAGCGTGCTCCCGCCGGGAGCGCTCGTGGGCTCCTCCGCGCACGACCGGCCCGAGCTCCTCCGCTCCCTCGGGCAGGGTGTGGACTACATGGGCGTCGGGACGGTCTTCGCGTCCCCGACCAAGCCCGAGCTCGGCACGAAGGGGCTCGCCGTCGTCTCCGAGCTCGCGCCGCTCTGCCCGGTCCCGCTCTACGCGATCGGCGGGGTCACGGCGCAGAACGCGGCGAGCGCGATCGAGGCCGGCGCCTCGGGGGTCGCGGTCTCGTCCGCGGTCCTCGACTCCGTTCGACAGGCTCGGGGCGAGCGGGAGATCACGGAGGCGGTGCGCGCGCTCGACGCGGTCGTGAAGGAAGCCCTCGCGCGGAGGCCCGCGCGCGGATGAGCAAGGCGCTGCGGAGCGTCGGCACCGTCGCGTCGCTCACGATGCTCTCGCGCGTCCTCGGCTTCGCGCGCGACGTCGTCATGGCGCGCCAGCTGGGCGTGGGCTTCGTGTCGGACGCCTTCTTCCTCGCGTGGTCGCTCCCGAACCTCTTCCGCCGCCTCTTCGGCGAGGGGGCGCTCTCGGCCGCCTTCGTGCCGGTGTTCGTCGAGGCCCGCGAGAAGGGCCAGCCCGAGCAGGCGAACCGCCTCGCCTCGGCGGCCACGAACCGCCTCGCGGTCGGGCTCACGATCCTCGTCCTTCTCCTCGAGCTCCTCTGCTTCCTCGCCCGCATGGAGACGGGCCACGCGCTCGCGGGCGAGCCGGGGTGGGGGATCGCGAGCCGCTTCGCGCGCGAGCAGCTCGAGCACGTGGACCTCGCGCTCGCCCTCTCGCAGATCCTGCTCCCCTACCTCGTCTTCATCTGCGTCTCGGGGCTCATGACCGGCGCCTTGAACGCGCTCGACCACTTCGCGGCGCCGGCGGCGGCGCCGAGCGTCCTCAACGTCGTCTGGATCGTCGCGCTCGTCGTGGGCTCGCGCCTGATCCCGGACCCCGTCCTCCGCGTGCACGCGCTCTCGTGGGCGCTCGTCGCCGGCGGCGCGATCCAGCTCGTGATGCACGTCTCGGCCATGAAGTCGCTCGGCCTCGAGTGGCACCCCGTCCTCACGGCGGAGGCCGAGCAGATCGCGCGCATGCGGCGCCTGTTCTACTCGGTCGCCTTCGGGCTCGCGGTCTTCCAGGTGAACGCCCTCGTCGATCAGGTGATCGCCTACTTCTTCATCCCGGGCGGCGGCGGCGTCTCGACGCTCTTCTACGCGAACCGCCTCACGCAGCTCCCGATCGGCACCGTCGGCGTCGCGGTCGCGACGGCGGTCTTCCCCGAGCTCTCGCGCCTCGCCACGCGCGGCGACCGCGCGGCGTTCGACAGGACGACCGACGACGCCATGGGGGCGTCCTTCTTCATCTCGCTCCCGAGCGCGGTCGGTCTCGCGGTCCTCGCGGAGCCGATCGTCCGCGTCCTCTTCCAGCGCGGCGAGTTCGGCGCCGAGGCGACGGAGCGCACGGCGCGGGTCGTCATGGCCTTCGCGGGCGCGGTCGCGGCGGGCTGCATCACGCCGACGATCACGCGCGCCTTCTACGCCGAGCAGGACACGGCGACGCCCGTCCGGGTGAGCGTCGTCTCCGTGGTCGCGAACTTCGCCCTCAACCTCGCGCTCGTCGTCCCGCTCCGCGAGGCCGGCCTCGCGCTCGCGACCTCGATCTCGCAGGTCGGCCAGCTCGTCGCCCTCTACGTGATCTGCTCCCGGCGCCGGAAGGCGGGAGGCGGCGAGCCGGCGCACACCACGATCTTCGTCGCGCTCGCGCGCTCGAGCCTCCTCTGCGCGCTCCTCGCGGCGGCGGCCTGGGGCACGCAGACCGGGCTCGCGCGCCTCCTCGGCGAGCACTTCGAGAAGCACGGCGCGCTCCGCGCGGCCGTCCTCGCGGCCGCGATCGCGGCGGGCGCGATCGTCTACCTCGGGCTCGCGTGGGTCCTCCGCGCCCCGGAGCTCACGGCGATCCTCGGGATCCGCGCGCGCAAGCGGGCGGCGCGCGCCGGTGCGGTCACCGAGGCAGCTCCTTGACGACCCGGAACCCTGTCCACTGACCGCTCGCGGGATCCTCGTCCCGGACCGTGGCCGCGGCGACATCGTCGTCCTTGCCCGAGCCGCAGAAGCCACCTCGCTGCATGCGTCGCTTGCCGTCGGGGCCGCAGGGGTCCGTGCACCACTCCGCGACGTTGCCGGCCATGTCGTGCGCGCCCCATGGCGACGCGTCGTCGAAGGACCCGGCCGGCGTGAACGCGAGGGCGACGTTGATCGCGTTGCAGCGCTTCTCGGGCCGCGCGGCGCCCCAGGGGAAGCGGCGGCCGTCGACGCCGCGCGCGGCCTTCTCCCACTCGAGGCCGCTCGGGAGACGGACGGAGGCCCAGCGGCAGAAGTCCTCGGCTCGCGCGTAGGGGATCGCGACGGGCTGCCGCTCGGCCTCGAAGTACTCCTTGGCGCCCTTCACCCTCGGCATCTTCCCGCCCGTGAGCTTCGCGAAGTGTCCGAACTGATCGCGGAGCACCTCGTAGCGCCCCACGAAGTAGCCATGGTCGATGCGCTCGGTGCGGGGCGGGTCACCCGCCAGGAACTCGCCCGGCGGCACGTAGACGAGCTCGAGCACGAGGTCGTCCGAGTCGGGGAGCGGCCAGATGAAGATCGGCCGGCCCGCCGCGTCGGGATCGCGCGCCCGGCGGAGGCCCTTCGGGAGCGACACGCCGGACGAGCCGAACCACTCGAAGACGATGGGGCGTCCGCCCCGAAGTGTGACCGTCCCGACGACGGCGATGGTCTCCGAGCCCGGGGTCGCGACACGGAATCGCCACTTCTCGCCGCTGCTGACGACCTCGCCCGTGCTCAGGGTCAGAGCCTCGATCTGCGCCTCTGGAACGGAGACCTCGACCTCGGCGTCCGGCGCGGGCCATCTGGAGGTGACGGTCGTCGAGAGGACGACGGCGGGAGAGGACCCCGGCCGCGGCGGCGTCGGCGGAGTCGGTGGCACGGGCGGCACGATGACGGGCGGCGGGGTCGGCCCGCCGCGGAGCGCGGCCGCGACGATCGCGCCGCCGACCGCGAGCGCGGCGAGCCCCGCGAGGAGCGCGATCGTCTTGATCGAGCGCGGCACCGCGGCCGGCCCCTCGCCGGAGACGGCCTCGAGGATCCGCGCGACCTCCCCGGCCGTGCCGCGCGCCTTCGGGTCCTTCGCGAGGAGCCGCTCGACGAGCGCCGCGAGCTCGGGCGGGCACTCCGGGACGACCGCCGCGAGCGGCGTGGGCTTCTCGAGCATGTGCTTCCGGAGGATGACGAGGTCGCTCCCCTTGAAGGGCGGCTCCCCCGTGAGGAGCGCGTAGAGCGTCGCGCCGAGCGAGTAGAGGTCCGAGGCAGGCCCCGGCGGCTCGACCGGGTTCGCCTGCTCGGGGGAGAGGTACGCGAGCGTGCCGACGACCGCGCCCGTGACCGTGAGCGAGTACCCGCGCTCCGTGGACCGCGCGAGGCCGAGGTCGCCGAGCTTGACGTTGCCGGACGCGTCGAAGAGGACGTTCGCCGGCTTGACATCCCGGTGCACGATCCCGGCCCCGTGGAGGGCCTCGAGCGCGCGGGCGATCCGCGAACCGACCTTGGCGGCCTCCGTCGCGGAGAGGCGTCCCTTCGCCTTGAGGCGGTCGGCGAGCGTGCCGCCCTCGAGGAGCTCGTACGCGATCCACGCGCGGCCCCGCTCGAAGCCCGACGCGTGCACGACGACGAGGTTCACGTGCCGCACCGAGGCGGCGGCGAGCGCCTCGCGCTCGAAGCGCTCGCGGGCCTCCATGTCCCCGGCGTGGGCGTTGAGCGTCTTGAGCGCGACGCGCCGGCCCGCCTTCTCGTCGATCGCCTCGTGGACGACGCCCATGCCGCCGCGACCGAGCTCGCGCACGATCCGGTAGCCCGCGGGCCCGCCGCTGACACCGGTCGTCACCTAGCGGCCTCCGAGCCGGTTCCGCGCGTCCTCGCGGTAGACCCGCAAGCGCGCGATGTAGGGCGCGGCCGGCATGGAGCGCTCGGCCTGGTCGTAGTCGTCGATCGCTTCCTTGTACTTGCCGAGGCCGTGATAGGCGCAGCCCCGGTAGAAGTACATCTCGGGGGTCGCGCGCTTCTTCGCGATCGGACGCGAGATGTCGTCCACCGCGCCCTGGAAGTCCTGGGGCTGGACCTCGAGGCGGAACCGGCCGCGGAGCCACCGGAGCGCGTCCTGGTCGGGCGCGGCCTCGATGGCCTTCCCGAGCGTCGCGAGCGCGTCGTCCTTCCGGCCGAGCTGCGCGAGGGCGATCGCCCGGTTCGCCACGAGCGTGACGTTCCCCGGCTGGATCGCGAGCGCGCGCTCGGTCCGCTCGACGCAGCCCGCGTGGTCGAGCATGGTCAGGGCGAGGAGCGTCTCGATGTAGAGCGCTTCGAAGTTGTCCGGGTCCTTGTCGAGCACGACCGCGAGCCGCCGCCGCGCCTCCTCCATGTTCGCCCGGTTCCCGGCGAGCTGCGTGTTCGTGTTCGGCGCGAACGTGAGGAGATGCCCGAACGCGACGCCCGTG
>CAZYLP010000010.1:0-29226 GCA_964648345.1 uncultured Planctomycetota bacterium
CGCGGGCGTCCAGGGGGAGCTCCCGCCCGGCCTCATCGAGGTCAACCCGATCATCACGCCCGCGGGCGCTCCCGTCCCCGCGCCCATGACGGCGGGCCCCCCCCCAACCCCCCCCCGCGGCGCGGGGGGGGGATTGGGGGGCGGCCCGCCGCCCGGTGGTGCCACTCCGGCCACCGCGATGCCGCGCGCGGCCGCTCCGCCGCCACCGCGCGATCCCGACGCCGACCCCGAGGAGCGCGGCTTCCTCACCCGCGTCGCGCTCGACGGGCGCATCGCGCAGCTCGAGCTCCTCGTCGTCGGCCGGCGCTTCGGCCCGGCGCGCGAGCTCGCCCAGGCGGTCCTCGCGCGCGAGCCGCGCGCCGCGCGCGCGCACGCGCTCCTCGCCGACGCCCTCGCGGGCATGGGCGACGACGACGCGGCCCTCGAGTCGGCGCACAAGGGGGCGCGCCTCGAGCCCGACAACGCGGACCAGGTGCGGACCTACGCGCAGGCGCTCGCGCGCAAGGGCCGCCTCGCCGAGGCGGTGAACGCGCTCCGCCGGATCGTCGGCCCGAAGAAGGGCGAGGCGAAGGACGCCGTCCTCCTCGCCGACTACGTGCGCCGCCTCGGCGACGAGGCCGCGGCGAAGAACATCATGAACGAGGTCCTCGCGCGGGACCCTCAGAGCCTCGAGCCGGTGCGTCAGGCCGTGCTCGCGCGCACGCAGGCCCGCGACCTCGAGGCCGCCGGGCGCGAGCTCGAGTCGCTCGTCGCCAAGGAGAAGCCGCCGCGTCCCCTCTCGCTCGCCTGCGCGACCGAGGTCGCGCGAGCGATCGAGGCCTCGCCCGACAAGGCCACGCCCGCGGCCGTCCTCGCGTGCGCGCGCGCGCTCGACGCTTGCGGGAAGACGATCCAGGCCGTCAAGCTCCTCGGGCCGCTCGTCGCGCGCGACCCGCAGTCGGTGGACGCGCGGCGCGCCCTCGGCCTCGCCTACGCGCGGCTCGGCGCGGCGCCGCTCGCGGAGGAGCACCCCCGCGCCGTCGCCGGACGCGGGAGCGCGGGCGCCGACGAGCTCCGCGCGCGCGGCGAGCTCGCCTTCGAGCGCGGCGACACGGAGGGCGCGACGCGCGTCCTCGTGCGCGCGCGCGACCTGCGGCCCGACGACCCCGCGATCCGCCGCGCGCTCGCGAAGGCCTACGAGGCCTCGGGCGAGCTCGCGAAGGCCGTGGAGGAGCTCGAGGCGGCGATCGCGAAGGCGCCGAACGACCGCGAGATCACCGCGCTCCACGCGACGCTCTCCGAGAAGTCGGTCAACGCGCGCGTCTCCGCGCTCGAGGCCCGCGTCCGCGAGGCGCCCGACGACGCCCAGGCGCAGCTCGACCTCGGCGCCGCGCTCTTCGAGAAGGGCGAGGCGAGCCGCGCCTTCGAGAGCCTCGCGCGCGCCGCGAACGACCCGTACCTGATCCCGCGCGTCGTCGAGCTCGTCGAGTTCGTGATCGACGAGCTCGAGGAGCCGCGGCCCGCGGTCGTCCTCTTGAAGGACCTCCACGTGAAGTCGCGCGACACCGCGCGGGCGATCGAGGTCGTCGAGCGGTACTTGAAGGACCACCCGGACGACGGCCTGCGCCTCGAGCTCCTCGACCTCTACGCCGAGGGGCAGCGCGTCCCCGCGGCCGTCGAGGGCCTCCTCGCCTTCTTCCCGCGAGCCGCGAAGGACCGGCTCCCGACCGCGATCGCGCTCGCGTCGCGGATCCTCGAGCGCGAGCCCATGCAGCACGACCTCGCCCGCGAGCTCGCGCGCGCGCAGCGCCGCATGGGCGACTTCATCGGCGCGGCGCGGTCGCTCGACCGCGTCGTCGCGGCCGACGCCGACGACCGCGCCTCGCGCGTCGAGCTCGCCCAGAACTTCGAGGACGCGGGCAAGGTGGACGGCGCCTACGACGCCTTGAAGCCGCTCATCGACACGGGCGAGCCCTCCGCGGACGAGCTCAGCTACGCCGCCGCGCTCCTCGCGCGCCTCGAGCGCCACGCGGACGCGCTCCCGCTCCTCCGCCGCGCCCTCGCCAAGCGCGGCGAGGACCGCGCGCTCAAGGATCGGCTCGAGCGCGTGGAGTCCGTCCTCCGCGACAAGGAGGCGGAGCGCCTCCAGGAGGAGGTCAAGGCCGGCCGCGCGAACGAGGAGGACCGGAAGAAGCTCGCCGGTCTCCTCGCCGAGTCGGGCCGCCGCGAGGAGACGCTCGAGATCCTCCGCGCTCTCCCCGGCGCGCCCTCGGGCGACGCCGCGACGATCTTCCTCCGCTTCGCGGCCGAGCAGTTCGCGCGGAAGGGCCGGATCGACAAGGCCGAGGCCTCGCTCCGCGAGCTCTGCACCGTCCTCGCCTACCCGGTCGGCTCCGAGCAGGAGAAGGCCATGCTCTACCGGATCGGCGCCCTCTACGAGCGCGCCGGCGACCGGCGGAGCGCGCGCCGCGCTTACCTCGAGCTCGTCGCGCGCGACCCGCACTACCGGGACGCGTACGCCAAGCTCGAGTCGCAGGAGGACGCGCACGTCGTGGACGAGAGCGACACCTCGGACGAGCGCGCCTTCGCGGACTTCGTGGAGGCCGAGACCTCGCGCGAGGTGAAGACGCTCTTCGAGACGCTCGGCACGCTCGACCTCGCGCTCGACCCCTCACTCCTCGCCGGCGAACGTGCCGCGGCTACCGCGACGGCCAGCGCTCCGTCCACCGAGACCGAGGAGATCCGCGACGAGGACTTCGACTTCTGAGGAGACGTCAGCGCGGGAAGTCCGGCGGCGGCACGAAGTCCGCGCCGAGAGCCTCGACGAGGAAGCGCATGCGCTCGGCGCAGGCCTCTTCATCATCGCCCGGCTGGCAGCGAGCGTGGAGCTGCACCGTGCCGTCGTCCTCGACCGTGATGTCGAAGTCCGAGTCCACGAGATCGCCGAGCACCTCGTCGCTCTGGAGCAAGGTCTCGGCGCTCTCATCCCTCGAGGGCTGGGAGACCGGCTTCCCCTGCCGGTTCTTGGCCTCCTCGTGAATGGGAGGGCGCTTCTTCGCCATGAGTCCCCGACCTTTCACGTGTGGTCCTAACCCTGCGTCTTCGCGGCGTCGCTGGACGGCGTCGCGGGGGCCGACTGCTGCGGCGCGGGCGCGGGCTGCTGGGCCGGCGCGGGCGTGGGCTGCGGCGGAGCGGGAGGCGGAGTCCCCCCGCCAACAGAGGTGGAGGCCGGGATCACCGTGCCCGGCTTGCCCATCGCCTTGGCGAGGAGCTTCCTCTGGATCGCCTTGAGGTCGTCGCGCGTCGAGTCGAGCTGGGCGAGCTCGTCCGCGAGCTGCTGGACCTCGGCGCGGAGCTTCTCGGCGCGCTGGCTGAGCTCGGCCGCCTTCTGCGCCTCGGCCTGCGCGCGCTCGCGCTCGGCGGCGAAGCGGACGACCTGCTGCTGCGTCGCGATGCGCTCGGCGTCGACCTTGGCGAGCTCGAGCTCGGACTTCTCCTTGGCGGCGCGGTGCTCGACGAGCTTCACATCGAGCGACTTGACGTAGGTCTCGAGCTCGGTCCGCTGGGCCGTGAGCGTCATCGAGTCGGACTTGAGGCGCGAGATCGCATCGGTCGCGAGGACGACCTCGGCCTGGACGGCCTGGCGCTCGCCGTTCACCTTGGCGAACTCTTCACGGGCCGAGGCCAGGTCCTTCGCGACGGCATCGCGCGCCTGCGCGACCGCGGCGAGCTCCGTCCTCTTCGCCGCGATCTCCTTCTCCATGGCGTCCTTCTGGACGTTGAGGGCGGCGAGCTCGGCCGTCTTCTGCGCGTTGTCCTTGGCGAGCGCGTCGCGGTCGGCGGTCGCCTTCTGGAGCGCGGCGGCGAGGGCGGTGTTCTCGGCCGTCAGCTTGGCCGACTCGGCCCGGCGGCCCTCGACGGCCGTCGCGAGCGACTTGTTCGCGACGTCGAGCTGGGCGACCTCGGCCTTCTGGACCGTGATCTGGCCATCGAGCGTCCGCGTCTGCGCGCGAAGCTCGTCGTAGCGGCGCTCCTGCACCTGGACGCTCGCCTGGGCGCGCCCGAGGAACTGCTCGCGACGCGAGATCGCGTCCTCGAGCTCGCGCGCGCGGCGGTCCTTCTGCGAGAGGTCCGCCTTCATCTCCTCCCACTGGATGGGGGAGAGCTCGGCACATCCACCGATCAAGAGCCCGAGTCCGAGGGTGATCTGCACGCTACGGCGTGCGAGAAGCCTTCGCATGTGAGCCCCCTGGCCGGACTCCCCGACGGCTGTCCGGCAAGCGGACACACTACCATGACCCGCGCACCGATGTGGCGGACGAATTTGAAGATCCGGGGTTGAAGAAGGGGATGGTAGACTCCGTCGAAATCGGGGTCCCGATGTCGCTCACCGTCACCGAGGCCGTGTTCCTCGCGGTCGCCATGCTCGCGTACGCCATCGCCGGCGGCGCGGCCGGGTTCGACCTCGCCCGGAGACGGCGCGACCCCCACGCCAAGGCCAGCCCGTGGCTCGCGCGCGGCGTCCTCTTCACCGGCTTCGCCGCCCACGCCGTGCTCCTCGCGCTCCGGGGCTTCCGCCTCGGAGACCACGCGCTCGCGGGCACGCCCTCGACGCTCATCTTCGTCGCTTTCTGCGCGACGCTCGTCGGGGTCATCATCGACACGGGCCAGGGCTTGCGCTCCTTGCCGCTCTTCCTCGTCCCGCCCGTCTTCCTCGCTCTCGCGATGGCGGCCGTCCAGCTCGCACGGCCGACCGAGTCCGCCGACGCGCCCCTCCCGGCCGAAGCCCGGCTCGTCCTCCGCGGGCACATCGTGACGGTCCTCGTCGCCTACGGGGCCTTCACGTTCGCGGCGGTCCTCTCGGTCATGTACCTCTACCTCGAGGCCCAGCTCAAGAAGAAGCGGCTCGGTGTCTTCGACCTCCCCGCTCTCGACCGCCTCGAGCGCGTCGAGGGGCGCTTCGTCGTCTCGGGGTTCGTCCTGCTCACGGTCTCGCTCGCGCTCGGCATCATCATGCAGCGCGCGACCGGAGCGCTCGGGATCGGCTGGCTCAAGAACGCGCAGATCCTCACGGCTCTCGTGACGTGGGTCTTCTGCGGCGGCCTCGTCGTCGGCCGGGCGCTCTCCCTCCTCGCGGGGCGGCGCCAGATCTTCGCGACACTCATCGTCTTCGTCCTGGTGCTCGTCACCTACCTCGGCGCGCCGCTCGTGACGGGCGTGCCCCATCTCCCCCGGAACACCTAGCGGAGTCTCATGAAGCGCTCACTGGCTCTCCTCCTCCCGCTCGTCGTCCTGCCCGTCATCATCGGCGCCGCCACCGTCCGCGGCGACGACAAGCAGCCCGCCCCGAACACCGCGGTGATCGCCGTCACCGCGAAGCACAAGGGCGCGCTCAGGAGGTGGCAGGTGCCGCAGTACTGCCTCGTCTCCGCGTTCGCGCAGTGGGGCTTCAAGGTCGAGAGCCGCGTCGCGACGGCCTGGGACGCCAAGCTCGACAAGAACTCGATCAAGGTCGTCGTCCCGCCGAAGGACGCGAAGCCCGAGGACAAGGCGCCCCCGGCCGGCCCCGCCGCGTTCACGATCGAGGGCACGATCGAGTACGTGAAGCACGACGTGGAGTTCTACGGTCGCGCCGTGGACCTGATCAACTACGTCGCCGAGGTGAACGTCGTCGTGAAGGACGGGAAGGGGACGGAGCTCAAGAAGATCTCCTGGAAGAACCTCTACGGGAACAACACGGACGTGGGCGAGGAGGCCGTGCTCAAGGAGAGCGAGGAGCGCGCGACGCGCTTCCTGACCGTCGACCTCTTCTCGATCAAGGAGATCGCCGACCAGGTCCCGAAGGAGAAGAAGGACGACTTCGAGAAGTTCCTCGCCAAGGAGAAGGAGCAGCGCGAGAAGCACTTCGACGCTCTGGAGAAGCACAAGGAAGTGAAGAAGGACGGCGAGAAGAAGGACGGCGAGAAGAAGGACGGCGATGAGAAGAAGTAGCCTCGTCCTCCTCCTCCCCGCGCTCCTCGTGGCCGGTTGCGAGGACGACTCGCAGCGGATCGCGGAGCAGAAGAAGAAGGACGCCGCGGAGAAGGCCGTCAAGTACGTCGAGGAGACGGCGGACGACCCGCGTCAGTTCTCCGAGGTCATGAAGAACGCCGCCAAGGCGCGCGTGCTGGTCCTCTCCCTGAACGAGAACGATCGCGACAACCGCCTGAACCGCATCGAGGAGGGGGCGACTCGCGCTCGCGTGGCGCGTCAGAACCAGCTCGAGCAGCTCTGGACGAAGGCCCACGAGAGCGCCGTCGCCGCGCTCGCGGTGACCGACCCGCAGAAGGCCGAGAAGGACTGCGACGCCGCGCTCAAGACGCTCGACACGCTCGCGCCCGCCGTCGCCGCGCGCGGCGGCGTCAAGGTGGACGAGGACAGGAAGCAGCTCGTCGAGCGGATCGACGCCGCGCGCCGCGCGAACGAGGTCCTCGCGAAGGCGAAGGAGATCGGCGAGGAGTCGGGCCCCAAGGCCCGCGCCTTCGTGAAGAGCTTCGACATCGTCCCGTCGCTCAAGGCGAGCCCGTTCCGCGACAAGGTCATGGCGGTGCTCGCGACCATCTCCGACAAGCCCGCATCGGGGGGCGGCGGCGACGGTCCGAGCGCCGGGGGTGACGAGCTCGTCATCTTCGACGGCTCTCACGACAACCAGTTCACCTACTTCGAGCGGCAGCACGACTGGACGTGGAAGGGCCCGAAGCCGGGCGAGGACCCCGTCATCTTCGGCGACAACACCGAGAGCACCTCCGACACGAGCTCGATCTGGCTCGGAGACTCGACGTGGGGCGACGTGATCGTGGACGTCCAGTTCAACATCGGCGACGTCGGCCTCCAGTTCCACGTCCGCTCGGAGGAGAAGGAGGACACGATCACCTACGACCTCGTGAGCCTCCCCGACGGCTGGAAGAAGGGCGAGTGGTCGTCGGTCCGCATCGAGCTCCGCGGCGACAAGGCGATCATCCGCTTCAACGGGCAGAAGTCCGAGACGTCGCTCAGTCATCCGAAGGGGCGCTTCGGCCTCACGCTCCCGCCCATGGCTCTCGTCAAGATCCGCTCGGTCAAGATCCGGCTCCTCGACAAGGACGCGACGCGTCCGAAGATGAAGGAGCAGAAGGTGGAGGAAGAGGACAAGACCGAGGACCCGAAGAAGAAGAAGAAGAAGAAGAAGCCGGCGGGCGAGGGCGGCGGCGAGGGCGGCGAGCCGCCCAAGTAACCCGTGGAGATCGGGCGTTACACCGTCACCGGTGAGATCGGGCGCGGAGGAGTCGGCGTCGTCCACCGCGCTCGCACGCCCGAGGGGTGCTTTGTCGCGATCAAGGTCCTCCGAGCATCGAGGGACGCGACGGCGCGCGCGCGCTTCGAGCGGGAGCGGCGCCTCCTCGCGTCGTTCGGCGTGACGGAGGGCTTCGTGCCGCTCCTCGACGGCGGGGAGACGGCCGAGGGGCCCTACCTCGTCATGCCGTTCTTCTCGGGCGGGACGCTCCGCGACCGGCTCGAGAAGGGCGCGCTCTCCGTCGAGAAGACGGCCGCGCTCGCGCGCTCGCTCGCCTCGGCGCTCGCGATCGCGCACGAGCGCGGCGTCGTGCACCGCGACCTGAAGCCCGAGAACGTGCTCTTCGACGGGGAGCGGCCGCTCATCGCGGACCTCGGTCTCGGGAAGCACTTCGCGGCGCCGCCGGGGCACACCTCCGTGAAGATCACGCTCCCGGGCACCTTCGCGGGGACCGCGGGCTACATGCCGCCCGAGCAGATGAAGAGCGCGGACACGGCGGGCCCCGAGGCCGACGTCTTCGCGCTCGGCGCGATCCTCTGGGAGTGCCTCGCCGGGCGCCCCGCCTTCGACGGGCGCACGCTCGCCGAGGTCATCGTCCGGCTCGAGGTCGGCTGCGACCCGATCGAGGAGGTGCGCCTCGAGACGCCCGCGCTCCTCGGCTTCGCGATCGGCCGCAGCTTGAAGAAGGACCCGCGCGCCCGCTTCCCCGATGGCCGCGCGCTCCTCCGCGCCCTGGACGGCGAGGTCGTCCCGCCTACCGGGCCGATCTCGACCGATCGGAAGACCGTCGAGCACCAGCCGCTCCCCGCTCCGGACGAGGTGCCCGTCGTCCCTCCGCCGGTCTCCTCGAAGGCCCGCGTGCCGCGAGCGCGGCGCCGCGAGCGGCGGCGGACGTCGCTCCTCGTGGCGGCGCTCGTCCTCGGCGGGAGCTCGATCCTCCTCGGCGCGACGCTCGCCGTCGTCTCGAAGCGCGAGTGGTTCGAGCCGAGGCAGACGGGCCCGGCCGCGGTCACGATCGACCTCGAGTCCGAGGTCAACGGCGGTCTCGCCGTCGCGCTCGCGGAGCGGACGAAGGGCGGCCACGCGAGCTACCTCCTCGCCGTGTTCCGCACCTGGGATGGTCTCCCGGGCGTGATCCTCGAGCCCGGGGTCTTCGCCGTTCGCGAGGGCCCGTTCTCGATCACGCCCGTCGCCATCGCGCCGCGGCTCGAGCGCTCGCGGGGGAGGACGCTCGGGAAGATCCAGGTCCGGCGCGATGGCTCACACCTCGAGCTCTCGCTCGAGGAGGGATCGATCACGCTCATCCGCACGAACGTCGAGTGGCCCGACGGTCCGATCAGGCCGCGCGCGCTCGTCTCGGGGAAGACAATCGTCGGCAAGATCACCAGCAACGAGAACTGAGGACACACCCCCGAGACCTAAACGAGACGTACGGCAAGTGCGGTTGACGCTCGCCCCTTTTCCGAAAGCCGTCAGGAGTTGCGACTGCGCCTTTACGCTCTCCCGTGGCCGGCACCCACTTAAGCCTCGAAGAATCGGGTAACTCACAGTTCTGTGACGATTTCACGGGGCTGGGATGGTTATTTGCACTCACATAGTGTCGCTCAGATGTCTCATGGGCTCCGTGGCCCATGCGACGAGCGGATGGGGAGTTTGCCATGGGCAGATTCGAAGTCGTCGTCTGCAGCGCGGTCCTGGCGGGAGCGCTCGGCTGCGGAGGCGGTGGCGGTGGCGGCAAGACGAGCGGCGCGAGCACGATCACGCCGATCCAGACCACCACCAATCCGCCCGCTCCGGTCAACAGCGCGAACCGTCCGGTGATCGTCAAGGCGACGTTCGCCAGCATCGCGAGCAAGACTCGCGCGGTCGCGGGCGACAAGCTCACGGTCTCGTTCAATAAAGAGGTCAAGCTCACGGGTCTCATGGACCCGGCAGCCGAGTTCGTCCTCCCCGTGAACGGCGACTCGTTCGGCACCGGCGCCACGATGGGCGCGGGCACGGCGAAGACGGACGTCGTGATCCTCCTCGGCACCGACCCGAACCTCAGGATCTCGGGCACGCACGACGTGGCCTTCGTCGGTTCGGGCGACTCGTCGGCGATCGACCTCCCGATCATCGCGACGGGCAACATCACGAACGCGACGACGGGCGACAAGGCGGCCAAGAGCAAGCCGGCCGACATCGAGGGCACGCTCACCGAGTCGTGGAAGCCCGCGGCCGCGATGCAGTTCCCTCGCGGCGGTCACACGGCGACGCTCCTCAAGGACGGCCGGATCCTGATCGTCGGCGGCCTCCGCTCGGGCATGCTCTACTCGCCGATCTCCGAGATCTACGACCCGGTCGCCAACACCTTCACGGCGACCAGCGACCCGGCCCTCGGCGGCAACCCCGGCGGCTTCATGACGACGGTCGGCACGTTCGGGACGACGCAGCAGCTCATCGCGGTCGTGCGCACCGATCACACGGCGACGCTCCTCGACGACGGCACCGTGCTGATCTGCGGCGGCTTCGGCTACGAGCGCTTCGACCCGGCCAACACGACGGCGCCGACGCCGCTCCAGGAAGACCTCCGCTCGGCGCACATCTTCGACCCCAAGACGAACCGGTTCACGCTCGTCCAGGGCGTCCTCAACTTCCCCCGCTCGCTCCACTACGCCGTCAAGCTGTCGAACGGCCAGGTGCTCGTGACGGGCGGCATGAACGGCGCGGTCGGCAACCCGCCCCAGGCGCTCACGCTCCCGGTGGCCGAGACCTACGACCCGACGGCCAAGACCTTCACGCGGCTCTCCACGTCGGGCCTCGACATGGTGATCCCGCGCATGGGCGGCGTCGCGGCCTTCGACAAGACGGCCAACGGCGTCGTCTTCGCCGGCGGCATGGCGCTGTTCGTCCCCGCGGGCGGCACGACCTCGCAGCTCGGCCTCTCGCCGGGCGCCGAGACGTACGACGAGACGACGAAGAAGTTCAGCGCGGTCGCGGCGGCTCCGGCCAAGAACCTCCGCTACCAGTCGCTCGCGGTGGACGGCTCGGGCATGCTCGTGATCGCGGGCGGCTCGGGCGTGGCGCCGGCCGCGGTCGACATCACCATGGAGACGGGCAACGCGTTCGCCGCGGTCGGCAGCCTCACGACGGCGCGCGCGCGGGCCTGCTCGGACACGGTCGGCGGCAACATCGTCGTGATCGCCGGCGGCTCGGCCATGACGGGCCAGCCGAACGCCGAGCTCGCCTCGGTCGAGATCTTCAACACGGACACCAAGACGGTCCAGAAGGCGCCCGCGATGCAGAACGCGCGGAACAGCCACACGCTCACGACCGTCGGCGACAAGGTCTATGCGATCGGCGGCTTCAACGCGAGCCCCGGCCAGTTCATCGACAGCTCGGACGGCACGGCCATCTCGATGGCCGAGGTCTACTCGAGACCTTAGTCACGGATGGACGGTCGTTTAAGTAACTCCGGCGCGCCGCCTTCGGGCGGCGCGCCTGTGTTTGGTTCGAGCCGGATGAACCGCTAGACTTCCTGAACGTCCTATTCCTGCTGGAACTACGCCTCTCGAAGGAGCTCGCACAAGTGGCCAAGTCCTCGAAGAAGAACAACGACGACGACGAGCTCTTCCCGGACACGGGCACCAAGACGCCGCCCAAGAAGCAGGCGACGAAGAAGGTCGAGAAGGCGGAAGTCGAGAAGCCGAAGAAGACCGAGACCAAGAAGGTCGAGAAGCCGGCTCCTGCCGCCGAGCGCGCCGAGAAGGCCGAGGAGAAGCCGCTCAAGAAGTCGGGCGCCAAGCCCGCTCTCCCCGAGCCGTCGGTCCGCTCCACGCCCGCGCCCGCCGGGAGCGGCATGAAGCTCGTCGCCGCGGCCGGCATCGCGCTCGTCGCCGAGGGCGGCGCCGCGGCGCTCATGCTGCCGGGTCTCCTCGGTGACGACGCCTCGCGGCCGAAGCCCGAGAACAAGACGGCCGTCGTCGGGCCGGTGAAGCCCAACACGCCGAACACCAACCTCAAGCCGACCGAGGCTCCGCAGCAGACGCCGGTCAACAACACGCCGGCCATCGTGGGCGCGACCAAGAACGACCCGATGCAGAAGCTCGAGCCGCTCCAGCCGCTCGCGCCGCAGAAGCTGCGCACGGACGGCAAGTCGGCGAAGGAGCTCGCGCAGAAGACCGCCAACCACGGCGCCGTCGCGCGGATCCTCGACCTGTTCGATGCGATCCGGAAGGTGGACTTCACGCAGGACAACCGTCTTTTCGAGGACTACCAGCAGAAGCAGGCCCGTGAGGCCGAGCTCCGCGCGCAGATCCAGGCGCTCGGCATGGCGGGTATCGACGCGATCAAGGACTTCGTCCTCAACGTCAACGACGACGGCTACAAGATCTTCCTCGCGAAGTCGCTCGCCGAGATGAAGGACCCCGAGGCCCTCAAGGCCGCGGCCGAGATCCTCCACGACTGCCACGACATCGCCGTGCAGACGACGCTCGTCCGCTTCCTGCCCGAGAACGCCGACTCCACGAACGTGATCGCGGGCGCCTTCTCGGGCGAGGAGAACCCCAACGTCCGCTCCATGCTCCTCCGCGAGTACTCGCGGCGGATCGGCGAGCCGGCCGAGGGCGCGAACCCGGCGGATCACCAGCTCGCCGGCCTCAGCGACCAGGCGCGCGCTCTCTTCCGCAAGGCGGCGCTCGAGGACGCGGACCCGAACGTCCGCGCCGAGGCCGTCTCGATCATCGGTCACCGCGGTGACCAGCGCGACATGGAGCTCATGCAGCAGATCGCCAAGGGCGAGCAGAACCTCCAGATCCGCCAGTCCGCGATCGTCGCCTACGCGACGACGGGCCAGGAGACCTCGCTCCCCTTCCTCGAGGACCTCGCCCAGCACGAGGACTCGCTCGAGATCCGCGCGAGCGCCGTCCTCGCGATCGCCCGCGTCGGCAACGACCGCGCGATCCAGATCCTCGACCAGATCGCCCAGACGGACCCGCGCGAGGAGATCAAGACCCGCGCCGCCGGCTTCGCGGCCAGCCTCCGCGCCAAGCAGCAGGCCGACCGCGACGAGCGCCAGGGGATCGACAGCCAGCCCGTCCCGCTCAACCCCGAGGATCGCCGCCGCGGCGGTTGATCAGCGCAGGCGCAGCACGCGGTCGAAGACGACGACACGCCCCGCGACGATCGCCTCGATCACGACGCGGAGCTCGGCCGGCGCCGCGAAGGCGCGGGCGATCGTGCTCTCGAGCCCCGCGGGCGCGCGGCCGTCGAGGAGGACCGTGCCCGACGCGTCCCTCGAGCGCACGTGGAGCGTGACGTCGCCGGGCTCGAGGTCGTCGTCCGGAGCGGGGAGGTCGAGCGTGACCTCGTCGCCCGGGCGGAGCGAGTCCGTGAAGTCAGACCCTGCGCGGAGCGAGAAGCCGTCGAGCGTGACGCGCGCCTCGCGTCCGAACGCGTCGCCGTGGGCCATGGCCGTGTCCGGCTCGGAGAAGGACCCGTTCGTGCGCGCGACGTAGACGTGCACCGAGCGCACCTCGTCGAGGAAGGAAGTTGCCGCGGGGCCGGGGACCGGGCCGTCGCCTTCCTTCGCGAAGAGCGCGAGGCGCCGCTCGAAGCGGGAGCCGCGCATGGACCAGTCCACGAGCGCGCGCACGGTGCCGTCACCACCCTGCGGGTCGGCGACGCGCGCGAGGAGCGAGATCGAGTCACGCGTCACGCGGAGGGCGGGCGACGAGAACGTGGCGACGCAATCGTTCGTCGAGCAGAGGCCGCGGAGGTCGCCTTCGAGCGCCGCGAAGAGCGCGTCCGCTTGTACGCGACCGCGCACCTCGCGCGGGTCCTCCGCCTTCGCGGCCGGTGCCGGCTCGGAGCGAGCGACCGGCTCGGAGCGAGCGACCATGGGCGCGACGAGCGTCTGCGAGGCGGGCTCCTCCGCGACGGGAGCCGCCGCGCGACCGGGACGCGCGAGTGCGACCACGGAGACGAGCCCCACGACTCCGAGCGCGACGAGGGCGGGCTTCTTCGCGGAGCTCCCGGGCACGAGGTCCGCGATCTGATCGCGGCAGCAAGCGCCGTAGACGGAGCCCTCGAAGCGAAGAGCGCGGCGTGTCAGGAGGTCGATGACACCGACCTCGCCCGAGCACAGGGCGCAGTGCGCGAAACCCATATCCCTCTCTCCACGTGGTCTCAGAGCAGGCCGCGGTCCAGAGGTCATGTCACGGTTGCGCAAGGAGTTGCCGCTCGCGACGGGTGTCGGTGCGCGCACGCTCAGTCGAGGTCGGTCGCTTGTTCCAGGATCTCCACGGCGCGGAGGAGGTACTGGACCCTCATGCCCACGAGCACGAAGGGCGTCGCATCGGGCTGCGCGATCGCCGAGGTCGCTCCGAGGCGCACGCGGTCGAAGCTCTTCACGAGGACTCCTCCGCCCCACTTCGTCGAGTCCGTCTTGAACGCCGGGTCGCGGTCCGGGTCGAGGACCTGGACAGAGCCCTTCTCGAAGATCGCGAACCAGGTGAGGTGCCCCGGCAGCTCGCGGCGGTCGTCCGTGAAGCGCTCCGAGATGTCCCACGCCTGCGGCGCGAAGCGCGACCCGAAGCGCGCCTCGCGGAAGTACCGCGTCGCGGGCAGATACTGCGGGTTGAAGTGGACGTCCGAGAACGTCGCGTCGCAGAAGCGATTCGCCCCCGGGACCTCGAAGCCGCCGATCACGAGCACGGGCTCCTCGTCCGTCGGGAGCCAGTCGGCGGGGGCCTTCACGCGCGCCGTGCCCGGCGGCGCCCCGCGCGGAGACAGCCCCGCGGGCCAGCCGCCGTCGAGCTCGAGCTGGCGCGGCGGGTCCTTCCGCGCGGGCGCCGTCGCGTGCTCCTTCACGCCGTCCACGTAGAGCGAGAGGTCGAGGACCTTCCAGGAGACGGCCACGTGATGCCACGTGCCCGGAGCCCAGTCCGAGATGTCGAGCTCGCCCCACGAGAAGCCGCGCGCCCAGTCGGTCTTCGCGGGCGCCGCGGCGGCGTCCTTCGAGCCGCCGCGGCCCCAGAAGTAACGGCTCGCGATGAGCCGCGTCCCGCGGCGCTCGAGGCGCGTCGCGCAGCCGACCATGGTGGGCGGCTCGCCCGGCTGCGGCTCGAAGAAGGTCGCGTCGGCGAAGCGGCGCACGTAGTAGAAGACGCACTCCTCGTGGCTCGTGGCCGGGCCCGTCGGGAGCTTGATCCAGCACGAAGCGGTGCCCTCGTCCGTCTTCTCGTCGGGGGAGCCTTCGAGCTCGATCCTCTGCTCCTCGGGCGGGTCGTGCGTGTCGCCGGGGCGGCCGTAGGCGCGGAGCTGGAGGTAGCCGTCGCACGTCGTCTTGCCGCCCGCGTCGAGGGAGAGCGCGTCTTCCTCGAAGTAGCACGGAGCGCCCCAGGGGCCGCTCCCCTGGTCGTCGACCTCGCGCGGCGCGAGCTGGAGCCAGCCCGGCTGGACGGGGAGCGGGTCGGCGATCCCCTCGATGACCGCGGGGCCCGAGAGCGGCTCGTCGTCCGACGCATCGCTCGTGTCGAGCGGCCGGAGGTTCTGCTGCCCGCGGAGGATCGCGGTCTGGCCGATCCGGATCACCGAGGTGCGCCGCGCCTCGGCCTGCACGATCGCCTTCTCGTTGAGGACGCGGCCGAGCGCCTCGATCTCGTAGACGTTCGTCGCGAAGCAGAGCTCGACGCGCGTCGTCGCGGTCGCCTTGTCGGCGTCGAGGACGACCTTGCCGTCCTCGTCCCAGCGCCAGAGAGTGCGGTCGGGGTTCCACCCGAGCGAGAGCGCGTGCGGGTTCGACGCGACGAGCGCGGCCTCGATCGCGAGGGCCTCGGGAGAGCTCGCGCCGCTCCCGGGCAGGATCCGCTCGAAGCAGCGCTGGACGTCGCGCCAGCTCCTGAATCGGCCCTCCGCGGGGTCGCTGCTCCGGCGCCACTCGACGACGGCGTCGGCGAGCCTCTGGGCCACGGCATCCGGGCAGACGATCTCCTCGGGCTGGCGGTCGAAGACCCACCGCTTCGCCGTCACGCCGGAGAGAGCCGCGACGATCACGGCGCGCGGCGCGGTGTTCAGGTTGACCGGGTAGCGGAGCACGGGCGCGTCGTCGCCGAAGCTCGCGGCCGGCCACTTGAGCGGCGCTCCGCCCGCGAGGACGAGCTCGCCGTCGCTCCAGCACGTCACGTAGTCGCGCACGGCCTTCCACTCGCCGTCGCCCCAGAGGCCGAGGACGCGGAGCTGCGTCTTCGAGGTGAAGCGCTTCGCGGGGAGCGTCTCGCGGATCTGGAGGAGCTGCTCCACGCGGGGACGCGTGAAGGGGTTCGCGGCGAGCTTCGGGACGAGCGCGTGCGTGCCCACGGGGAGGGCGACCGCGCGGAGGTCGGCGTGGAGCTCCGCGTTCTCCTTCACGATCTCCGTCCCGAGCTTCTCGAGCAGGGATATGAAGCGTTCGCGGAGCTCGACCGTCGGGACGGGCGTGTTCAGGTTCACCATGCCCTGCGCATCGAGGACCTTGAGCGCGTAGACGTCTCCCCACCCGACGAGCGTGCCGCCGAGCGAGCCCGAGATCGCCTCGCCCTGAGCGGGCCCGCCCCAGCGCGACGTGTCCCGCTCGAAGGAGACGCGCGGCCCGTCGGCGTGGGCCGACTGCGGCGGCGAGACGACCGCGAGGGCGAGCGGGACGCCGTGGCCGCCCTGGTGGCGGTTCTTCGTGAAGCCGCGATAGACCCATGGCCCCCTCGGGTTCGAGAAGGCGCCCTCGGCGTAGCGGCCTTCGCCCGCGCGGAGCGGGCGCATCATGTCGCGGAGCGACGTGACGGCCTGCGCGAGCCCCGCGCGGGCGAGGAAGTCCGCCTGGACCTGCAGCACGTAGTTGCTCGTCGCGAGCCGCTCGAGCCTCATGAGGCTCACGAACGTGACGCCGAACACCGCGATCACGGCGAGGAGCCCGAGAGCGAGGATCAGCGCGGCGCCGCCCCGGCGACGCGCTGACCGTCTATTGTTTGGCGACCCATGCCTTGAGCGCATCGAAGCTCGGATTCGGCGTGCCGTCGTGGTCGAGGATCCCTGTGTCCCACGCGTGACCCGACCACGTGGGGAACAGCTGATAGTAGAGCATCTGCCGGGCGCCCGCCTTCTTCGCGACCTCGAAGGCGCGCGGCGTCCACGCGGCGCGCGTCGCCTCGGGCAGCTGGCGGTCGGGCTGCGAGATCGTGCGGCCCTCGAGGCGGTGGTAGCCGAACTCGGTGAAGAAGAGCGGGACCTTCTTCCCCTTCCGCGTCTCGAGGCGGCCCGTCTTCTCGAGGTGCTTGAGGAATCGCTGGAGCTTCTGCGCGTGCGCGATCCCGCCGCTCTGCGCGGGGAGGCCCTTCCTCGACTCGGGGCGCGTCAGGTACTGGTAGGGGTGCACGGCGAAGCCGTCGGCGACGACCTTCTTCCCGTGGCGCAGCACCTTCTGCATGAAGTTCATCGTCTGGAACGACGAGAGCTCGCCGATCAGCACCTCCGCGGTCGGGTCGGCGTTGCGCACGACGGTGACGCCGTGGTGCCAGAGCTTGCGGACGAACTTCACGTTCTCCTTGAAGATCTCCCGGTGGAAGATCTTGCTCGCCCGGCGCGAGAGCTTCCTCGACTCTGCCTTGTCGGTCTCCTTGAGCGCGGCCGAGCGCTTCTTCAGGTCGCGGTACTTCTCGACCGCGTCGTGCGGCCCCGCGAGGAGGAAGCCCGGGTGGTTCGGCTCGTTGTAGATCGCGAAGCGGTGGACGCGGCCCTTGAAGTGGTGCACGACCCGCGCGAGGTAGAGGAGGAACTCGTCGAGCTTCGGGCACACGCCCGCGGGCGCGACCTTCTCGGGGTCGGGGCTGCCCCAGTCGGCCGCGATCGCGCCGATCGTCATCTGGACGACCATGCCGCGCGTGCGCGCCTCGTTCACGGTGCTGTCGAGCGCGGAGAAGTCGTCGCGGATCCGTCCGTCGACCTCGCGCGTGAACCAGGCGTTCACGCGGAGGTGCGTCGCGCCGAGCTCCTTCGCGCGCTGGAAGGCGATCTCGCGCTTGGCGCTCCCCTGGGGTTCGCCCAGGAAGGCGGCCTCGTCCTGGACGGCGATCTCCATCTTCGGCTTCGCCAGCGCGGGCGATGCGAAGAGAACGGCCACGAGCGCGGCCGCGAGCGGCCGCACGGAGCGGAATTCGAGCACTTCTCTCTCCCTCTGCAGGGAGTGCAGGGCACCTCGCGTGCCGTGGCTCGTGGCGACGTAAGCCTTGTCGCGGCCACGCAGGATGGCTCCCGGGAGGCGTCGAGGCGCGAACGCGTCAAGCCACGCGAACGCGCTACGCGACGCGGACGCGGACCGGCCCCGAGATCTTGAGCCGCTTCGCGAAGTCGTCGATCGTCCGCTTGATCCCGTCCCGGCGTGCGATGCGCGGCGACCACCCGAGGAGGTCGCGCGCGCGCGTGATGTCGGGCCGGCGCACCTTCGGGTCGCCCGCGGGGAGGTTCTTGTAGACGATCTCGGCCTTCGAGCCGGTGAGGAAGATGACTTCCTTCGCGACCTCGAGGAGCGTGACCTCGTCCGGGTTGCCGATGTTCACGGGCTCCCAGACGTTCGAGTGGAGGAGCTTGTCGATCCCGTCCACGAGGTCCGACACGTGGCCGAACGAACGCGTCTGCGAGCCGTCGCCGTAGACGGTGATCGGCTCGCCCTGGAGCGCCTGCGTGATGAAGTTCGGGAGCGCGCGCCCGTCGTCGAGGCGCATGCGCTCGCCGTAGGTGTTGAAGATCCGGACGATCCGCGTCTCGAGCTTGTGGACGCGGTGGTAGGCCATGGTCATGGCCTCGGCGAAGCGCTTCGCCTCGTCGTAGACGCCGCGGATGCCGATCGGGTTCACGCGGCCGAGGTAGCTCTCGGGCTGCGGGTTGACCTCGGGGTCCCCGTAGACCTCGCTCGTCGACGCGAGGAGGAAGCGCGCGCCCTTCGCCTTCGCGAGGCCGAGCGCGTTGTGCGTGCCCATGGCGCCGACCTTCATGATCTGGATCGGCAGCCGCTCGAAGTCGGCGGGCGACGCGGGCGACGCGAAGTGGAGCACGTTGTTCACGGGCCCCTCGACCGCGATGTAGTTCGTCACGTCCTTGTGGAGGAACGTGAACTTCGGGTGCTTGCGCAGGTGCTCGATGTTCTCGAGGGCGCCCGTGAGGAGGTTGTCGATGCAGATCACGTCGTGGCCCTGGGCCAGGAAGTGATCGCAGAGGTGGCTCCCGATGAAGCCGGCGCCACCCGTGATGACCGTGCGCGGAGCAGACATGTCGCCTCGACTCACTTCCCGGGCCGCTCGCCCGAGGGCGAGGGGCCGCGTACGCCGATCCCGAAGTACTCGAAGCCGAGCTTGGAGACGCCCTTCGGGTCGTAGAGGTTCCTGCCGTCGAAGATCACCGGGCGCGCCATGAGCGACTTCATGCGGTCGAAGTCGGGGCGCCTGAACTCGTTCCACTCGGTGACGATCAGGAGCGCGTCGGCTCCTTCGAGCACGTCGTACTGCTTCTTGCCGTACTCGATGCGGTCGCCGAAGACCCTGCGCGCGGTGTCGCGCGCGATCGGGTCGAAGGCCTTCACCTTCGCGCCGTGCTCGAGGAGCGCCTCGATCGTGTCGATCGACGGCGCCTCGCGCATGTCGTCCGTGCGCGGCTTGAAGGCGAGGCCCCAGACCGCGATCTTCTTGCCGCGGAGGTCACCCTTGAAGTGAGCCTGGGCCTTCTTGAAGAGGACCTTCTTCTGGTCGCGGTTCACCGAGTTCGTCGCGGTGAGCAAGCGGAAGTCGTAGCCGTGCTCCTTGGCCGTGTGGCCGAGGGCGTCCACGTCCTTCGGGAAACAGTTGTGGACGACGAGGCCGGAGGTCGTCACGAACGTCTCGGTGCCGGGGACCTCGAGCGAGTAGACGAAGCCCTGGAAGGGCCGCGACGACTTCTCGGTGACGCGCACCCACGCGACTCCGTCGGAGCCGGCCCGGTAGCCGGTGGGCGCGATCCGCTTCTCCTGGCGCGCGATCGACTCGAGCACGCGAGGCCGGTCCGCTTCCGAGACCATATCGATCATGCGCTCGACCTGATCCGCGCCCGCGACGATGAGCCAGTACGTGTCGCACGTTGACTTGGACGTCCGTCCGACCTTGAGGCGAGCGACGACGCCGAGCTCGCCGAGGAGGCGGAGCATTCCGTCCGCGAGCTCGCGGCTGACCGTCCCGTACTCGAGGACCACGCTCGGCCCGCCGTTCACGAAGGACCAGGAGCCGTCGCCTCGCCAGAGGCCCGAGAGGAGCGCGCGCTTGTGCTCGACGGGCTGCGCCCAGATCGCGTCGGGGAGGCGGTGCGAGTAGCAGTCGGCTCCGAGCGCGAGCGGTCCGAGGAGCAGACCGGCGAGGAGTCTCGACGAGACGCTCACGCGCATCGTGGTCGGGGCCTCGAAGACGTCGGCCTTCACTCCGAGCCGCGAGAAGTAGGAGACGACCTCGTCCGCGAGGTCTCGCTCATCGCGCGGATGGAACGACCAGCCGAGACGCTTGCGGCGACCGCGAGTGCCGTCCGCGGTGCAGTGGCCCTCGGCGAGGTAGAGACCGACGATCCGCCAGAAGGTCGCGTCGGCCTCGAGGCTCATCGGAACGTAGGTTCCGTTCTTCGCGGTCCCGATCTTCGCGCCGTCGAGCGAGATCTCGAGTGCGCGCGCCTCGGAGAGGCGAAGCGCGCCGCTTCGCACGATGTCGAACGAGCGCGTGTTCGCTCCCCGCGGGTGGTTGAGCGACGCGATCCCCGCGGCGATCTTCGCCCGCTCCGGGAGTGCGCCCTCTACGGGACGGACGATCACGTCCTTCTCGCGGAGTCCCTCGGTCTCGAGTCCCGCGAGCAGCGAGAACCGTGAGGTCGCCGGGCCCAGCTCTCGCGGTTCCTCGGTCGCGACGGGGAGCCAGTCGGTCGTCGTGAGGTCGGCACCGAGCTTGACTCGCGGCGACGAATCCGCGCCGTCCGAGACGACGAACGGGTGGTCGGGCGTCGCCGTCACGCGGCGGCCCATCTTCGTCCGGATCTCGAGGATCTCGCCCTCGTAGCGGCGGCGCGTGAGCGCACTCACCGGGAGGAGCGCGGGGCCCGCGTCGGGGCGCCACGAGAGGACCTCGATGCCACGCGGCTCGAGGACCCCGGTGTCTGCCGGGGCCTCGCCCAGATTCGCGCGGAAGAGCGCGTCGAGTCTCGTGAGCCGAAGACCCTTCGCGTCGCGCACGACGACCGTCTCGTCGCCCTGGAGGCACGAACCGCCGTAGCCCACTCCGGGGAACAGGAAGCTGTGCCCGATGCGCGCGTCCGAGCCGACTCCCTGGCGGACGCTGTTCACGTCCGCGTTCACGAGCTCGGCGAGGTTCGCGATCTCGTTCATGAACGAGATCCGCGCCGCGAGGAGCGCGTTCGCCGCGTACTTCGTCAGCTCCGCGGAGCGGTTGTCCATCTCGAGGATCGGGTTCCCCGTCCGCACGAAGGGCGAATAGAGCTCCTTCATGATCGCGAGCGCGCGGACGTCGCCCGCGCCGATGACGACGCGGTCGGGCTTGAGGAAGTCCTCGACGGCGGCGCCTTCCTTCAAGAACTCGGGGTTCGAGACGACGTCGAACGGCTGGTCGGTGACGGCCTTGATCGCGGCGCGCACCTTGTCCGCCGTGCCGACGGGGACGGTGGACTTCATGACGACGACGCGGTAGCCGTCCATCGAGCGGCCGATCTGCTCCGCGGCCGCGATCACGTACTTGAGGTCGGGCGAGCCGTCCGGCTTCGGAGGAGTGCCGACGCAGATGAAGCAGATCAGCGAGCGCTTCACCGCCTCGTCGAGGCTCGTCGTGAACTTGAGTCGTTCCTCTTCGACGTTCCGTTTGATCAGTTCTTCCAGGCCCGGCTCGTAGATCGGGACCTTCCCGGCGCGGAGGACGTCGATCTTCGACTGATCCACGTCGACGCAAGTCACGTCGTTGCCGGATTCGGCGAAGCAGGTCCCTGCGACCAGCCCGACGTAACCCGTGCCGACGACCGCGATCTTCATTTCCTAGAAGCTCCAGGAACCAGGAACTATAAGGCTCGGCGAGGAGGCGAACAAGCCTATTGCGAGCAGCGTGCCTCGCCTCGCAGTCCGTGTGAATCCTGACTTCGCAGCCTTCCGTGACGCGTGAAGCGAACGCTTCGTTCGCTCACTGTGCAGAGGAACGCTCGACCTGTCGGAGGAGGTACCTCTTCGCGCGCTCGTTCGGGAAGGTGCCGAGGACGTAACCAGCGAGGTCCTTCTTCCTGAGGACCGGCGGCGTGAAGCCGGCGACCCGCGTGAAGGCGAGCTCGGAGCCGACCCGGAGGATCACCGCGAGGAGGACGATCGTGGGCCCCACGCCGCGGAGGCCGTTCCGCCGTATCTCGCGGGCCGCCCGGACCATGGCCATGGCGGCGAGGCAGCAAGCGACGGGCTCGACGACCATGCGGTAGCGCGTGTAGACGCCGACGAGGAGCGCGGGCGCGACCCCGAGGACGACGAAGCCGACGCCGAGCGGCAGGGCCTCGCGCCGGCGGATCGAGAGTCCGAGCCCGACGACCGTCCACGAGGCGAGGACGCCCCACCAGACGACGCACGCGCCGAGGACCGGCGAGAGGAGCCGGAGGTGCGAGACGCGGATGTTGTTCCAGAAGTCGACGGGCGAGAAGAAGAACAGGAGCTTTCGCCCGAGCTGCTCCGGGTAGTCGCGGGCGGGCTGCTCGTGGCTCTTGATCGCCGCGAGGAGCACTCCGAGCGAGGTGTCGTCCGCCGCGTCGAGGACGCGCCGGATCTCCACGTGGCGCCCGACGGTCTCGCCCGCGCCCGGATAGCCGCGCATGTTCCGCTGCGCGATGATCTGGAGCGACGTGGCGGACATCTGGAGCGGCGGGACCTCGAGCGAGACGTTGCGGACCACGAAGGGGAGCACGGCGACGAGCGCCCCCGCCGCGAAGGCTCCGAGCTTCCGGGGTGCTCTCCCTGTCAGGAAGGGCACCACGGGGAGGAGGAGCGCGAAGGTCAACTTGGTGCTCCACCCGAGCCCCCACACGAGGCCGGCGAGGGCCCACGCGCGTGCGCTCCCTTCACGCCTCGCCTCGACGAGCGAGAGAGTGCTCGCCGTGACGAGGAACGCGATCACGCTCTCGCGGAGGACGAACCCGGCCTCACCGACGCACTCGAGGCAGAGAGCGACGAGCGCGAGCGCGACGCGCGCCTCCGCGAGGCCGTAGGCCCGGCGCGCGAGCACGTAGACGAGCGCGCAGCCGAGCGTGTCGAGGAGGAGCTGCGCGAGGATCGGAGCGTACGGCGAGCCGCCGCCGAGCTTCTCGAAGAAGGCCGCGAAGTAGAGGTAGCCCGGCGAGTCGATGTACGTCGCGGGCTTGAAGAGGCGGTCGTAGCGCTCGGGCCCGTAGATCTTCTCGCGGATGTCCGCGTAGTGGCCGAGCACGGGCCGGGCGAGGCGGAGGTCGCCGTCCGCGATCGCGCGCGCGTTCTCGTGCAGGAAGACCATGTCGAGCTGGTCGTTCTTCGTGAGGTCGAGGTCGTTCTGCTTGACCTCGGCGAAGAACGCGAGCCGGAGGAGGAGCGCGACGAGCAGGATCGCGCGTCCCACCCGATCGCGGAGCAGCTCTCCCATGCGGTCGAGTCTCGCATGCGTTAAGACTCTGGGACATGGAGACCCCGGCCCCGCCTCCGCCGCGCCCCCGGCTCAGCCGGAGGAAGCGGCTCTTCTTCGGCGGGCTCGTCGTCGCGTTCGGTCTCCTCGTCGCCTACGGCGTGTGGCTCGTCTCGCGCGCGCGGCCGTTCTACTGGTTCGTGAAGACGAAGCAGCGCGGCTTCCAGGACGGCCTCTTCCGCGCCGACGGCGAGCTCGGCTTCGCGCCGGTCGCCGGCGCCGTCGGGAGCATGGTGTTCTCGGTCGGCGAGGCGCCCTCGGTGCGCTTCGACCGGAACGGCTTCCGCGTGCCGCTCGCAGGACCGGAGGACGCCACGAACGGTCCGCGGCCGCACCTCCTCGCGCTCGGTTGCTCCTTCACGTTCGGAGACGGCGTGAACGCCGAGGAGGGCCATCCGTTCAAGGTCGCGCGCGCGCTCGGCGGGACGTCGCTCAACGCGGGGGGCTGTGCTTACGGGCTCCAGCACGTCCTCCTCCGCGGGCGCGCTCTCATCGCGAAGACGAAGCCGGACGTGGTGCTCGTGCTCCACGCGACCTGGCTCTCCGATCGCGCGCGCTCGCCGTACGCGCCGACTTACTTCGGGAAGCTCACCACGCCTTACTTCGCGGCCGCGAAGGACGGCTCCATGCCGCTCCACTCCCCGGTCTTCGAGACCGCGGCCTTCTCGATGCCCGTCTCCGCGTACCGCGAGACGCCCGCGGGTGAGGGCGACTTCGCCTCCTTCGCGCTCCGGGTGGGCGTGCCGCTCCTCCTCCACGACGACCTCCACGGAGCGGCGCATCGGGCGCGCCTCGCGCTCGGGCTCGTGCCCGAAGGCGCGCCGAGCGCGGAGCGGATCGTCGCCGGGGTCTACGGCGAGCTCGCGACTCTGTGCCGCGCGAGCGGGGCGAGGCTCGTGATCCTCCACGTCGGCGACCCGGTGAGCCCGGGGGAGATGGCCTACCTCGCGGGGCTCGGGACGGTCGTGGACGGGCAGGCGGCGCTCTTCGGGCCGCTCCGCGAGAAGACGTGGGATGCCTACTTCCGCGAGTACGGGATCTTCCGCGGTGAGCCGCCGGTCATGGTGGACCCGCACCCGAATTCGAAGGCCCATGACCGGCTCGCGGCGGCCGTCGTCGAGGCGCTCAACGCGAAGCGTTGAGTCGTTGGGTTCTTTCTCGATGTCGCGGCGGGTCGTGTGAATGCTCCGGGACAAGGACTCTCCTCGAAAAGTGGCCGGCATCGGACGGATGACACCGCTCGAGGTGTCGCCGCTTCTCCTCGACACTCGTCGTGAAGGCCATTCGTTTCACCGGGGAGGCCGAGAAGTCCTTCGAGCTCGGCTCGAAGTCCATCGGGAACTTCTCTCGGTCCATCCGGAAGCTCAATCGGTTCATCGGGGACTTCGATCGGTTCATCGAAACGGCTTCGAAACCGGCGAGGCGTTCCTGGAGACCGGCGAGGTGCTCTTGGAGACCGTCGAGGACGTCTTTGAACACGATCGAGGTGCTCCGGAGGACCCGAGAGGCGTTACTGGATGACCTTGGAGCCGTGCCCGACGAGCTTCGAGCTCGTCCGAGCGATCGGATGACCCGTGCACGATGAGACGAAGGGCGTGCTCGTCGATCTGGGAGCCGAGCTCATCGCACCGAGAGTCGCACTCATCGAGCCGAATGAAGTCCCCGATGAACAGATTGAAGTTCCGGATGAACCGATCGAGAGCCGGGTGAAACGTGCGAGCGACTCCGTCGTCCACGGTGCGGAGAAAGCATGACCTTCGCGACCCGCACGATGGACCTGAAGCGCCTCAACTCGCTCACGAAGTACCCCTCGATCCCCACCTTCCACGCCCTCGGCGAGAAGGGCGCGCTCCTCGAGGAGCGCGTCTCGTTCGCGGGCCCCGTCGTGGGCACCGAGAAGGTCGACGGCACGAACGCGCGCGTGATCCTGCTCCCCGACGGCCACTGGATCATCGGCAGCCGGGAGGAGCTCCTCCTCGCGCGCGGCGACCTGATCGGCAACCCCGCGCTCGGCATCGCCGAGGCTCTCCGCAACAAGGCGGATGGTCTCGTCGAGCGCCTCGGCGCGGCGGACCGGATCGTCGTCGTCTACGGCGAGGTCTTCGGCGGCACGACGACCGCGGCCGCGAAGCACTACACGTCGAAGCGAGCGGTCTCGTACCGCCTCTTCGACGTCGCGGTGATCGCGGACTTCGAGTCGCTCCTCGCGCGCACGCCGGAGCAGATCGCGGCGTGGCGTGATGCGGGCGGCCAGGAGTTCCTCGCCGTCGCCGACCTCCGGAGGGTCGCGGCCGAGAACGAGCTCGAGGCGGTCCCCGAGCTCTTCACGATCGACGCGGGCGAGCTGCCCGTCACGGTCGCCGAGGCTCACGCGTTCCTGAGGGCCCGTCTCGAGACGACTCGCTGCAAGCTCGACGAAGGCGCCTTCGGCCGGGCCGAGGGCATCGTGATCCGGACGCTCGATCGCCGCTCGATCGCCAAGCTCCGGTTCGAGGACTACGAGCGTGCGGGTCGCGGCCGCGGTCACTGAGCGAATGATGAACTCTTGCTGTCTGAGCAAGAGATGGGGTGGTCTGGTGTCATACCCGCCCCATCTCTTGCTCGTTCAGCAAGAGATGTGGGGCGGCCCGGCTGTCATCTATGGGTCTATGTGGATTCGAACCACAGGCCTCGTCCTTATCAGGGACGCGCTCTAACCAACTGAGCTATAGACCCAGTGAGACACGCGGCCCCGGATCTCTCCGGGGCCGCGGTGAGTTTTCCAGAGATGGCGCCGTGTGTCAACTACCGAGAATACTTGGAGTACTTCTCGAGACGGTCGGAGACCATCTTCCAGTCGGCGTTCTTGAAGAACGCGTCGAAGTAGTCCGCCTTCTTGATCCCGAAGTCGATCATGAACGCGTGCTCCCAGCAGTCGAGCGCCATGATGATGTCCTGGTGGACCGTGAGGTTCATGTGGTGCTCGAACGCGATGTAGTTGTGGATCTTCCCGTCCACGCGGTTGCGGGTCGTGAGGACCCAGCCCGGCGTCGAGGTGCCCGCCATGCGGCAGTCCTTGACGTAGTTGTCCCAGCTGCCGAAGGCATCCGAGCACGCCTTCTTGAGCGCGTCCGAGGGCGCGCCGCCGCCCGGGGTGAGGTTCTCGAAGTAGAGCTCGTGGAGGTAGCTGCCGTTGAACGCGACGGCCTCACGCCGCTTGAGCTCGCTGTACTCGTTGAAGGAGTAGTTCGCGGCCGAGTTGTCGGTCTTGCCGAGCTTCTCCTCGATCTCGTTGATCTTCTTCACGTAGCCCTGGTAGAGCGTGAAGTGCTGCTTGAGCTGGTTGTCGGAGAGGATCCCCTTGCCGAGCAGGTGATCGAAGTTGCGTGCCTCGTGAGCCATCGCTGATCTCCCTCTGCCTGAGTTGGAAGGCGAGGAGTCTAAGACAGTGTCTAAACCGTGTCAACTGTCCGTGCGCGCCCGGACCAGCGACGCGGCCGCTCGCTCCATGTCCGCCAACGAGTTCCAGAAATGCGGGGAGAAGCGGACTTCGCCCGGGAGCTCGCGCCCGATCACCTGGGGGTCCGCGATCTTCGCGCCGAGCACGCGAACGATGGGCCCGTCGCCGCGGACTTCGAAGCCGAGTCTCCTCGCTCTCGCGCGCAGGTCATCGGCGCGCGCGAGGGCTTCCTCCTGAATGTGCTTCATCGTCGAGGGCATGCCGCCGACCGTGATGAGCCATTCGATCGACGAGGAGACACCGGCCCAGACGGGCTCGGCGAGCGCTCCTGTCGGTGGCAAGGCGATGGGGGCGTCCTTGCGGGTGTAGAGGAACCCGCCGCCCGGTGGGCCGAGCAGCCACTTCCGCGTACATCCGGCCAGTGCGTCGATCTCGTCGAGCGTCCCGGGGTCGAGGTTCAGGACGCCGACGGCTTGCGCGCCGTCGACGACGAAGATCGCCCCCGCCTGACGAGCCCAGGCGGAGAGCATCTCGAGGTTGCGCCGCTCTCCCGAGGCGAGGCAGACCGCGCCGAGCGAGAGCACGCGCGCTCCCTTCAAGGCACCTCGAAGCGCGTCGTAGTCGATCCGATCATCGGCGTCCGGGCGCGTGGGGACGAGATCGACCTTCACGCCTGGCCGCCGCCAAACCTCGATCGCCGAGGGCCACTCGGCGGCGGTCGTCACGACGCGATCGCCGTCCCGCCAGTCGATCCCACCGGCGACGAGGGCGAGAGCATCGGTCGTGTTCTGGGTGTAGCGCAGCGTCGTATGAGCGACGAAGAGGATGTGCGCGGCTAGTCGCGCGCAGCCTTCTTGCGCGGCGGTCTGGAGCTCCTCCTTCGCAGGAACTCCCCGTGCGGAGAGGCCGAGTGCGCGCTCCATCGCTCTCCGCGAGCGCTCGGGCAGCGGTCCGCGATGGGCGTGCTCGAGGTAGACGACGTCTCCGAGCTCGGGGAACTCGGGATGGATCACGCCAGAGACCCGACGACGAAGATTCTCGCCACAGAGGTCACAGAGGGCACAGAGATCGGCGCCCCTCTCCATCTCGCGAGGAGAAGGGATTCGCCCGACACGCCCTCTGTGCGCTCTGTGTCCTCTGTGGCAAGAAAATCGGATCGCCGACCACGCTCACTCTCGCGTGAGGGCGAAGACCGCCCCGCCCTCGTCCTCGTGGGCGACGAGGAGGTCCGACGTGTAGCACGCGTTCGCCGCCGCGGTCCCCTGCTGGACGACGATGTAGCGGGCCTTGGGCGAGAAGTCCTTGTACTCCGCGAACCACCGGCCGCTGAGCGGCTTCTGGCTCCTCTTGATCGCGTCGAGGTACTCGAGCACCTCGGGTCGCCAGACCTCCATGAACGTCGGGTCGAGGCCGCAGAGGTAGAAGCTCTTCGGGTTGTCGTGGAAGAGGACGGAGAACTCGTTCCAGTCGAAGTGGATGATCGTCGCGCCCTGCGCGTTCGCCGCGAGCCACTCGGCCGACTGGCGGAGCGCGGGCGGCCGGCCGAAGAACTTCTGCACGATCTTGTAGGTGCGCGCGGTCGTGAAGAGGAGGAGCGAGAGGACGGCGAGCGCGAAGACGTTCGCCGAGGCCGTGCGGCGCAGCGAGCGCTCGCCGCCGCGCCACTGGTCGTCGATCGCGCTCGCGGCGAAGAGGACGCAGAGAGGAGCCGCGTAGTCGAGGAACTTCGCCGCGGTGAAGAGCGCCGCGACGCTCGCGAGCGCCATGCCGCCGAGAGTGGCCGTGCGGACGCTCGGGCGCCGCCGCGCGAGGAGGAGCGCGCCCACTCCGAGCACCAGCACGATGCAGAAACCCGGCGAGCCGAGGATCAGCTCGCGGGTCGTGTGCGGGTAGAGCTCGGCGCCGAGGCGGCCGGCCGTCGGCGTGACGCCCCACGCTCGGAGGAGCACGTCCACGTTCTGGACGCGCCACAGGTAGAGGTTGTTGCTCGGGCCGAACGGGTTGAGCACGAGGCCCGCGATGACGCCGACGAGCGACGCGGCGAACGGCTTCCAGACGAGCCCGCCCTCGCGCGCCCACCGCGAGAGCATCGCGACGAGCGCGAGCGCCGGCAGGACCTGCGGGCCCGAGTAGCTCCACGCGAGGAGGAACCCGAAGAAGTAGAGCGGCAGCGTCCGCCGCTGGAGGAGGAACCGGATCGAGAAGAGCACGATCGCGATCGAGAGGAGGTGCGGCCGCGTCTGGATGAGTCGATACGTGAAGTTCTCGCCGGCTCCGAGGAGGAGGAGCAGCCACAGCCACCCGTGCCGGATCCCGGCCGCGCGGATCACGGAGACGAACGCGCCGAGGACGAGCGCGCCGAGGACGATCGTGGCGTACTTCGCGTTCACGTCCATGGTCGCGCTCACCGAGCAGACGGGGATCAGGAGCGCGTGGAAGAGGAGCTCCTTGTCCGCGTAGTGGTCGCGGAGGAACGTCGCCTGCATCCACGGGAAGCGGCCCTTCGTGAGGATGTTGTCGCCGTGGTGCGCGAGCGCGTTCGCCGCGCCCACGTGGTAGAGGCTGTCGTTGTCGATGAGCTGCTTCGTCGAGAGCTGGACGAACGCGAGGAGCGCGACTCCGAGGACGAACGCCGCGATCGTGAGCGGAAAGTCGAGTGACTCGAGGAGGGTGGGTTTCGGCGCTTCCGCCTTGCCGCTCTCGTTCTCGTTCTCGTCCGGGCCCCCCCCTTCCCCCCCCCGCGAAGCGGGGGGGGGAAGGGGGGGGCCCGGCGCCCCCCCCCGCGCCCC
>CAZYLP010000011.1:0-26941 GCA_964648345.1 uncultured Planctomycetota bacterium
CCGACGCGACGGCGCTCGGCGACGAGCCCGAGAGCCGGCGCCTCGCCGCGTGGTTCGCGCTCGGCGACCCCGACGTCGAGGCCCTCGTCGCTCACTGCGCGCGGCAGCGGCAGCACGGAGCCTCGTCCCTCGAGCCGATCCTCCTCGAGCCGTGCGTCGCGCTCGTCGCGTCCGCGCTCGCATCGCCCGACGAGGGGGCGCGGATCGCCCTCGCGAAGCTTCGCGCGCCTATCGCGCTCCTCCCCGCGAACTCACCTCTCAGGCCGCGCGTCGCCGCCGAGTGGACCGCGGACGCGATCGCGACCTACGACTCCTGGCGGCAGGAGCGCTTCGGCTTCGCGCCCGACGACGTCCAGCGTCTCGTGAGGGCCCAGTCGCTCCAAGGCCAGGAGGGGATCCTCCAGATCTTCAAGGTCCGTTCGCCCATGCTCCTCGAGAAGACGCGCCGTATCTTCGGTGCCTTCGGGGAGGCGGTCACGGTCGATCCTCGATGCGACCGCTGGCCTTCGGGGCTGACGCCGGTCTTCACCCTCGCCCGGCTCTTCGCGCGCGTCGAGGACCCGCCATGGGGCGACACGAGCGCGGCGTGGGACGAGGTCCTCGCCCCCCTCCGGCGCGCCCGGCACCCGCTCGCCCTCTACGTGCGCGGACGCTTCCACCCGGAGGAGCTCGCCGAGTGCGTCGCGGCCGCGGCGAAGGAGCTGAACGGAGCGCCCCGGGACGACATCCACATCCGCGGCCTCGCCCACGGCTTGGTCGAGCTCGGCTACCGCCTCCCGCCCGAGCACCTCCTCGAGCTCGCCCGCTTCTCGAACTACCACGAGACCTGGCAGATCCTCCGGCGCGGAGAGCAGAGCCGGGAGAACATGCCCACGGCGATCAAGGGCGAGCTCTTCTTCGTCGCCGAGACGAGCCGGCAATAGAAGGACTACGGCGTGGGAATCTCCGGGCGACGAGAGTAGTCTCTAGAGCGTTGGGACGAGAGAGAAGAACCTGACAATGGCCCGGAGAGGATTCACCCTCATCGAGCTCATGATCGTGATCGCGATCATCTCGATCATCGCCGCGATCGCGATCCCGAACCTGATCCAGGCGCGCAAGCACGGCAACGAGGCGAACGCCGTCGGCGCGCTCAAGACGATCGTCACCGCCAGCACGATCTTCAACCAGAAGGACGCCGACCAGGACGGCAACCTCGACTACGGCATGCTGTCCGAGCTCAACAACACGAAGCTCATCGACTCCGTCGTGGGCAGCGGCACCAAGGCGGGCTACGTGTTCCAGGTGGCTTACAGCTACACGACGTCCGAGTGGCTGTTCTTCGCCGTCGCGAACCCGGCGCTCGTCCAGCAGACGGGCGACCGCTACTTCGCGACGAACCAGGCCGGGAACATCTTCTACACGTCGAGCGTCGCCATCCAGGTCGACACGAGCACGTGCTCGCTGCCGAACAACGGCGTCATCCCCGTCGGCAAGTGAGGCGAGTGGTCGGGCGCCCGCGTGGTAACTTCGCTTCATGGCCCGAGACGAACGCTACCCGCGACTCACGACGCCGCTCGTCCGCGACGGTGACCGACGCACGAGCCCCCTCCGCGAAGCCACCTGGGACGAGGCCCTCGACCGCGTCGCGGTAGGCCTCCGCGACGCGAAGACGGCGCACGGCCCCGCGTCGATCGGGTTCTTCAGCTGCTCGAAGAGTACCAACGAGGTGAACTTCGCCGCCCAGAAGCTCGCCCGCGTCGCGCTCGGCACGAACAACATCGACAGCTGTAATCGAACGTGACACGCACCGAGCGTCGCCGGTCTGGCGACGGCCTTCGGTGCTGGCGGGAGCACGAGCTCCTACCGGGAGATCGAGACCACGGAGGTCATCCTCCTCTGGGGCTCGAACGCCCGTGAGACTCACCCCATCTTCTTCCACCACCTCCTGAAGGGGGTGCACAACGGGGCGCGCCTCTACGCGATCGACCCGCGCCGGACGTCGTCCGCGCGCTGGGCGGACACGTGGGTCGGGCTCGAGGTCGGCTCGGACATAGCCCTCGCGAACGCGGTCGCGCGCGAGATCATCGTGTCGGGCCTCGCGAACGAGGAGTTCGTCGCCGCGGCGACCCAGAACTTCGAGGCGTACCGGCGCTCGGTCGAGCCCTACACGCTCGAGCGCGCCGAGCGCACGACGGGCGTCCCGGCCGCCGTGATCCGCGACATGGCCCACACCTACGCGCGCGCGAAGCGCGCCATGATCTGCTGGACGCTCGGGATCACCGAGCACCACGACGCGGTGGACACGGTCCTCGCCCTCGTCAACCTCTCGCTCCTCACGGGCCACGTCGGCCGCTACGGTTCGGGTCTGAACCCGCTCCGCGGCCAGAACAACGTCCAGGGCGGCGGCGACATGGGCGCGCTCCCCGACCGGTTCCCGGGCTTCCAGCACGTCGAGAACGACGCGCTCCGCGCCAAATTCGAGAAGGTCTGGGGCGTCTCCGTGCCGCCCAAGCGCGGCTGGCACCTCACGCAGATGTTCGAGGCCATGGCGCGGCGCGAGCTCCGCGCGCTCTACGTGATCGGCGAGAACCCCTGCCGCTCCGAGGCGGACCAGACGCACGCGACCCACCTCCTCGAGAAGCTCGACTTCATCGCGGTCCAGGACATCTTCCTGACCCAGACCGCGGAGATCGCGGACGTGGTCCTCCCGGCCGCGGCGGCGTGGTGCGAGTCCGAGGGCACGGTCACCAACAGCGAGCGCCGCGTGCAGCGCATCCGCCGCGCCGTCCCGGCGCCCGGCGAGGCGCGCGACGACCTCGCGATCATCTTCGAGGTCGCGAAGCGGCTCGGCCACGACTGGGGCGCCCCCGAGGCCCGCCGCGTCTGGGACGAGCTGAGGACGCTCTCCCCCATGCACGCGGGCATGAGCTGGGACCGCCTCGAGAGCGAGGGCGGCCTCCAGTGGCCCTGCTACGACGAGAGCCACCCGGGCGAGCTCTTCCTCCACAGCCGCCTCTGGGAGCGCCCGATCCGCGGCCCGCGCGCGCCCTTCTCACCGGTCGAGCACTCGCCCCCCGTCGAGGCGACGGACGAGCAGTTCCCGCTCCGCCTCACGACGGGGCGACGCCTCGAGGAGTACAACACCGGCGTCCAGACCGGGGCCTACTCCTCGCCGCGGCGCCGGCCCGAGACGCTCGACCTCTCGCCCCAGGACGGGACCCGCTACGGCGTCCGCGACGGAGAGCGCGTGCGCGTGCGCTCGCGGCGCGGCGCGGTCGAGGTCCCCGTCCGCTACGACGAGGCGGTCCGGCCCGGGCTCGTCTTCATGACGCTGCACTTCCCGGACGACGTCGCGACGAACGTCCTCACGATCGAGGCGACCGACCCCAAGTCCGGGACCGCCGAGTTCAAGGCCGCCGCGGTGCGGATCGAGCGCCTCGGCTGAGAAGAACCGGCGCGCCGTCTTGACGGTGGCCGCGAATCTCGGGACAACCTGACCCATGGACCTACGCGTCGAGACCCGCGAGGCAAGACCGGCCGAGCGCGCCGCCGTGGACTCGGTCCTCGGTCCCGCCGAGGCGCCGTCTCCGCACACGGCTCTCGGCGGGCACGCCTCGCGCGAGCGGCGGCACCTCCTCCTCCCCGTCCTCCATGCGATCCAGGCGCGCGTGGGCTGGCTCAGCCAGGAGGCCCAGGGCTACGTCGCGCGCCGCCTCGAGGTCCCGCCCGCCGAGGTCTACGCGGTCGCGTCCTTCTACCACTGGTTCGCGCTCGAGCCCCGGCCGCCCGTCTCGGTCCACGTCTGCGACGACGTGGCGTGCCGCGCGCGCGGCGCCGAGGCGCTCTGCGCGCGGCTCGAGACCGCGCTCGGCGCAGAGGGCGCTCCGTGCCAGGAGGGCCGCGTCGCGTGGCACCGGAGCCCGTGCCTCGGCGTCTGCGAGCGAGCCCCGGGCGCCCTCGTCGTCGCGTCGGGCGAGCGGCCTCACGCCTTCGCGGTGGGTGACCTCGCGGAGCCCGGCCCGCTCCTGGCGGCACTCGCGAAGACCGCGGGGACGCCCCCCGACCCGCGGCGCTCGGCGCCCCAGGCGGGCGGAGCGGGGCTCGAGCTCCTCGCGCGCGTCGGGCGCGTCGACCCGTCGAGCCTCGAGGCGTACGAAGCGTCGGGCGGCTACCAGGCCCTGAGGCGCGCGCTCGAGATCGGGGCCGAGGCGGTCCGGAGCGAGGTGACGGCGTCCAAGCTCGTCGGCCGCGGCGGCGCCGCGTTCTCGACGGGCCGGAAGTGGACCGCCGTCGCCTCTCAGAAGGCGCGCCCGCACTACCTCGTCTGCAACGCGGACGAGTCCGAGCCCGGGACCTTCAAGGACCGCGTCCTCCTCGAGGAGGACCCCTTCGCCGTGATCGAGGGCATGACGATCGCCGCCTTCGCGACCGGCTGCGAGAAGGGCTTCGTCTACCTCCGCGCCGAGTACCCCGAGGCGGCGGCGCGGCTCGAGGCGGCGCTCGCGATCGCGCGGAGGGCAGGGCGGCTCGGCCCGAGGATCCTCGGGGGCGAGCTCTCGTTCGACGTCGAGGTCCGCCGCGGCGCCGCGGCCTACGTCTGCGGCGAGGAGACCGCGCTCTTCGCCTCGATCGAGGGCTTCCGCGGCGAGCCGCGCTCGAAGCCGCCCTTCCCGGTCGAGGTCGGAGTCTTCGGGCGCCCGACCGTGATCAACAACGTCGAGACCCTCGCGAACGTCCCGATCATCCTGAGAAAGGGCGGCGACGCGTTCACGAAGACCGAGACGAAGCTCTTCTGCGTCTCGGGTCACGTCGCGCATCCGGGCCTCTACGAGATCCCCTTCGGCAAGACGCTCGGCGAGCTCCTCGCGCTCGCGGGCGGCGTCCCTCAAGGACGCGCGCTCCGCGCCGTCCTCCTCGGCGGAGCGGCCGGGACGTTCGTCGGCCCCGAGCAGCTCAAAATGCCTCTCACCTTCGAGGCGACGCGCGCCCAGGGGGCGACCCTCGGCTCGGGGGCCGTCGTCTTCTTCGACGAGACGACGGACATGGGCGGGGTCTTGAAGAGGATCGCCGCCTTCTTCCGCAAAGAATCGTGCGGTCAGTGCGTCCCCTGCCGCGTGGGGACCGTCCGCCAGGAGGAGCTCGTCACGCGCCTCCTCTCGGGCCGGACGCTCGGCTCGAAGGCGGACGAGGAGGCGCTCCACTCGGAGCTCGGCGCGTGCATGCGCGACGCCTCGATCTGCGGCCTCGGGCAGACCGCGTCCTCGGCGATCGCTTCGGCGCTCGTGCGCTGGGACGCCTTCACGGGGAGGGCAGGGCGATGAGCGGCCCCACCGGTCTCTGGTACGAGCCGCCGCCGCCTCCGAGCCGTCCGCCCGAGATCCCGCCCGAGGAGCGGCGCGAGCAGGTCGCGCTCACGATCGACGGACGAGCGGTCTCCGTGCCCCAGGGGACGACCCTCCTCGAAGCGTGCCGGGGGATCGGAGTCACGGTCCCGACCCTCTGCTACATAGACACGCTCCACCCGGCGAACGCCTGTCGTCTTTGTGTCGTCGAGGTCGAGGGCGCGCGGACGCTCGCGCCTTCCTGCTCGCGAAAGGTCGAGCCGGGCATGAAGGTCGCGACCGACTCGCCGCGCGTGCGGACGAGCCGGAAGGTCGTGCTCGAGCTCCTGGGCTCCTCGACCGACCTCTCGCTCGCGAAGGGGCTCCACCCGGAGATCGAGCGCTACGGCGCTCGGCCCGAGCGCTTCGGGGTCGCGCCGCCCGAGAAGCCGGTCAAGGTCGACAACGACCTCTACGTCCGCGACTACGCGAAGTGCGTCCTCTGCTACCGGTGCGTCCAGGCGTGCGGCACGGACGCCCAGAACACCTTCGCGATCGGCGTCGCGGGCCGTGGCCACGAGGCCACGATCTCGACCGAGCACGACGTGCCGCTCCCCGACTCCGCGTGCGTCTACTGCGGGAACTGCATCGCGGTCTGCCCGACGGGCGCGCTCATCCCGCGCACCGAACATGAGCTGAGGAAGAAGGGCGCCTGGGACGAGGCGAAGCAGACCAAGACGACGACCGTGTGCCCTTACTGCGGCGTCGGCTGCCCGGTCGAGCTCCACGTCCAGGACGAGCGGATCGTGAAGGTGACCTCGCCCCTCGACGACTCGACGACGCACGGGAACCTCTGCGTGAAGGGCCGCTTCGGCTTCGAGTTCGTCCAGCTCCGTCGCAAGAAGAGCTGACCCTCCAGGTTGGGGATAGCCTCCTTCTCCCAAGCTCGCTCGGCGTCCGACGCCTGTCGGAGACCGACCGGCCCCCTCAAGCCCGCCCGGTCGGATGCCGACAAGAGAGACGGAGAGGGAGACGCACCGAGCGGTGTGTCTCTCGCGGAGAACGGGAGACGGCGCGGCCGCGGAGTCGCTCGCGCGGAGCGCGGCGCGGGGCGCCCGGATCCTGACGGGGAGGGGCTCCATGGCCGAGAGGATCTCGAGGCGCCGCGCGTTCGAGGAGGGCTGGCTGTCGGCGCGCGAGGTGCGCGACGCGACGGGGCTCGGGCACGCGACGCTCATCGAGCGCTTCCAGAACGCCGCGCGGGACGGGGTGCGCGTGGCACGGCTCGAGTCGGGCGAGTGGCGCCTCCACAAGGACGACCTCGCGAAGCTCCCGCGCCGCTACGAGGCGAAGGGGGCACCCCGGAGCCGCACGGAGGCGCTCGCGATCGAGCTCGCGTCGCTCCGGGCCGAGGTCGCCTCGCTCAAGGCCCGGATCGCCGAGGCGGCGAGCGGGGCCTTCAGCGAGCCGGCAAGTCGACGAGCGTCGTGATCCGGTAGATCGGCTTCGTGCGGAAGACCATCTTCGGGAGCGCCTCGTCGAAGTGGAACGTCCCCGCGTTCAGGTCGACGCGGCTCGCGACGACGCCGCCCATGAGCTGCGCCGTCCCCGAGAGGTCCAGGGTCGCCTTCGGCGCGTAGACGACGCCCGTGAAGTGAGCGCCGCCCGAGATCGCGATCGGGACGGCCTTCGCCGAGATCACCTGGAGGTTCATGGGGACGGAGCGCGCGTCGCCGTTCGCGATCCCGTTGCCCGAGAACTTGTACGGGCCGTCCCCCGTGAGGTAGATCTTCACGGTCCCGGGCGCCGCCGGCGCCGCGGGTTGCTGGATCACGATCTGGGCGCCGCCCGTCACGCTCACCTCCTTCGTGATCCAGACCTCCTGGACCCCGCCGGGCGGCGGCGCGAAGGTGATCAGGTCCGCGCCGGCGAGGCTCATCTTGTCGATCACGACCTGCGACTGGGAGAAGGTCTCCGTGCGCCGCACGTCACCCGCCCAGTAGGCGCCCGTGGGCGGCGGGGGGACGTCGGCGTCGGGGACGGGCTTGTTCGCCTGGGGCGTCACGGTGCCCGCGACCGACCCCGAGCCGCCCGAGAGCTCGACCGGGCCGTTCGAGCCGAGGTCCCCCTTGCTGCCATGGACCGCGGCGGTCTCGTAGCGCGTCGAGACGCGCGAGTCCCACGAGTCCGTCACGATCGAGCCGTTCCCGACGACCGTCGCGTCCCCGAAGGCCGCGAACTGGAAGGGCCGCGTCGTCTGCCGGACCACGACCGCCTCGAGGCCCGCGACCTCGCGGCGCGCCGTGCCGTAGGCCCGGACACGGTAGACGGCGTGGAAGGGCGGGGAGCCCTCGTCGGTCACGAGCGCGCCCTCGGCGCGCGCGCGGACCGTGTAGGCGCCCGCGTGCACGCGCTTCGCGATCGCGACGCCCGGCGCCGACACCGTCTGGTCGCGGAAATCGATCCAGCCGTCCGAGCCCGTGACGCCCGCGTCGAGCGAGAGGAGGTCGAGGTCGGAGGAGAGGTTCCGCTGCTTGACGCCGGAAGGACGCGCGGGGAGCTGGTAGACGAGCGGCTCGCTCGTCTCGCCGTCCACGTTCCCGTAGCAGGGAGCGGTCGCGCCCGCCGCGACGTGCGAGCAGATCTGCGACGCCGAGCACGAGTCGTCGAGCTCGAGGAGGGCGCGGTTGAGGCCGCTCATGGCCGCCGCACGCGCCTCGAAGCGCCCCTCGGAGACGGAGGTCCCCCGGGCGTGCGTGACGCTCTGACCGACGTAGGCCGCCATGAGCGTCACGAGGACGAGCACGACGACGACGACGACGATGAGCGCGGTGCCGCGGTCGGACTCTCGACGCACGAGGCTTCTCCTTCTCAGCGGGGCGGGGCGAGGGCCGTGAGCGCGACGTCGGTCGAGATCTCGACGGGGAGGAGCGAGCGCTTGCCGCGCTGGTCGACGAACGTGCGCGCGCTCGCCTTCACGCGGACGACGCCGGGCGCGACCGTCTCGAAGGAGATGCCGCCCGGAGTCGCGCCCAGGGGGACGGTCGCCGGACCGAGGTCCGCGAGGACGAGGACGCTCTCGGGGATCGGGGGCGAGTCGACGGGCGGGTCGGCGACGGGCGCGAAGACGCGCTCGAAGACGACGCGGTCGTTCGCGACGCGGGTCCTCAAGAGGACGCGCGCCTTGAGCTGGTCGTCGTCCATGCGGCCCGCGAACGTCGTCCCGTTCGAGCCCACGTCCTGCGTCATGACGCCGAGGCCGCGCGGCTCGAAGTCGAGGATCACGTAAGGGGGCGACGAGGTGGGGACGACCTGTGCGTCGAGGGCGCGCGCGAAGAGCACGTTCGAGCGCGGGCCGAACGAGAAGGAGAGGGTGCCGCTCGTCTGGTCCCAGCTCGTGAGCTCGGTGATCGTCGAGCCCGCCGCGCCCGGCACGGTGCCGCTCGCCGTCGCGAAGCTCCACGCCGCGGCGCCGCGCAGGTCCTTCACGCAGGCGTCGAGCGCGCGCTGCGCCTCGCCGCGGACCATGGCCTGACCGGTCGACATGGCGTACGCGCTCTGCCCCGTGAGGAGGAGCTCGCTCGCCCCCACGAGGAGGACCGAGAGCAAGCTCGTCGCGACGAGGACCTCGAGGAGGGTGAGACCTCTGGAGCGGACGTTCACGGGGCACCTCAATGCTCGAGACAGACGATCGAGTCGAGGACGAGCTCCTGCGGCTGACCCTGGGACGAGCGCCACCGCACGGAGAGGTGGACGAGCGCGAGCCCGGGGTAGGTGAAGTCGATCGTCACGCGTCCAGCCTGGGCGCGCGGGGGAGAGTCGCTCGGGAGCGGCGCGGGGATCAGGAGCTCGCCCGTCGCGAGCGTCCCGTCACCGTTCAGGTCGAAGCCGACGGGGAACTCGCGCGCCTGCGCGTACTGCGTGACCACGTCCTTCGCGGGGAGCGCCGTGATCGCCTCGAGCTGCTTCTGCGCGACGGCGCGCGCCCAGGCGCGCTCGCGGCTCTGGCCGTCGAGCGTGAGCGCGCTCGTCATGGCCGATGCGAACGTGAGCGTGGTCATGGCGAGGACGCCCGCGGCGAGCGCGACCTCGATGAGCGTGAGACCCGACGACCGGCGCATTTCGTTCGCCCCTCTCCGTCGGGGCCACTCCCGTGCAGCCTGCGAGCCGGAGAACCGACGCGGCCTGGCACGCGCGACTTAGGCCGGGACCGACGGCCCACGTCACGGAAATTTGTGGGGGTGTGTAAAGGGCGCATGGAGGATGGGGGCCACGCCTCATGCGAACTTTCGTCGCGGCGATCGCCCTCCTCGTCCTCGCGCTGGCCCTGCGCCTGCCGCACGGCGAGCTCGCCGAGTGGAAGGGCGACGAGGGGGTCCAGTTCGCGCGGGCGCGCGCCCTCGCCCGCGAGGGCGTCCTCCCCGCGCGCGGCCTCCCGACGACGGACGGGCCGCGCCTCCCCGTGCACTTCATCTGGATCCTCGCGGCACCGCTCGTCGTCCACGACAGTCCGGAGGCGGTGCGCGTCGGGATCGTGCTCCTCGCCTCTCTCGTGATCGTCTCGGTCTTCCTCCTCGGCCGGCGCGACCTCGGCGCGAAGACGGCGCTCGCGTGGGCGCTCCTCCTCGCCGTGCTCCCCGACGAGGTGAGGCGAGGCCGCTGGAGCTGGAACCCGAACCTGATCCCCCCGCTCGCCGCGCTCGCGCTCCTCCTCCTCGTCCGCGCGCGACGGCGTCCAAACGGCCCCGCCGGGGCGGGGCTCCTCGCCTTCGCGACGCTCCTCCCCCTCGTCCACTACTCGCTCGTGGGCCTCGGCGCCGTCTCGCTGGTCGCGGGGCTCGCCTTCACGAAGGACCGGCGCGCGTTCCTCGCGGGCTCGGTCCTCGCGCTCCTCCTCCTCGCCCCTCACGTCGTGATCGAGTCGCGCTCGGGCTTCAAGGACACGCGCGCCGCGTTCGGCGTGGCAGGCCACAAGCCCGACGACCCCGAGCGCGCCGCGCTCGCCTTCCCGCGGCTCGCGACGCGCGCGTTCGAGCTCGAGAACTACGCGCGCGCGGCGGGGAGCTCACCCCTCGTCTTCGAGCCCGCCGTCTCGCTCGCGACGCGCGCGCTCCTCGCGCTCGGCGTCCTCCTCGCGGTCGTGAGCCTCGCGAGGCGGCGCCTCGAGCCGCCGGGCCTCGCGCTCCTCTCCGCGCTCGGCGCGTGGGCGCCGTTCCTCGTCCTCGGGCTCCCCGCACGGCACCACTACGTCCAGACCGCCGTCCCCGCGCTCGCCTACCTCGCCGCGTTCGCCGTCACGCGCGCGCGCGTCCTCGGGCTCCTCCTCGCCCCGATCGGGTGGGCGAGCGTCCTCTCCGTCTGGGCGGTCCTCTCCGCGGCGGATCGGGGCCTCGTGGGCGCGGGCTCGGACTACGACCTGCCCATAGGCGAGAAGGCGCGCGCCTGCCGCGAGCTCCTCGCGCGCGAGCTCGAGATCGTCCATCGCCCGCGCTTCGAGTACATGATCCTCCTCGAGGCGTGCTGGCGCGAGCTCCCCGCCGCAGAGCGCGAGCGCTTCGTCCTCGAGCCGCGGACGCAAGAGTACTGGGACGTGAGCTACTCGATCCCGCGCCCGCGATCGCCGCGCGGCCGCGCGGCGATCACGGTCATCGGCGGGAAGACGCTCATCGTGGAGGTCCCCTGAAGTGCGAAGACCTCCCAGAACGGGAGGTCTTCAACACGCTGGAAAAAGGGAAAGGGAAAGGGATAGGGAAAAGGGAAAGGGATAGGGAAAGGGAAAAGGAAAGGGTCTTGCGCGCCCCCAGGTAGGTCAGCCCTACCCGTCCGGCGCATGATCTCTCTTATTGCTAGCCGCGTACCCGCCGCTGAGACCCTTCTTACAGCGTTAAGTCCTTGCCGCCGGGTAGCGATTCGGTTCAGGCTCGTCTCGCGCTGACCCGAAATCCGAAATTTGGGATTCTTGGCGCCCGCTTTGGGACTCTCCGGCGTCGATGGCTTCGGATGGGAGCGCCGCGAGGAGCTCGTTCTTCTTGTCCGCCCGGAGGAGCCCGATCCGGTGCGTTGATGCCTCGGGCCCAAGTTCCTTGCGAGCCATGGCTTCGGCGCGCTGATCGATCTCCGTGCGATGAGCTTCAGGGAGCTTCTCGTAGAGGGCCTGGAGGAGGAGTCGCCTCTGCCTCTCCGGCTCGAAGGGGCGATGAGGTGATGGGGTTGGAGGAGGGAGCTCCTGGCGCGAAGCCTCGGAGCGAGGAGGATCGCCCGACCGGGTTCGCCCGAGTCGCGCGAGGACCTCGTCGCTCAGCCGAGCGAGGACCTCGTCGAAGGTGGCGACGGAGAACTCCTCGAACTTGTAACCCTGGAGCGTGATCCCATCCCAGAGGACCGCGCCCGCGTTCTTGATCGCGTAGCCGCGCGTCTCCTTGAGGAGGACGTTCGCGACGGCGGAGCGGACTCGCTCGAAGGGGTAGAGGAGCGTGTCGCGCGCGACCTTCGCCACGTCGAAGCGCGCTCCGTGCTCGCGGTTCGCCCACTCGAGGATCGAGCGGACATGAGAGAGGACCTGCGCCTCCTCGCCCTTCTCACCCGACCAGAGCGCCTTCGGCGCGCGCGCGATCCGTCTCTTTCCGCTCGAAGGAGAGAGGGTGTTCACGGATTCGGCCATCGGCGGAGGAGCCATCACTGTTTGAGGCTTGGGCACTGTTTGCATCCCGACCGTTCGCACCATCGCCGGCTCTCGCGAGAGAGCTTCGGTCACGAGGAGGGTTTCGAGGAGGCGGAGGAGCTCGAGCTTCACGGGCTCGGACTCCTCGCGCTGGACCCAGGACCAGACGGCCTCGACGGTTGGACGCTCGGTGGCGACGCGTTCGGCGGGTCCCGGGACTCGTCCTTCTTCGAAAGAAGAAACGTCGGACGTTCTTTCTTTCTCGAGGAGACGGAGAAGACGATGGTGTGAAAGGTCTCGCTCTTCCCGACGAAGATTCACTGTTTCGCCGAGACCATTCACTGTTTCGGGGAGACCGTTCAGTGTTTCGCGAAAGCGCTCGAGGGTCGCCGGAGAGACGAAGTAGGCGCCCTTCCGACCTCGGCCGCCCGGCTTCCCCGAGGGCGGTCCGCCGCCGGTCGAGGCGAGGAGGTGGCCGAGCTCGAGGAGGCGCCGCTTCACGAGCCACCACGTCCGGGGCTCGAAGCCGCAGAGGCGCGCCCCCTCGGCCGCGGAGATGAGGACGGGCTCGCCGCGCGCCTCGAGACTCCGTGCGAGGAGGAGCGCGAGCGCGCGCGAGGCTCCGCCGCGGGCGAGGAGCGGGACCTTCTGCTCGGTGAGGAGGTCGCGCGCGAAGGTCAGCACCGCGGTGCTCCCCAGCACCGCGGTGCTTCCTCCGGTCGCCCTGGGATCGGTCGCCCTGGTGTCGGTCGCCCTGGGGGCGGGTCGACGTTGCTCCAGCAAGACTGCGCTCATGTGCGCTTCCTGAAGCGCTCGGGCGGCGGCACGTAGCCCTTCGGGGCCTCGTAGCCGAGCTCGAGCTGTTCGAGCGCGAAGCCCTCCGCCTCCTCGGGGTCGCGCCAGTCGCGGAGGCGCATCTCCTCGAGGAGCGACCAGAGGGTCTTCTCGGCGACCGCGCCCACCTTCTCGACGATCCGCTCGATCTTGACGCCGAGCGTGAAGAAGGCGGCCTGGATCTGGGGCTGCGTCCTCAGGCGCGTGCGGTCGAAGAGGCCGAGCGCCTCGCTCTCGTGCCGCGAGACGGCGTGCGGCCCGTGGGCGCGCGGGGCGTCGTCCGCCGCCCCCTCGACGGCGAGCGAGACGGTGACGAAGCGCTGCTTCTTCCTCTGGGGCGGCGCCTCCTGGATCCTTATGACGCCGGCCTCCTCGAGCTTCTTGAGCGGGCCCGCGAGACGCGCCCGGAGCGTGCTCTCGTGCCGTGCCCGCATGCGGAGGACGCGCGCCAGCTCTTCGTAGGTGAAGCGCCGCTGCTCGCCCGCCTTCAAGCGCCCGTTGAAGTAGCCGTGGAGGAGGATCGCGTGCGGCATCTTCGCCTTGAGGCGCTTCAAGTGCTCCGCGGAGATCCGGGGCTGGAGGAACTCCCCCGCGAGGCCCGACATGACCGCCTCGCCGAGGGCGCAGACGTGGAGGTCTTGCTGGCTCTTCCCGCGCCCCACCTTCACGTCGCGCTTGAAGCGCAGGAGCGTGAAGGGGTCCTCCTCGCGCTCGACCGGGAGGACGTCGCCCTTCTTCGTGCGGACGAGGAAGCTGTCCTTCTGGGTCACGAAGCAGCGTCGCAGGCGGTCGAGAGCGCCGCGGACCGCGTGGCTCTGCCGTCCACCGACCTTCAGGTCGAGGCGTCGGAAGAGCTCGCGGTGCGAGAAGGCGATCCGTCCCTGCGGGTCGCGACCCTGGTCGTGCCAGAGGCCCATGAGCGCGAGGAGGACGAGCCGGTCGAAGGGCTCGAGGTGCTGGCCTTCGTGCGCGGAGACCTCGATCATGCCGACGCGGCCCTCTTCGTGGAGGACCTGGAAGACCTTCTTCTGCGGGTCCTCCTCGGAGGGCGGGCCGAAGATCTCAGCCGACCAGTACTCGATGTTGAAGCAGCCCGAGAAGATCGAGTGGCTGAGCGGCGTCGGACGGCCGACCGCCTGGAGCCAGGCCATCACGTCGTCCTCCCCCGAGGAGGTGGGGGACGGGGCGAGCTCAAAGGGCATAGGCTTGCCTCCAAGTGTCGGTCGTCTTTTTCGGGAGAGACACGCCCCCCGGCGAGGCCGGAGAGGTGAGGGCGCTCATCGGGAGAGACACCCCTCCCTTCGTGGGCGGGAGTGCTTCTTGGAGCAGGTGTTGTGAGGACGATGGCGGTGTGAAGGGGTGGCCGCTCATCGGGAGAGACACATCTAACTGCGAACTCGTCCAGGGGTCTTTTTGTCGGAACGCCGCGGCTAGCGGCAACACTCTCCGACCTTCGAAAAAGCGCTCGAATGAGCGAGTCTCGGCAAAGTACGGCTCAAAGAGTCTCCCCTTGTTGGACGATTCTTGGGATTCTAGCGCTGACAAAGGACGCTTGTCAACACGCTCTCCACACGGTCTCAACACGCATCGCGGCTCAAGGAAACCATCCCCCTCCGACAATCCCGCCATTTTCTCAACTCATGGATTGGACGTGTCTTGTGGCGCGATGGGTGGGGGTGTGTCTCTCGCGATGAAGGGCGACCGCGGAGCCGCTCCGCGAGCCATCAGGGGGCGTGTCTCTCGCGATGAAGATCAGCGCGTGGCCGCCTGGAACAAGGCCTCGTAGTCCTTCGGGTCTGGCCGGAAGCCGAGGGCGCGCGTGACCTCGCGACCGCTCGCGTCGCGCGCGACGAGGATGGGGGCAGGCTCGCCTGGGCCGGCTTCCCGGCGGGCGAGGCCGGTCTTCTCGAGGGCCTTGAGAAACGGCGGCTGCGCGAGGAGGTCGAGCCGGAGGGCCTCGCAGTAAGGGCAGCCTGGCTTCTCGATGAGGAGGATGCGGCCTTGAGTGCGCTCGACACGCGCGAGCGCGGTCCGTGACTCCTCGTCCGTCCGTCGCTGCGCGAGACCGCGAGTGGTCGCGAGCGCGGTCGTCCCGACGAGGGCGAAGATGAACGCGAGCGCGATCGGTCGCTGCGGGGCCTCCGCGTCCTTCGCGACCTTCGCGAGGGTCAGCGAGAGGGCGAGCTGGCACGCGAGGATGAGGAGGCAGACGAGGCACGCGCGACCAACGACGAGGAGCGGGAGGGGTTGGAGTCCGAGCGCGAAGCCTGCGCCGAGGGCGGCGAGGATCGCCACGTCGCGAGCGAAGGGGAGCTTCGCGCCACGGGCGAGGAGGAGAAGAGCGGCGAGAGCCTCGGTCGCTGCGCCGAGGGCGATGAGCGGAGTGACGGGCAGTGGGCCGAGCTCGGTGAGGGCGGGGCGGACGAGGGTGGTGCAGGAGAAAAGGCCGGTCTCCGTGGGGCAGGTTGCGCCGGCGCCGATGGCGAGGGCCCAGAGGGTGAGGGTGAGGAGGGTGAGGGCGAAGATGAAGGCGGCGATCGGCCAAACCTTCATCGAGGCGCCTTCGCGACCAGGTCGCTCCAGATCGCTGTCTCGCCGAGGAGAAATCGCGCGACCTCCTCGGCAGCTCTAGCGTGTCCGAAGGAGCTCCAGTGGCCGTCGCCGTTGAGGAAGAGGTGGGAGCGGTCGTTCGAGTCGAGTCGCGCGAAGCGAGGACCTAAATCGAGGCAGGGGATGCCCGCCCGGGCACAGGCTTCGCGCATGCGGCGCGCCGGACCTTCGAAGTCGAACGCGTTGGTCGTCGCCTGTTGCTCCGCCAGGGCTCGGACCTCCGGCGCGGAAGGGTAGATCACGACGACGAGGCGAGCTCCGTGCTGTGACGTGACCGTCGCGATCTCGGAGACGAGAGAGTGCGTCTTGCCCCAGGCCTCCTCCCACGCTGCCGCGCGCGGTGCGGACAGTCGCTTCGCGAAGACCTCCTCGTCAACGTTCGCCGACCGCCCCGCGACTCTCGCGAGGACATGGTCGATCCGATCGGCGAGGAGCGCCGTGAATCGCAACCCTCGCTGGCCGGCGACGACCGAGAAGAGCCTCGGCCACGAAAGCATGCGGTCAACCTCGAGCTCGGGGTGATTGTTCGCGACATCGTTGGTGGGCAAGAACTCGAGGAGCACGAGATCCGGCGCATAGGACATGGCATGGGCCCGGAGCGCCGCGAGCTCGTTGGCCTGGCCCCAGCCCGACCACCCGAATGCCAGTGTCTCCACTTCGAGGGGGCGAGGTGTCTTGGTTGCGAGGAGCGACTCGAGACGACGATGGAGGAGGTCCTCGAGCCGGAGCTGGATCCCCTCGACGAACGAGTCTCCGAGGAGGGCGATGCGCAACGTTCCACGCGGCTTCGCGAGCTCGTGATCCTGATCGTGGAATCCGTCACGGTTCCACACGAACTCGTTCTGGACGAGGTCTTCGGGGGCCTCGGCAATGCGTTTGGGAGCGGCGAACACGTAGCGCTTTCCGGGAGCGTGGAAGGGTTGGGTGCCGTCGTCCACGATCGGGGCGACGACGGGTGTGGCAGTCGTCGGCCTGGTCGCGCAAAAGATCTCTGCGCCCGCCCATAGGAATCCGATCGGGATCGCACAGGCCACGGCGCCGAAGCGGACGCGGCGCCGCCAGGCGCGTCTCTCATCTTCGTCCCGTCCTGCCTTCAGGCGACCGAGGATCTCCATGAACGCGAAGGCGGCGATCACGGTCGAGAAGACGAGGAGCAGGCATTCCGTCTCCTGCGATCTGTAACCCATGTGCGAGTGGAGCGCTGCTGGAGCCAGCACAACCGAGAGACCCGCGGTGCGGCGAAGTGTCTCGCGCAGGCCGTGAGGAGGGAGGAGCGCCTCGAGGCTGAGTATTACGAACGGCCAGACAGCCCACATGCTCCGGCGATCGCGGGCATCCCAGCCGGTGGCGATCGCGAGGAACGTCACGAGGATCATCGCCGCGAACACGATTCGTCCGGCGATCGCCGTGGTTACGGGCCCCTCTGTTCGGAGCGGTGGCAGCGCAACCGTTAGTGCCGCAACTCCCGCGAGGAGATGTGCCCAGACCCCGATCGGGTAGGTCACGAGAGCACTGAAGGCGGTGAGCTCGAACAAGAAGGCGATGCGCGGTGGCGGCGAGAGGGTCGTTGTTAAGGCACCGAGTCGCCGGAGCGACGGACCGGCGAGGAGGGCGAGGAAGGAGAGATACTGCATCTCCACGCTCTGGTGCATGCGCTCGCGCCAGGCGCCTCCGAACGCGAGCGCGCCGATGACGACGAGTTCGACGAGCGTCCACCGCCGCGCAGCGTCCATGACGGACGAGTGTAAGGAATCAACTCTCCTTCGGCCGCGTGTCTCTCACGTCCCGGACCAGGTACACGCGTTTGCCCTGCGACTCGTAGTAGGTCCTCATGAGGAGTTCCGCCATGAGCCCCTGGAGGATCAGGAAGACTCCGAGGAGGGCGAAGAGCGAGCCGACGACGGGGAGTGGTGTCTGGACGAAGTCCTTGTGGAGGAGTGCGCCGCCCCACATGGTTCCGGGCGGGATCATCTTGAAGACCACCGAGGCGCCGAGCGCGAGGATGGCGGCGGCGAGCGAGAGGCAACCGATCGAGCCGAACAGGTAGATGGGCTTGTTCACGTAGGAGCCCATAAACTTCACGACGACGAGGTCGAGGAGGACCTTGAGGGTCCTCTCGATCCCGTAGTGCGAACGGCCGCGCTCGCGCGGGTGGTGTGTGACCTCGAGTTCGGTCACGCGCGCGCCTCGGTAAGAGGCGTAGACCGGGATGAAGCGGTGCATCTCGCCGTAGAGGCCGACCCCCTCGATCATCTCGCGTCGGTAGGCTTTGAGTGTGCAGCCGTAGTCGTGCAGGGGAACACCCGAGACGTAGCTGATCACTCGGTTCGCGATCCGAGAGGGGATTCTCTTGCTGAGCGGATCCTGTCGGTGACGGCGCCAGCCCGACACCACGTCGAAGCCCTCGTCGATCTTCGCGAGGAGGCGACCTATGTCCGCGGGGTCGTTCTGAAGGTCGCCATCCATGGGAACGAGGATCCGTCCCCGCGAGTGATCGAAGCCCGCCGCCATGGCGGCTGTCTGGCCGAAGTTTCGGCGGAAGTGGATCGCGACGACGCGGGCGTCCTTCGCGGCGATCTCGTCGAGAAGTCGGTCCGTACCGTCTTTTGAGCCGTCGTTCACGTAGATGATCTCGAACGCACGGCCGAGTGCTTCGAGCGCGGTGAGGAGCCGTGCGTGGAGGTGTGGGAGGGTTGCGGCTTCGTCGTAGAGGGGGATGACGACGGAGAGGTCGGGAGCAGCAGTCATTCAGCGGTTCATCGGAGGACGGGCCGGAAGCCGATGTGCGTCCGCAATACTACAAGTTCGAAGACCCCTCGAAAGGTGGCTGTCGCGCAGAACCGTGACTCTTTCCAACTGCCTCCCCGTACGACGTGATGGCCACCGGTTGTGGGTGGATCGACGCGGCCGTTGGAGTATTCGAGGTAGATTTCGGGGCTGTAACGATCCGCGGTCCACTCAGCGACGTTTCCGGCCATGTCTACCGCTCTATACGGTGAGGTATCCCGCGCGAAAGAGCCCACCGGCGCTGTGTAGGGATAACCGTCTGTCACCGTCTCCTTTGCGCCCGGGTCGCCGATCTCGGGGCAGGAGGTATCGAGGATGTTGGCTGCCCCGTCCGTCCATGAGTCTCCCCAAGGCCAATGGCGTGTTCCCTCGCCTCCTCGCGCGGCCTTCTCCCACTCAGGCTCCGTCGGTAGCGCGAGCCCGGACCAGTCGCAGAAGGCCTTCGCGTCGTGCCAGGTGACGTTCACCACGGGATGCATCCCGGTGATCGGCCACGAGGGGAACTCAGGGAGCGCATGCCCGGTCGCACGGCAGAACGCGCGGTACTGATCCCACGTCACCTCGGTGCGCGCGATGTAGTAACCACGCGGCATGGGGTGCGTGTGGATCGGCTTCTCGTGCTGTCCTCCGTTGATCGCCCCCATGAAGAAGTCGCCCGGCGGCACGTAGACGAACTCGATCTCGAGCCCCTTCTTCGTGTCGAAGATGTAGACCGGACGCTTCATCGTCTGCTGAAGTCCCTCAGGCAAGGGCTCGCCGAACCACCCCTTCGCGACCACCGGTTTCTTGGGCGTGGAGGGCGGCGCCGGTGTCGCGGCCGAGGGCACGGCGGCAAGGCCGTTCGGCGCGGGCTTCGGCGCACCGTGCCCCGCGAGGAGCATCACACCGCCCAAGAGTACGGGGAGCACCCAGAGGACCGGGCTCCGCCTCCGGCGCTTGGGGTTCGGGTTCTCCTGCACGGTCGTCTGGATCCGCGCGCGCTGAGGGATCCGTGCCCCGAGCGCCTGCGCGAAGGCGAAGCCGTTCTCGTAGCGGAGCTGGGCGTTCGTGTTGATGGCGGTGCCGATCGGATACGCCAGGTCGAGGGGCGTCTCGGGCTTCACCTCCAGGATTCGCCTGTATTCGCCCTTGGTGATCCGGGCGATCGTCTCCTGGATGTTCCGCCCCGCGAAGGGCGGGGTGCCGATCACGCACTCGTAGAGGAGCGCCCCGAGCGCGAAGACGTCGGCGCGCGGGCCCACCGACTTCGAGTCGTCCATGTGTTCGGGCGCCATGTAATGGGCCGTCCCGAGAAAAACGCCTTGCTCGGTGATCGACTCCGAGACGCTGTTCGTCGTCGAGCCTTTCTTGAAGTGCTTCGCGATCCCGAGGTCGGCGATGAGGGCCCGGCCGTCCTTCGCGAAGAGGATGTTCTCGGGCTTCAAGTCGCGGTGGACGATCCCGCGCTCGTGCGCCCAGCCGATCGAGGTCGCGAGCGCGCGTCCGAGCTGGAGCGCCTCCTCGTACTCCAGTGTCCCCTGCTTCTCGAGGCGGTCGCGGAGCGTCCCGCCGGGGAGGAGCGGCATGACGAAGAACGGGCCGTACTCGGAGACGCCGGTGGCGAGGATCGGAACGAACCCCTCGGCCTCTCCGAGCGCTTCGAGGAGGCGCTCCTCGCGCGCGAAGCGCGAGTAGGCGTCGTCGGTGGCGCGCTCGGTGAGGACCTTGACGGCGACGGTCTCGCCCTGGGGCCCGCGCGCCCGGTAGACGGTCGCGAAGCCGCCGCGGCCGAGCTCGCTCAAGACCTCGTAGTCCCCGAGACGCTTCCCCATGATCATGCGAAGGCCTTCACGATCTCACACGGCCCCGGGCGACCACCAGCGCCGGGAGCACGTCGAGCTCTATGTCGACGAGGCCGGACTCCTCGAACCAGCGTCTCACCTGCTCGACGCTCCTCGGGTGGTCGTGGGCGGGGGAGAGGGCGTCGAACGTATCGAGGAGGGCGAGCTCCGCGAGACGCTCCGCGGGGAGGTCCCAGACGCTCCGGTAGTCCGCGAGCGCGAGCACCGAGGAGAGGACGAGCGCCCTCGGGCCGATCGTCCGGTGGAGGAGCCCGATCGTCGGGTAGAGCGCGGAGACGTAGGCCTTGACGAGCGGGAAGAGCTGGCGCGGCGGGATCCGCTTCGTGACCGGCCGCACGAAGTAGCGGCCGTAGAGGAGGCAGCGCCACGAGCGGCGGTAGACGTCGACCGCGAGGTGGCCGCCTTTCTTCACGAGGGGGACGAGCGCACGGAAGGACGCGTCCGGGTCGGGCGTGTGCTGGAGGACGCCGAAGCAGAAGACGCGGTCCGCGAGCCCGGGCTTGAGCGGGAGCTTTCGGATATCGCCCTGGAGGAAGTGGACGTTCTCGAAGCGCTCGTTGTTCCGCTTCGCGGCCTCGATCGCGTTCGAGTAGTCGACGGAGATCACCGTCGCGCCCGTGCTCGCCGCCTGTGAGGTGAAGCGGCCGGCGCCCGCGCCCGCCTCGACGATCACCTCGCCCGGGAGTGCTCGCGGCCAGCGCGTCTGCGAGAAGAAGCGCTCCTCGGAGAGCTTACCGCCCTCCTCGTCGAGCTGGGTTCGCGCGAAGGTGTTCCACTGGAAGCCGAAGGACTCGGCGTAGTTCTGGCGCGGCACGAAGCGCGGGATCCCCTTCTCGATCGCGAAGGAGTGACCGCCGGACGTGCAGCGCAGGCCCTCGCCCTCGACCACGAGGCCGGCGCGGCACTCGGAGCACGCGAGGAAGGGGAGGAGGGCGGGGCGCATGGCCGCGACATGTTAGGTGACCGCGGGCCCGCGTGGTTGCTAGAGTCAACGCCATGATGCAGATCGACCGCGGAGCCCGTGTCTACGTCGCCGGACATCGTGGGCTCGTGGGTTCGGCGATCCTCCGGCGCCTCGCCGCGGATGGCTTCTCGAAGATCCTCACGGCGACGCGCGACCAGCTCGACCTTCGCGACCAGGCGGCCGTCAACTACTGGTTCCGCGCGAACAGGCCCGACTACGTCTTCCTCGTCGCGGGCACCGTCGGTGGGATCCTCGCCAACTCGTCGTACCCGGCGAACTTCATCTACGACAACATGATGATCCACGCGACCGTGGTCCACGCGGCCCACGTGTACGGCGTGAAGAAGCTCCTCTACCTCGGCAGCTCCTGCATCTACCCGCGCGAGTGCCCCCAGCCGATCAAGGAGGAGTACCTCCTCCAGGGTGTCCTCGAGCCGACGAACGAGCCCTACGCGCTCGCGAAGATTGCGGGGATCAAGCTCTGCCAGGCGTACCGCAAGCAGTACGGCTGCAACTTCATCTCGGCCATGCCGACGAACCTCTACGGGCCGAACGACAACTTCGACCTCGCGAGCAGCCACGTCGTCCCGGCGCTCATCCGCAAGTTCCACGACGCGAAGATCGGGGGGTCGCGCGCCGTCTCGATCTGGGGCACGGGCTCGCCGCGCCGCGAGTTCCTCCACGTGGACGACCTCGCCGACGCCTGTTTGTTCCTCATGGAGAACTACGAGGCGCTCGAGCACGTGAACGTCGGCACGGGAGAGGACCTCACGATCCGCGAGCTCGCGGAGACGCTTCGCGACGTGATCCAACCCGAGGCCGAGATCGTCTACGACCGGACCAAGCCCGACGGCACGCCGCGGAAGCTTCTCGACATGACCCGGCTCCACGGGTGCGGGTGGCGCCACCGGATCGGTCTCCGCGAGGGCCTCGAGCGGACCTATCGCTGGTTCGTCGAGCACGTGCACGACCACGTCGAGCGGCACGCACCGGCGCTCTGAGGGTCAACGCGGCCGCAGGCGCCGCCCGAGCGCGTAGAACCAGCCGACGACGAGGGCGATCACGAGCCGGATCGTGATCGCGCGCAGGCCGCTCCTCCGGACGATGCGCCCCGGCCGGCGGAGCGATTCGAAGAGCGCGAGGTGAGCGTCCACGACGCGCTCCATGTCGAACTCGGCGGCGATCCGCTCACGGCCCGCGCGTGAGAGTCTCTCTGCGAGCGCGCGATCGACGAGCGATCGCTCGATCGCCTGGGCGAGCGCCTCCTCGTCGTCCGGCGGGACGAGGAGCGCCTCGCGTTCGTGGGTCGCCACGTCCGTCGTCCCCGGGATCGTCGTCGCGACGCAGGGCGCGCCGACCGAGAGCGCCTCGAGGAGCGCGTTCGGCATACCTTCCGCGGCCGAAGGGAGCACGAAGACGCTCGCGGCGCGGAGGAGCTCCGGGACGTCCTTCCGCTCGCCGAGGAACGAGACGCGCTCGCCGAGCCCGAGCTCCTTCGCGAGCGCGTGGAGGTTCGCCTCCTCGGGGCCCTTCCCCACGCAAGCGAGCCGGGCCTGGGGGACGCGGGCCGCGACCTTCGCGAAGGCGCGGAGAAGGATGTGGATCCGCTTCTGCGTGTCGTGGCGGCCGACGAACAGGACGGTGGAGGGCGGGAGGTCGGCCTTCGGTCCCTCGGCGGAGAACACCGATCGATCGACGCCGTTGCGCACGAGGATGCAGTGGTGGGGCGGCAAGCCCGCCGCGACGACCTCCGCCTCGACTTGTCGCGAGAGACACGCGTAGCGGTCGACGTGCCGGAGGTGCTCGAGGACCTCGAGCGCGTCGGGGCGCGCCTTCGCCTGGGCCATGTCCCCGTAGCTCCCGCCGCACGCGAGCTTGAGGACGAGCGGCCAGTCGCTCACCGCCGCGACGCGCCTCACGTGAAGAGTGGCCTGGAACTGGACGCCGTAGATCACGTCGATCGAGCGCGCGACGAGCTCGCGGCCGAGCGTCCGCGCGAAGAGGGCGCGCACGGCCTCGCCGCTCCACCAGCGGCGGCAGGGGACGCGCACGATCTCGTAGCCGTCGCGTGCTTCGAGGAGGGGCGGGTCGCCGTCCTTCGAGTAGAAGAACCCTCTCGGCGTGAAGGTCGTCACGAGGACGACGCGCGCTCCGCGCGCGGCGAGGCCGCGCGCGAGGCGATGCGCCTGCCGCTCCATGCCGGCCTGGATGTCCGCGTTCTCGAGGACGATCGCGACCCCGAGGGCGCCCTGGCTCACTTCACGAGCTCGTCGAGGAGCGCCTGCCACTCGGCGAGGTAGCGGTCGATGTGGAAGACGCGCATCGCCTTCGCGCGGCCCGCCTCGCCGATCGCGCGGGCGCGCCGATCGTCCTTCATGAGGGATTTGAGCTGCTCGTTCAGCTCGCCGGGCTCCGTCGCGTAGAAGCCGTCGACGCCGTTCTCGACGAAGCGCTCGACATCGTGGTTCTTCGCGTTCACGATCGCGAGGCCGCAGAGCATGGCCTCGGCGCGCGAGCGGGGCATCGGCGAGCGGAGCGTCGGGTTGAAGAAGATCGAGTACTCGCGGACGAGGTCGATGTAGCTGCGGAACCACTGCTCGCCGTACTCGGCGAGCGAGCGCGCGTGCCGCGAGGGCTCGCGGACGCGCACCGCGTTCGGCATGTCCGCGCTCACGATGTCGCACTCGAGGTCCCGCGTCACCTGCTCGTAGAGGTAGTAGCCCCGGTAGTGAGGACGCGTCTTGATCGACTCCGCGACCGTGAGGACCTTCTTCGCGCGGCGGGCCGGGGCGTAGTCGGACGGGTCGAAGCCGTGCCAGATCACCTTCGAGCGCTTGAAGCCCCACTCGGCCGCCGCCTGGTGGGAATTGCACACGACGAGCGTGTCCCCCATGAACTCGACGAGCCGGCGCCGCTCCTCCTCGTCGACCCTGATCTCGAGCGCAGGCCGCTCGAGTTTGTTGTCGTACTGCCCGAAGAACTGGGGCGTCCCGTGACAGACCGCGACCGTCGGGACCTTCACGCTCTTCTTCAAGTGCTGGAAGAGCGTCCCCCAGTCGGGCGCGAGGACACCGTTCGACTTCTCGGGCGCGAGGCTGTTCTCGTCGAAGTGGAGGATGCAGGCGTCGAACGCGCCGAGGTCGAGCGCTTCGAGCTCCTCGAAGCGCGCGTTCTCGGGGAGCGGCCGCGCGCGGTAGTCCCAGCGGTCGCACATGCGCGTGAGGCCGCTGGCGAGCGTGAACTCGTGCGGGAGCTTCCAGAGCTCGTACTGGTGTCCGCAGTGCCAGCGGTAGGTGAGGACTCTCAGCGCCTTTCTCGGCCGCGGACGCACGACAGGCGCGGGGACGCTCGTCGCGACCGAGAGGAGGGGCACGCACTCCTCGAGCTCCTTCGCGCCGTCGATCCTCGCGCTCGCGAGCCAGGTCCCCATGTCGACGAACGTCTTGTTCGTCCACGCCCGCGCGATGAGCGGGAGGTCGGCGTGCTTCTCGAGGAGCTTCTTCCAGTTCTTCACGAGCCCGAGGCGCTGGCGGTCCGCGGGGACGGCCGGCGGGTGCGTGACGTGGAGAGCGATCGCGCCGGGCTCGAAGCCGAACCGGGCACCGGCCTTGTAGAAGCGGAGGCCCGACTCCACGTCCTCCCAGCCGTAGCCGGTGTTCGGATCCGCCGTGTACGAGAAGTTCACGTCGAAGATCTCGGACGTCCCGAGCGCGGCGAGGAAGCGCTTCTTGAAGGAGACGTTCCGCGTGACGCAGTTGAGGAAGCTCGCCGGATGTGCCGAGTCCTGGAGCTGCATGTCCGCGAGCGCGCGCGGGAGGTCCTTCTCGTAGAGCGCGAGGACGTCGAGAGGGGGGCGGTCGCGAGTCTCGATGTTGTAGGGGCCGAGGACGATGTCGAGCTCGTCCTGGAGCGTGTGCTTCATGGCGTGCGCGCGGAGATAGCCCTCGTTCACGACGCAGTCCCCGTCCATGACGAAGACGATCGAGCCCGTCGCGAGCGCGACGCCGCGGTTGCGCGCGTGGCACTGGCCCGCGTTCTTCGCGACGCGCTCGATCCTGAGCCAGGCGTGCTTCTTCTTCGCCTCCTCGAGGAGCGACCACGTCGCGTCCGTCGAGGCGTCGTCGATCACGATCACCTCGAAGGTCCCCGGGTACTTCTGACGGGCGAAGCCCTCGAGGAAGAAGGGGAGCTCCTTCGCCTTGTTGTAGACGGCCGAGACGACCGAGAGGGCGGGCCACGAAGGGAGATCGGGCGGCGGCGGGAGGAGCTCGGGGTCGCCCTTCTTCCGCTCCTCGGCCCCGCGGCGCGGCTGCGCGGAGCGGAGCTTCTCGGTCGCGCGGTTCACGAGCGAGCCCACGCTCCTCAAAGGAGCGGTCACCTTCCAGGACGCGCTCTGGACCAGCGCGTCGTTCTCGCGCGCGAGCTGCTCGTTCTTCCAGCGGAGGGCCTGGTTCTCCTTCGAGAGCTCGACGAGCCGCGCGCGCAGAGCTTCGAGCTCGCTCTCTTCACGCCTGGGCTCGCCCGGGGGCCGCTCCATGCCGGGCGATCATAACTACCGCCGCGGCACCGCGACGCCCGCCTTCTCGAGGAGCGCGCGGAGGTGACCCGGCTTGTAGAGGTCGAGGTAGACGCCCTGGATCTCGGTCCCGTCGTGCGAGGCCCACATGTGGTCGCGCATGATCTTCTTGGCGTCCTCCTTGGAGGTGCCGAGGACCTCGATCGCGTAGAGCGCGGCGATCACCCCGGTCCGATCCGAGCCGCCGAGGCAGTGGAGGAGGATCGGCTTCTTCGAGTCGTCGAGGAGGACCTTGAAGATCCCGACGAGCTCCTCGTCGGTCGGCGCTCGGCCGGCGCTCATGCGGAAGACCTCGTGACGGAGCCCTTCGCGCGCGATCAGGTCGCGGAGGTTCACCTTCTCGGCCGGCTTCTCGGGGTCGTCGCCGCGGAGCCAGCGCTCCTTGTCGAGGTCTCCGTTCAAGGAGAGGATCGTCTTCACGCCCTTCTCGCGCGCGAGGCGGACGACCTCCTCGGGGCGCGGCTCCTTCGAGCGGAGGATCCGCCGCTCGGGGTCCGGGTCGACGAAGCCCCGGTTCTCGTTGAGGAGATAGTTCGCCGGACGGCCCGCCTTCGCGGCGCGGAGGAGCACGGCGAGCTTCGACTCCTTCGCGCCGGCGACGATCTCCTCCCCGAGGTCGCTTGAGGTGTGGCGCCAGACGATCTTCTCGCCGCGCTCGGCGCGGACGTAGCGTCGCGGCTCCGTCTTCGAGGCGCCGCCCGAGAGCGCGCCCACGACGCCGACCGGCGCTGCGTCCGTGAAGACGACCGCGTCCCGGTCGACGGAGACCGTGCCCGCGAGCGCCTCCTTCTTGCCGGACGCGAAGCGGCGTTCGCCCTTGAAGGTCGCGTCGGGTGAGATCTCGACGGTCCCCGTGAAGGTGTCCTCGCCGCGACGGCCCGAGAGCTCGTGGCTCCCGAGGACCGAGACCTGATCGGCGCGCGCCGGTGCGGCGAGCACGAGGACGAGGAACGGCAGGGCGAGCGAGGAGCGCATGGAGGACCTCGCCGCGGGGCAGGGCACGCGGCGCGCCAACGTGGAGACCGAGCGTAAACCACGTCCCCCGCGGGCGCGGAGGCGAACCGAGACCGGCCGGTGAGGCGACTGCCGCGATGTGTCGCAGTGCACGCTCCATGCTAGGCTCCGCCTCATGTGCGGGATCGCGGGCGTCTTCCACTTCGCCGCCGACCAGCCCGTCGACCGCGCGCTCCTCGACCGTTCGACGGATGTGATCGCCCACCGCGGCCCCGACGGCCGCGGCACACACGTGGACGGCTCGGTCGGTCTCGGCCACCGCCGGCTCGCGATCATCGACACGACGGACGCCGCCTCGCAGCCGCTCTCGAACGAGGACGGCACGGTCTGGATCGTCTTCAACGGCGAGAT
>CAZYLP010000012.1:0-5219 GCA_964648345.1 uncultured Planctomycetota bacterium
CCACGAGCGTGGCGCCGGTCGGCACGCAGGAGGAGCGCGTCGAGGTCCGCGTCGGCAACCGGCGCGCGCTCATCTACACCTGGCGCGGCCGCTTCCCGCGCGAGCTCCAGGGCGACGTCGAGTGGATCCTCTCGTCGGACGAGTACGTGAAGACGGAGGACTTCGCGAACACCTGGAAGGTCGTCTACTGCACGAAGGACGGGAAGACCTTCCTCCAGATCGCCGCGTGCGAGTACGTGAGCCCGAGGGCCGCCGCCGAGAGCTACGACGGCTTCGTCGCGAAGGTCGAGAAGCCCTCCCCGCTCGCGGCCCCCGAGGGCTGCGAGAAGGCGGCCTCGGCCGTCCTGGGGGATCATTCGCTGGCGGCGGCGCTCTCCTCCCGGTACCTTTTCATCTTCGACCGGCCCGGGGGGCCGGCGGTCGGCGAGGCGGTCGTCAAGTCGTTCGTGAAGGCCTGCTTCACCGAGCCGAAATCGGGAGAGTGAAATGCTGCGGTTGGTGACGATCTTCTTCTCGTTCATCGGCTTCGTGCTCTGCGTCGGCGCGGCCGTGACGGGCATCTACTGGGGCATGATCCTCAAGGGCGCGGACCCGACCTGGAAGACGATCCACCTCGGACTCGCGATCGCGTGCGTCTTCGTCTCGATGCCCGCGCACGCCCTCTCCATGCATCTCTTGAGAAAGTCGAAGTGACCATGCGCCGAGGCGTGCTCTTCGCGGCTCTGCTTCTCCTCCTCCCCGCCCTCGCCCTCGCGCCCGCCAGCGCCGACGTCGAGGGCGACCTCGACAAGGCGATCGGCGCCAGGGACGCCGCCGCGGCCAAGAAGGCTCTCGCCGCGGCGACGAGCGCGGGCGACGCGAAGGCGGCGGCGACGATCCTCAAGGTCGCGCTCCGCATGCGCGAGCTGGACGCGCACCACGAGCTGCTCGATGCGATCAAGGGCGTGAAGGCCGAGGACGGCGTCCAGAAGCTCGCCGACCAGGCCGACAAGAACTCCTCCGCCGACCTCCGCTACCTCCTCGTCGAGGGCCTCGCGCTCCAGGGGAGCGCCGCGGCCCAGAAGGCGGTCCTCGAGGCGCTCGACGACAAGGAGGACGCCGTCCAGATCGTCGCGGCGCGCTCGACGAAGCACATCCCGTCGGTCGAGACGATCGACCGGCTCATCGCCACCCTCGAGAAGGCCGAGAAGAACGCGAAGGAGGCGTCCTTCTGCCGCGAGCTGAACGGCGCGCTCGCGGTCATCACCGGCGAGGGCATGACGTTCGCCCTCGAGTGGAAGGGCTGGTGGATGACCCGCAAGGACTCGTGGAAGGGCGGCAAGAACCGTCTGGATGAGCCTGGGGCGGCTCCCGCCGACGAGCCCAAGAGCGGCGGCGACACCGTCATGAAGCGGATCGCCAAGGAGCGCCCGAACGACGCGAAGACGATCGAGCGCATGGCGAACGACGACGTCGTCGTCGTCCGCGGCCAGTCCGACACCGTGCAGGACGTCCTCAAGGCCGTCGGGATCAAGCACACGGTCGTCCCGAAGGACAAGTTCGTCGACTCGAAGCTCGACCCGAAGTCGATCCTCATCGTGAACTGCGACGGCAACGGGAAGCCTCCGTTCGACGAGGCGCAGCTCGCCCGGATCCGCGAGTTCGTCGAGAAGGGCGGCTACCTCTTCACGAGCGACTGGGAGCTCGTCTTCACGATCGAGAAGGCGTTCCCGGGCTCGATCGCCAAGGCCGGCGAGAGCTCGAAGAAGTCGGGCGACGACTACAAGGTGGACATCAAGCCCTCGGACGCCAAGCACCCGCTCCTCCGCGACGTCTTCCCGCTCACGACGTGGGACGCGTCCCAGCTCTCGTGGAAGATGGACGGGCGGAGCTTCCTCATAAAGCTCCTCTCGCCGGACGTGTCGGTCCTGATCGAGAGCAACGAGCTCAAGAGGCGCTTCCCCGAGTCACCGGCCGTCGCCGTGACGTTCTGGTGGAAGAACGGCAGGGTCGTGAAGGCGCCGAAGCCGGGCGGCGACGCCAAGTCTCACACGCAGGCCGCGACGGGCGGCTGCGTCCTCCACGTGCTCTCGCACTTCAAGCACCAGAAGGACAAGGACTCGGGCGACAAGTTCGCGCTCCAGCAGCTGCTCCTCAACTTCTTCCTCGAGAAGCAGGCGCAGAACAAGCTCAAGTAGGGGGGCGTGGGGGGACCGCCCCCCACACCGCAGCGGCACCGCGCCGTTTGCGGTGCCGCGAGGACCGGTCTCGGGGTTTGGGGGCGAAGCCCCCAAGGGTAAGTAAGTAAGTCAGCGCAGCGCTTCGACGAGCCACCCCGGGGCCTCGGAGAGGTCGAGGGCGCAGCGGAAGCCCACGTCCTCCCAGCTCTTCGTCTCCTCGCCCTCCTCGCGCGCGTAGCAGCGGGCGTCGGTGGCGGGCTTCCTGAGCGAGCCGCCGCGGATGATCCGGTGCTTCTTCCCGTCGGCCGTCGGGTGGACGTCGCCCGTCCACTCCGCGACGTTGCCGCCGAGGTCGCGGACCCGGAAGGGGCTCACGTCCGAGCGCGAGTCGCCGCACGCGGCGGGCTTCATGTAGGTCGGGCAGTTGATCCGCACGTCGTTCGGCGGGTCGCCTTCGCCCCAGGGGTACTTCTGGCCCTTCGTGCCGCGCGCGGCCTTCTCCCACTCGACGTCGGCGAGGAGGCGCTTCCCGGCGGCCTTCGCGAAGTCGGCGGCGTCCTGCCACGTGACGCCCGAGACCGGGAGGTTGTCCTCGCCCGACTTGTACGTCTTCACGTACTCGCCCGAAGGCGTCCGGGCCGGCTGGCTGTTCGGGAGGACGAGGTTCTCCTTCCAGCCCGCCGGCGCGGGGCGGTTCGTCTTCCGCGCGAACGCGGCGTACTCCTTGTTCGAGACCTCGATCGAGTCGACGAGGAAGGCCTCGAGGGCGATCGTCTTCTTCGGGCGGATGAGCTTCTTCGGGTCGTGCGCGTTGTCCGAGGAGCCGTACTCGAAGGCGCCCCGCGGGACGAGGACCATGCCCTTCGCGCGCTGCGCGAAGCGGACGAGCTTCGGCCCGTCCTTCTCGCCCGCCTTCTCGAGGTCGGGGAGCCGGGCCGCGACGCCGTCCCAGTCGCTCGCCTTCGCGAGCTCGATCACGGAGCGGCGCACGTTCTGGAGCTCGTTCCAGCGCTCGAGGTCGCCCATGCGGCGCTTCACGTCCAGGAGCTCGCCCTCGACGCGGCGGCGCTCGTCGCCCGTCGTCTGCGGGAGCGCCTCCTCGAAGTCGCGCGCGGCATCCTCGAGGCGCGACTCGCGGGCCGCGGCGCGGGCGCGCGCGAGGAGGACGTCGAGCTGCTGCCGCTTCTGGGCGCGCTCGAGGAGCTTGTGCGTCTCGGGGTCGTCCTTGAAGCCGAGCGCCTTCTTGCAGAGAGCGATCGCCTCGGCGGGGTGCCCCGCGGCGAGCTGGGAGTCCGCCTCCCAGAAGGCGAAGCTGAAGTCGACCTCGCGGAGCAGCCCCTGGAACGCGGGGTCGTTCGTGATCTCGAGGTAGACCTTGAGCGCGACGGCGAGCGCCTTCCGGTCGGTCTCGAGGCGGGACTGGAGCGCGGCGTCGTGGAGGGCGCGGAGCTCGTCCGTCATGGTCTTGTGGACGCGCTGGAGGTGGGGCTCCGCGTTCGCGTTCCGGAAGCACTCGACGGCGGTGCGCCAGTCGCGCCGCTTCTCGGCCTCCTTGCCGGCGATGACGAGCGCCTCCTTGTCGGCGCGGAGCTGGAGCTGCGTGAGGATGCCGCGGTTCTCGTCGTCGTCCGGCGCGAGCTTGTCCTTCGCGGTCTTGAGGGCGTTCTGGGCCGTGCTCGGGTCGCCGGCCTCGATCGCGGCGATCGCGGTCGCGCGCGCCTCGCTCGTGAGGATCCGCGCGTCGAGGGCGAGCCACCGCTGCTCGCTGACGCCGAAGCCGCGCGCGGCGGCGTGGCGCTCGCGCGCCAGCGCGAAGATCCGCGCCTGCTCGACGGGCGGCTGCGCCTCGGCGCCCGTCGCGAGGCGCAGGGCGTCGTCGAAGGCCTTGCGGTGAGTGACGGCGACGGCGACCGCGGCGCCGACGAGCCCGAGCGCGGCGAGGAGCCACGCGCCCACGAAGACGAAGAGGAGCCGCCGGCGGCGCCGCTTGCGGTCGAGCCACGCGTCGGGCGAGAAGCGCGTGCCCTCGCCGCTCGTCGCGCTCGGCTTGTCGACGACGCGGTCGAGCGCCGGATTCGCCACGGCGCTCTCGGCCTTGCTCACGTCCTCGGCGAGCTGCTTCTTGTCGTCCTCGCGGAACTGGGGCCCCTCGTCGCCGCCCGAGAGCCGCAGCTCGAGCGCGCTCGCGAGGAAGTCGCCGTCCGCCGACTTCTCCCGGTCCGAGTCCTGCGTGATGAGGAGCTTCACGTTCGACTCGAGGAAGCTCGGCCCGCTCGGATGGGGCGGCTCGACGTCGACCGTCTCGTTCGGGCCGGGAGGCTTCCGCGGCGGCTCGATCGCGGCCGTCTCCATGCTCGAGTCGCCGGGGTCGCTCTCGCGCGAGTCGAGGTTGATCGCGGCGCCGGGCTTCGGGTTCTTCGTGATCCCGATGGGCGGCGGGACGGGCGCGGGCGCCGGTCTCGGTGCCGCGCGCGGCGGCGTCGCCGGAAGGGGCGGCGGCGGCTTCGCCATCGTCCGCGGCATCGAGCCCGGCGTCGAGACGGCGAGCGGGCCCGTCGAGGAGGGCGCGATCTGCTCGGCGCGGAGGCCGCGTTTCTCGGCCCCCGACGAGGTCGCATCCACCGGAGATCCCGGCTCCTCCTCGGTCGCGCGCCGCATCAGGGCGCCGAGGACGGCGCGATGGCCCTCCGGGCTGAGCGCGCCCTGCTCGACGAGGAGCTCGCCCACGCGGACGCGGTAGCGCCGGCGCCGCTGCTCCGCGAAGGCCTCCTCGATCGCCGAGCGCGCGACGAGGCGGCGCTGGACGAGGATGTCCGCGTAGAGGGAGTCGATCCGCACGACCTGGCTCGCCGACTGGGCCTCGCGGACCTTCGCGATCTTGAGCTCGCTCAGGAGCCCGCGCGTCCGGAGGACCTCGGGGAGAGGCCGGCCGCTCGGGGCTGCCGTACATGCCCGCGGTCACGCCCGGCTGGGATGCGAGCCCTCGTGGCGCGGACTTCGGCGACGCGCGGCCCGACAAGTACCCGTGGTGGCCCGTGGTCACCGGCGAGCACCCCGAGC
>CAZYLP010000012.1:5229-26853 GCA_964648345.1 uncultured Planctomycetota bacterium
GGGAGAGGCCGGCCGCTCGCGACGCGGTCGCGCGTCGCGAGAGCGAGGTCCGTCTCGCTCAGGAGGCCGTTCTTGACGGCGATGCGAGCGAAGAACCGCTCGTCGAGCGTCAGTCCGTCCTGCTGCAGGAGGTCGGGAGTCGGCATCGGCGCAAGCCGTAGAATACCAATGGCTTCGCGCCGAATCCACGCTACCCGGCGGCGCGACCCTCGCTCCTCGCGCTCGTCCCCTCCGAGGAGGCGACCGCGACCCGGGAGAGGAGCTCGACGGCCCGGCGGCGCGCGTCCCGCGGCCCGAAGAGGACGAGACCCATGCCGCCCTGGTCGATCCGGTCCGTCACGACGCGCGCGCTCTCGTCGGGGCAGCCGAACCGCTCGGCGAGGCGCGCGAGCGCGGACGAGATCGCGTCGTTCCGGTGACCCGAGAGGACGAGCGCGATCCGGCGCGCGTCGCCCACGAGGACGAGCTCGCCGTCCGCGAGGGTGAGGTGGATCGGCTTCCCGTGACGGAGGGTGAGCTCGCGCCACCAGCCCGCGTTCTCGGACCGCGCGGGTCCGACGAGACCGTCGCGGCCGATGAACGCGATCCTCACGCCCGCGTCCTCGATGCGCGCCGCCGCGCCCGGGAGGTCGGCGTGGCCCGCGACGAACGTCGCCCCGAAGCCTTCGTCCTCCTGCCGCTCGCCCGCGAGGCGCGCGAACGGGATCACCTCGCCCGGGGCCTCGACGTGCACGCCCTTCGGCAGCGCGAGGGCCTCGAGCGCGCCCTGCGCCTCGAGCCTCCGGCAGTACGTCTCGGCGTCCGCCGCGTCGGCCTCGAGGAGGGCGACGAGGCGCGCGCGGTCGATGTGAGCGTTGATCTCCTTCTCGAAGGAGCGCGCGCCTCTGCGGACGACGAGCGCTCCGAGGACCGCTCCCACGGCCCCCGCCACGGCGCCGAGGAGGAGTGGCCGCGGGACGGGCTCGCCGGCGAGACGCCCGATGAGGAAAGCGAACGCGGGCGTCATCACCGCCGCCAGCGCGAAGCCGAGCGTCGCACCGAGGCCGGTCAGCCCGGGGCTCACCCGGACCGAGCCCTCGGGGAGGCGTCTCAGGACCCGCCCGTGCGGCGCGGCTCGCGAGCGGTCCCGCTCGCGGGCGAACACGGCGACGATGTGCGCGGGCCCGCTGACCACGGTCACTCCTCCTCCGCGAGTCCGCCCGTCGCAAGCCCGGTGCCGCGAGGCCGGGCGTTCGGGACCGGGTCTTGCTTCGCGTCGCGACGGAGGCCCCCCGGCATGAACGAACGTCCGATCGCGATCGCCCTCGAGAGCGGCCCCGCGGGGTTCGCAGCCCTCCGCGTCGCGGCGGACCTCGCCGCGAGGCTCTCGGCTCCTCTCCGGGGCTTCGCGCTGACGGCGGGGGGAATTCCTACACTCCGCGCGCACCGGCGCCTCAAGCTCGTCGCGCGCCGCCGCGGCCTCGAGGTCTCCTTCGTGCGGCCGGCGGGCTCGGACCTCCTCGCGGTCTCGGACGCTGCCCCCGACGCGCGGCTCGTCGTCTGCGCGCGCCCCGGGCCGGAAGGCGCGTCGGGCCTCGGGCGGCGCCTCGCCTTCGCCGCGCTCCTCCGCCGCCTTGGGCCGCCGGTCCTCGTCGTCCCGCGCCGCGGGCGGCCGCTCGGCGACCGCGTCCTCATCGCCTGCGCGAACGGTCAGCCCGACGCCCTCGACCCCTTCTACGCGCTCGTGAAGCCCCTCGTCGGCCGCGTGTCGATCCTCCGCTGGCTCCCCTCGGGGAGCGAGCTCCGGCTCGACCGCGGCCTCGACGACTGCATCGAGAACGCCCTCGCCTGGGACGAGCGGATCGTCCACGGCGATGAAGGCCACGACCTCGCGGACACGATCCGCGCCGCGAGCGACCGGATCCGGCCGACGCTCGTCGCCCTCGCGCGCCAGGCGGAGGGGGCGAGCTTCGCCGCCTTCATCGCGCCCGAGGCCGTGGACCGCGCCGTCCGCGAAGCCTCGGCGCCCGTGCTCGTCCCGAGGCTCCCGCGCGTCAGGGCGCCGTCATCGATCAAGGGGTCGGTGGAGGCGATCGCCCCCCAGCTTGGTGCTGCCTGAGGTGAGGGAAGATCTTCTGGAGGTCTTCCCACGCCTTGCGCTTGTCCCCGGGCGTCCTCAGGAGGTTGCTCGGGTGGTAGGTCACCATGACGGGCGTCCCGCGCCAGTCCTGGAAGCGGCCGCGAACGCTCCCGAGCGACTGCATCGGCTTCAGGAGCCCGAGACCCATCGTCGCCGTCTTGCCGAGCGCGCAGATCACCTTCGGCTGGATGATCGAGAGCTGCTCCTCGAGGAAGGGGAGGCAGGTCGCCATCTCCTCGGGCGCGGGTTGGCGGTTCCCGGGGGGCCGGCATTTGACCACGTTGCAGATGTAGACCGTCTCGCGCGTGAGGCCCATCGCGACGATCATCTTCGTCAGGAGCTCGCCCGCGCGTCCGACGAAGGCGAGGCCGGTCTGGTCCTCGGTCTCTCCGGGTCCCTCGCCCACGAAGACGAGCTCGGCGTCGGGGTCGCCCTGACCGAAGACGATGTTCGTGCGCCCGCCCGAGAGAGCGCACCGCGTACAGCCCTCGAGCCGTTTCTGCACGGCGGCGAGCCGGGCGGCCTTGTCCGAGACTCGAGGCCGCGGAGCCGGAGCGGGAGGACGCGGAGCCGGAGCGGGAGATGGCGGAGCGAGCTTCGGAAGCTCCGGGCGCACCGCAGAGCCGACACCGAAGAGCTGGTCCAGCTCGGCCCATCGCTGGGCCTGACCGACCAGGAACTCGAACTCTTCGCGCTCCGCACTCACGTCCGCGACTCTAGCACCCCATCCCGACAGAGCGTGGAGGAGCGATCCGATCGTTCTAAACGCAGAGGCGCAGAGACGCTGAGGCCGCAGAGGAGTGGTTGATCGCCGCCGTCTCAGAACTTGAACATGAGCCACACCATCAGCACATGCCTCATCCGGTCGGGGTCCTCTCCGCGACCTCTCGAGTGGACGTTGAGGTAACCCACATCGAGCTTCACCTCCTCGCTGAAGGCGAGGTTCACTCCGAGGAAGAGTCGATTCTGGTCGTACCCCGCGCGCGGACCGCGGCGCGCGTCGTTCGCGTTGAGGAAGACCTCGTCCCAGGTCGCGAGGGAGACGATCTCGTGGACCGGGACCTGGAACCGGACCATCTGCCGGACCCGGATGGCCACGTCGGGGACGTCCTCGAGGAACCGCTGCTCGAGCCGCGTCCGGAACGACAGCGATGGTGCCTCGCCCTCGCCGAGCTCGAGCTCGATGAGGAGCTGCTCCCAGATCCGGTGCTCGTCCTCGTGTGTCCCGAGTCTCTCCGGAGGATCGAAGCCCGGGGTCCACGCGTAGCCGACCCACGCCGAGACCTCCTCGGTGATCCGCCCGAAGACCGCGGGCCGCACGAGGAGCCGGTCGAGGCCCTCGCGGTCGAGCCGCGGCTGGACCTCGATGTAGCCGCCGAACGTTTCGTCGATCAGCTCGGCCTGCGCCGTGACGGGGAGCCACACCTGGGGCTCGTGGCCCAGGTCCTCGCCTGCGAGCACAACCTCCAGGGGGAGAACGACGAGCGACAGGGCGGTGAGCCAGCTCCGGGGAAGCACCCGGGGCGGCTCAGCAAGGCTCAGTCCTCGTCGTCTTCTTCCTCGTCCTTGTCGCCGCCGCCCAGCTCGAAGTCGAAGTTCTCGAACTGTTCCTTCAGGCTCGAGACGTCGAACTCCTTCAGAGCGTACGGGTTCTCCTCGGCCTTGGGCTGCTTCGGCTGCTTGCCGCCGAAGGAGCCGATCTCCTCGGAGATGTCGCGGACCTTGTCGAGGACGGCCTGGGTCGCGTAGATCTCCTTCTTCTCCTTGAGGGCGATGACGAGGCAGTCCGAGGGGCGCGCGTCGATCCTCACCTCGTTGCGCTTGCCGTTGAACTCGCCGCCTCCGTTCACGCACTTCTGCTCGAGGACGAGCGTGGCGCAGAACGTGTTGTCGACGATGTCCGAGATGACGATCTGCTTCACCTCGATGCTGAAGCCCTGCATGACGTAGGAGATGAGCTCGTGCGTGAGCGGTCGCGCGGGCGACTCCCCGTTGAGCTCGCGGATGATCGCAGCTCCCTCGTAGATCCCGATGAACATGACGAAGGTCTTCTGGTCGTTCCCGAGGAGCACGGCCGTGCCCGTGTTCGTCGGCCCTAAGACCTTTTTGATGCGAATCTTGTGGAGCGGATCACCCATGAATGTCGTCTGACCTGCCGCCCGCCACTGTGACCGCGCGCCTCTGGAAAGTCAAAGGGACATGGCGGCTATGCACTCGACCTCGACCCGGGCCCCCTTGGGGAGGCCCGCCGCCGCGACCGTCGCGCGTGCCGGAGGCTTGGAGGAGAAGTACTTCGCGTAGACCTCGTTCATCTTCGCGAAGTCGTCCATGTTCGCGAGGAAGACGGTCGTCTTGACGACATCGGCGAAGCTCAGGCCCTTCGCCGCGAGCACGCCCTTCAGGTTGACGAGCGCGCGCTCGGTCTCCTTCTGCACGTCGCCGCCCCCGACCATCTGGCCGGTCTTCGGGTCGAGGGCCACCTGCCCCGAGCAGAACAGGAAGCCGTTCGCGGCGACCGCCTGCGAGTAAGGTCCGATCGCGGCGGGCGCGTCCGTCGTCGAGACGATCTCTTTGCTCATGGGGTCATTCTACTCCCCACGCCTGCGCAGGGACGGACGGCGCGGATCCCACGTCGTGTCGATGGCGAGGTCGGCGCCGGCCACGTCCTCCCACGCGAAGATCTTGAAGTTCTGCCGCGCGCCGTTCTTCCCGTCCTGCACGATCAGGAAGCCCTTCGGGAGCTCCGCAGACGTCGGGACGTTCGTCACGTCGAGGCCGTCGGTGGCCTCGACGTCTCCGATCGCCGGGCCGGCCCTCGGGTCGATCGTCTTCACGAAGGCGTTGTCGCCTTCGCGCCGGTAGACGTTGTAGGTGTCCGAGCCCTGGCTCGACGCGACGATGTAGCCCTTGCCGTCCGCCGCGTGATAGATCGCGAGCCCCTCCGTGTCCGCGGCGAACGCTCCCGGGCCCGACGTCCCGGCGACCTTGCGCCGCGTCGCCGGGGGAGCCTCCGGGTCGGCGCCGTAGCACCAGATCGCGGTCTCCTCCTCGCTCACGTAGAGCCGGCCGTACTCGTCGTCGCAGACGCAGCCCTCGACCGTGCTCCCGACCTCGAGCGTCCGTACGCGCGTCGCGGCGACGGTGGGGCCGAGCGTGACGCGGTACTGCTCGACGACTCCGTCCTTCGAGGAGACGAAGAAGAAGAGTGCTCCCGAATCGGGCCGGCGGTAGAAGCAGAACCCGTACGCATCGGCGCCGTCGAGGACGCGGAGCGCCCTCGGCGTGAGCGGCTTCACCTGACCGTCGGGGTCGATCGACCAGAGGAGGACGCCCTTCTCCGTCCCGCGAGCCGACGCCCCGGCGACATCGATCCGCGTCTCCGCGCGAGCGACGTCGTAGCGGACGTCGACGTTGTTCGGCCGGGTGCCCGCGGAGACGATCTCCCGGCGCTTGCCGTCGAGGGTGTAGACCTCGAGGCCGTCCTTCTTGTTCGTCCCGAGGATGAGGCTCCGCGCCGGATCCTTCGGGTGGATCCAGATCGCGGGGTCGTCCGCGGAGTCGCCGGCCGTCGCGACCACCTCGGTCTCCACCCTGGCGACGGGTCCGGTCGCCTGCCGGGCCGCGGGACGAGGAGGCGGGTCCGTCGCGGAGCACGCCGTCACGAGGAGCAAGAGCCCGATCCGTCGCATCCGACCACCCGATGGCGCGGACTGTATCACTGACCCGTGAAGTCGAGCGCGGGGTGGGGCGTGGTGTCCGGGTCCTCGAAGAACGGGACGACGGAGAAGGTGACGCGCGTGTCGCGGAGGATCGGGTCCCAGCTCCCCGTGAGCTCGAAGGCGAAGCCGTGGAAGTAACGCCTGACGATGAGGCGGTGGCGGAGGAAGTCCTTCTGGTCGATGTCGTAGAGCTGCTCGAAGCGGGCGCCCCAGGACTGCGTGAAGCGGACGTCGAGGCCCCAGCCGACGAAGCGGGAGAGGTCGGCGATCTCGTGGAAGCCCACGTCGAGCGAGACGTCGGGGTAGACGCGCCCCTCGGCGCCGGTCCACACGCCCACCGAGCGCGAGGCGAGCCACGTGAGCGTCGTGTCGAGGCGGAGGATGCGATGGCGGTTCGGGTCCACCTCCGAGATCGCGCGGAGCGTGCCCTCGCTCCCGAGGTAGAGGCGCGCGTCGGCGAAGACCGTGCCCCAGATCCGCGTCTGCGGGGCGAGGCGCTCGTCGGTCGGGAAGTAGCGGCCCTCGAGGACCACGTCGAGGAGCTCGCGCGAGCCCTTGCCGCTCGGGTCGTCCGCGTACTGGAGACGGTTGCGGAGGCGGCCGTAGACGAAGGCGCCGCGACGGAAGGTGTCGACCTCGTCGATCTGGACGACGGTCGAGGGGTCGCGCGTGTCGAGGAGGCGGTTCTCGTACCCGGCCTCGGGGATGACCACGTGGCGCAGCGTGAAGCCCGACTGCGAGAGGACGAAGGGCGCGTCGAACTGCGTGCCCGCGCGCGCGCCGACGGTGCCGAGGAAGCGCTCGATCGAGTCGGGCTCGGTCGTCCCGCCCGGGAGCTGCCGGCGCGTCCAGTCCGTGAAGCGGCCGCTCCCGAAGCCGCGGAGGTAGACCTTGTCGAGGATCGAGAGCTTGTAGTCGAGGCGGCCCTCGAGGTCGGTGCGGAGGAGGCGCTCGTCCGGGATGTGGAAGGCGTCGTCGAAGCGGCGGCGGAAGTTCGCGACCTCGGTCTTGGCGGTGAAGTAGAGGCCGCCGAGCACGGGCCTCGCGAAGACGGGCGTGTAGAGCCAGTCGAGCCGCGCGCGCGGGAGGTCCTCGACCTGCGTCTGGAAGTCGTTCAGGCGCCACCGGGCGTCGAAGCGCGCGCCGAGGTCGTCCCACGTGCGGCGGAGGTAGACGTAGGTCTCCTGCTCCTTCTGCGTGAGCGCGGCGCTCCGCTCCCACTCGCGGAGGTAGTTCCGGTCGCTCAGCTTCGAGATCTCGGCGTCGAGGTGGTCGCCGAGGGGGATGTCGTGCTGGTGGACGCCGCGCGACCAGAAGCGGTCCTCGTCGGGGACGGGCGTGCCGTTCCGGTCCTGCTTGGCGCGGTCGTGGAGGTACGTGCCCGTGAAGGTGCCGCGGGCGACGCTCTTCCCCGCGTCGTGGTACTCGTAGCTCGCGCCGCCCTCGCCCATGCCGCCGCGGAGCTCGTAGAAGCCGCCGCCGCCCTTGAGCGCGAGCTCGAGGCCGTCCTTCACGTGGCGGTCCTTCGAGTCGTGGAGGATGCTCGGCTTCAGGACCGGGATCCGGATCGACGCCTTCTCGAACCAGCCCATCCTCGAGCTGCGCCCGATCCGGACGTCGGGGAACGGCCAGTCCGTCTCCCACGCGACGGGGAACGGCAACGGCAGGCCGAAGCCCTCCTCGCCCGTGAAGGGCGGACGCACGCGGAAGCCCGCGCCCTCGACGGACACGAAGCGCGGGTCCTGCACCGAGTGGAAGATCGCGTCCGAGCCCTCGCGGGCCTCGGCGCGACGGCGCGTGAGGTCGCCGAACCTCTGGTAGGGGAGGTCGCGCTCCGCCTTCCGCGCGATCGCCGCGCCGCCCACGTCGCCGAGCGCGGCGGCGGCGGCGATCGCGTTCGGGAGGCGCTTCCCGTCGCGGGCCTCGACGATCGTGATCTTCGTCGCCTCGAGGGCCTCGTGGGGGAGGCCGAACTCGCAGGCCGACAGCGCGGCGCCCTCCGCGGTGAGCGTGTCCGTCCCCTCGAGGCGGAGCTTCTGCGCGCGGAGCGTGAAGGCCGCGGCGCCCGGCTGCGAGGAGCGCGGGTTCGGGCCGGGCGCGGCCGTCGTCTTCTTCTTGCCCGGGACGCGCGCGGTCGCGTCGATGGCGTAGGCGCGCTCCTCGACGAGGTCGAGCCAGAGGCGCTCCGCCTCGAGGAGGAAGGGCGCCTTCCCCTTCACGCGCTGGGAGAGGCGCACGTGGCCCTCGGCGTAGAGCGCGCGGATCGCGGGGGCGCCCTCCTTGCGCAGGTCCACCTCGGTCGGGACGAACGCGACCGCGTTGTCGGCGCGCACGTCGAGGAACTGCGCGTCCTTCTTCACGAAGGACTCGAAGGTCACGTGCGCCTCGCCCATGAGGACGATGAGCGTCCCGTCCTTCTCGGGCTGGAAGTGCGTGAAGAAGGCCTCGAGCTTGAGCTCGTTCTTGGGGCCCTTCTTCGCGTCGTGCTTCGCATCCTGCGCGAGGACGGGGAGACCCCCCGCGATCAGCGACGCGATGAGTACGAGGCTACGGTGGCGGCTCCGCCCCCTACCCCCCTTCTGACGCAAGCCCGGAGAGTCTAGAGGGCTAAGTCACATCCGTCGAGGTATCCTCCGTTCGTGCAGATCGGGCCGTACCTGGTCGAAGCTGAGATCGGTCGTGGCGGGGCAGGCGTCGTCTTCCGCGCGCGTTCGCCCCAGGGCCTCCGCGTCGCGATCAAGGTCCTGAACCGCACGGAGCGGGCGGCCGTGCTCCGCTTCGAGCGCGAGGCGGCCGTCCAGAAGACGGTCCACGCCGAGGACGGCTTCGTGCCGCTCATCGACGCGGGCGACTACAAGGAGTCGCGGTACATCGTCATGCCGTTCCTCGCCGGCGGCACCCTCCGCGACAAGCTCCGGCAGGGCCCCTTGTCCGTCGTCGAGACGCTCGAGATCGCGGAGCACCTCGCGCGCTCGCTCGGCCGCGTCCACGAACGCTCCATCGTCCACCGCGACCTGAAGCCCGAGAACGTCCTGTTCGACGACCGCGGGCTCCCCGTGATCGCGGACCTCGGCCTCGCGAAGAGCCTCCAGGGGAGCGACGGCGCGGCGTCGCTCTCCAAGACGGGCGTCCTCATCGGGACGCCGGGCTACATGGCGCCCGAGCAGGCTCGCGACGCGAAGTCGAGCGGACCCGAGGTCGATGTCTTCGCGCTCGGGGCGATCATCCACGAGTGCCTCGCGGGGGAGCCCGCGTTCAACGGTCGGTCGACGATGGAGATCATCGAGCAGGTCGACTCCGGGCGCGTGGTCCCGATCCGGAAGCTCCGCCCCGAGGTGCCGAGGTGGCTCGAGAGCGTGATCCTCCGCGCGCTCGCGCCGGACCCCGACCGGCGCTTCGAGGACGGGGCCGCGCTCCTCGAGGCGCTCGAGCGGCGCGTCGAGGTCCGCGCGGGGGCCGGCCGGTACGTCGCCCTCGGCCTCCTCCTCCTCGTCCTCGGAGCCACGGGCGCGACCGCGGTGCTCCTCGCGACGCGCCCGAAGCCACCCGTGGCCGCTCCTCCCCCTCCGCCGGCGCGTCCGATGCCGCCCGCGCCTGCTCCTCCTCCTCCGCCGCCTCCGGCCGCGCCGGTGCCGCCCGACGCGGCCGCCGAGACGTCGAGCACGCGCGCGCGCGTCGTCTTCACGCGCTCGCACGACATGCCGAACACCGACTTCGGGGAGCGGTCGCCCGAGGCCGTGAGCCTCTTCAGGGAGGGCGTCCAGCTCGCCGAGAGCGGCCGGCTCGACGAGGCGATGAAGTGCTGGCGCAAGGCGTCCGAGCTCGAGCCCGGATGGGCCGCGCCGATCTCGAACATCGGGATGGCGCTCCTCGAGCGCGGGCAGTTCGAGGAGTGTCTCGTGCAAGTCGAGCGCTCGCTCGAGCTCGACCCGAGGAACCCGCGCGACTGGGTCAACAAGGGCGCGGCGCTCGGGAGCCTGGGCCGGATCCCGGAGGCCCTCGAGGCGTTCGAGCGGTGTCTCGCGATCGACCCCGACCGCGCCGTCGCGCTCAGGAACCGCGGGCTGATCCTCGGCAAGCTCGGGCGGATCCAGGAGGCCCTCGCCGACCTCGAGCGGCTGTGCGCGCTCGAGCCCCGCGACGCGTCGAACTGGCGCACGCTCGCGACGACGTACTTCCGCGCGAAGGACGGCCGGCGCGCGCTCGAGGCCGCGGCGAAGGCGGTCGAGGTGGACCCGAACGACGCGGAGAACTGGGCGGCACGCGCGCTCGCGTACGCCGAGCTCCGCGAGATGGACCGCTCGATCGCGGACGCCGACCGCGCGCTCGCGCTCGACCCGAACCACCAGACGGCCCTCAACAACCGCGGCATGGCCCGCTTCGAGCGAGGCGACCGGAAGGGCGCGCTCGAGGACTTCGACCGCCTCATCGAGCGCGGGGGCGGAAGCCCCCGCGCTCACCTCAACCGCGGCGTCCTCAGGAGGTCGAACAAGGACATGGAGGGCGCGATCGCGGACTTCGAGAAGGTGCTCGAGCTCGACCCGGACGGGCACGAGGCCGAGCTCGTGAGGAAGGACCTCGCGAAGATGCGGAGCATGGTGCGGTAGCCCGCAGCCCCGAGCGAGGAACGAGTCGAGGGGTCAGCGCGCGGGCCAGTCCTTCGCCGCGCCGCCCAGCTCGTCCAGGAAGCGCGCGCGGACGCGCTCCTCGGCGCGGGGGTCGGGCGCCTTCTCGAAGACCTCCTTCAAGCCGAGAGCGGCGGCGCGGAAGTCGGGGTTCTCCTTGTAGCGCTTCGAGTCGTCGGGGACGGTCTGGAGGACCTCCTCGAACATGCGGCGCGCGGGCTCGAGGCGTCCGCGCTTGAGATGCACGCGGCCGAGCGAGAGCGCGGGGCGCGTCACGCGGCGCGGCGGGAGGAGCGCGACGGCGGCGCCGTAGTCCTCGACGGCCCGCTCGAGGTCGTTCTCCGCCTCGTCGAGCTCGCCGAGCTCGAAGTACGCCCACGGGTCCTTGTTGCCCGACTCGACGAGGCGCTTCTCGCAGCGCGTGCGGCGCTGGGCGGGGCTCTCGGGCTTCGGCGCGGGCTCGCTGCACGCGGCGAGCGCGACGAGGAGGACGAGGAGGGCGCGCCTCATAGGGACAGGAAGTTCTCGAGGACCCGGAGGCCGTTCGCGGCGGACTTCTCCGGGTGGAACTGGACCGCGGCGACCTTCCCTCGCTCGACGGCGCAGGCGTACTCGACGCCGTACTCCGCCGTCGCGGCGACGACCTTCGGGTCGCGCGGGACGCAGTAGTAGCTGTGGATGAAGTAGAAGCTCGCGCCGGCGCTCAGGCCCGCGAAGAGCCGGCTCGCGGGCGCGGGCTTCACCTGGTTCCAGCCGATCTGCGGGACCTTGAGCCGCTCCCCGGACGGAGAAGCCTCCGCGAAGCGCTGGCAGCGCCCGTCGAAGATCGAGAGGCCGGCCTCGCCCGCCGTCTCCTCGCTCGACTCGAAGAACAGCTGGAGCCCGATGCAGACGCCGAGGACGGGCACGCCGCGCGCGACCGCGTCCTTGATCGCGGGCTCGAGCCCGCGCTTCCGCATCTCCGACATGGCCGCCCCGAACGCGCCCACGCCGGGCACGATCACGCGCGACGCCGCCTTCACGTCCTCGGCGCGCGTGACGATCTCGGGCGCGCCGCCGATCTTCCTGAGCGCCTTCACCATCGAGGCCACGTTGCCGGCGCCGAAGTCCACGACGACGAGGGAGCTCACGCGAGGGCCTGGACCAGGGCTTCGCCGAAGGCCTTCGCGGCCGCGGGGCCCTCGCCCGTGACGAGCTTGCCGTCGCGCGTCGCGGGCTCGCCCGTGAAGATCGCGCCGCGCGCGAGGAGGTGACCCTTCCGCGTCGCGAAGCAGGTCGCCCTGCGCCCCTCGAGGAGGCCCGCGTTCGCGAGCGTCGAGGGCGCGAAGCAGATCGCGCCGAGCACCTTCCCCTGCGCCTGCGCCTTCTTCGCGAGCTCGTGCGCGGCGCGGTCGTCCCAGTACTCCGCGGCGCCCTCGCCGCCGACGAAGACGAGCGCGTCGAGCTCGTCGAGACGGATCGCGGTGTAGAGGAGGTCGGGGGTCACGCGCGCGCCGAGCATGCCCTCGGCCGCTCCGAGCGCGGAGGAGGCGACGAGCGTCTTCGCGCCCGCGGCCTCGAGGGCCGCCTTCGGCTCGAGGAGCTCCTCGTCCCGGAAGTTCCGGAACGCGATGACGAAGACCGCGCGCTTGCCCGCGAGCCGTGACATGACGGGCTCAGAGCTTACACGACGGATGGACACGAACGTCCGGTTCGGGTACACAAGACGGCCTTTTCGGAGCCAGCGTGACGGAAGACGCGCCCCGCGCCGCATCGGCGGGAGTCACCGGACAGACGGGGACGACGCTCGTCGAGCGCGCGACGGCGTCGCTCGCGCACACGATCGTCACGCACCCGCACCAGGTGCTCGTCTTCGCCTTCGCGCTCACCGCCGTCGCGGCCCTCGTCGCGGCGAAGTTCCTCTACCTCGACCTCGACCGCAACAACCTCATCGGGAAGGACCTCGAGTACAACAAGCGCTACACCGCCCTCGAGGCCGAGTTCGACGACCTCGCCGCCATGACGGTCGTCGCCGAGGCGAAGACCCGCGCGCGGTGCCGCGCCTTCGCGGACTCGTTCTCCGAGGCGTGCCGCGGCGAGAAGCTCTTCTCGAACGTCTTCCACAAGGTGCCGGTCTCCGAGCTGCCTCCGGGCACGGCGCTCCAGATGGCGCAGGTGGGCGACCTCTCCGAGCTCGCGGGGACGCTCGAGGACACGAACCTCTTCGCGCGGCTCCACCAGGGCGAGGGCGCGGGCGGGATCCTCGCGGGCCTCGCCGCGCACGTGAACAGCCGCATCGACACGGGCGACCGGGGCTCGGATGGCGGCGGCGGCGCGGACATGGGAGGGATCCTCTTCGCGGTCCTCGACTCCGTCCGCGACGCCGTCGTGAAGGGGGCGCCCTACAAGACCCCGTGGGAGGACGTGGTCGACGACGGCTACGCGTGGGGCAAGCCCGGCAAGGCGGCGAACACGCCGACGTCGCGCTACGGCCCCGAGGGCCAGCGGATCTTCGTCCTCGTGTCGGCGGCGAAGTCGATCGAGGGCTCGGGGCCCGCGGTCGTGCGCCTCCGCGAGATCCTCGACGGCTTCCGCCGCGACCCGAAGTGGGCCGACATGAAGCTCGGCCTCACGGGCGGACCCGTCCTCGAGCTCGAGGAGATGGAGACCTACCGCTCCGACGCGACGCTCGCGACCGCCGTCGCCTTCGTCGCGGTGATCCTCCTCTTCATCATCTCGTTCCGCCGCGTGCTCGGGCCCGTCTGCGCGGGGATCTGCCTCGCGATGGCGATCACCTTCACGCTCGCGTTCGCGACGATCTGGCCGGGGCACCTGAACCTGATCTCGATCGTCTTCATGGAGATCCTGATCGGCCTCGGGATCGACTTCGGCATCCACCTCGTCTCGCGCTACGACGAGGAGCGGACCTACGGCACGGCGCCCGCGCCCGCGCTCGAGGCCGCGCTCGGTCTCACGGGGCGCGCGTCGATCGCCGGCGCCATGACGACCGCGCTCGCCTTCATGGCGACGATCTTCGCGGACTTCCAGGGGATCCGCGAGTTCGGCGTCATCGCGGCCGTCGGGATCCTCTGCTGCCTCGCGACCATGCTCCTCGTCCTCCCGGCCATGATCGTCCTCGTCGACCGCGGCGCGGGCGGCCTCTCGCGGCGTCCGAGGCCGGGCTGGGCGCGCACGCGCGCGGCGGTGAAGCTCGACCACTGGGCGATCCGCCGGCCGGGGCGGCTCGTCTTCGTGTCGCTCCTCGTCGCCGCGGGCATGCTCGCGATCGGCGCGCGCCGGCTCCACTACTCGGGGAACCTCCTCGACCTCCAGGCGACGAACCTCGAGAGCGTCCGGTACGCGAGCGACCTCGTGCAGGGGGACACGATCGCGAACCTCGTCGCCGACACGCCCGAGCAGCTCGAGGAGTACGTCGCGAAGCTCCAGCTGATCCCGGACATCGTGGACCACTGCGAGAGCGCCCCGATCTTCCAGGACGAGAAGCTCCGCCACATCGCCCGCATCGCGAAGGTCGTCGCGAAGGTCCCCTCGGGCTCGGCCGTCGAGCCGGCGACGGCGCCCCGCGAGGCGCTCGCGAGCCTCGTCGCGGGGCTGGGCGCGTTCCGCGAGGCGCTGCAGCGCGCGCAGGACGACGTCGCGAGCAGCGGGCGCAAGACGGCGAAGGAGGAGGTCGCCGGGATCGACCAGATCTTCGCGCGGATCGACCCGATCGTCGAGGCGGCGAACCCGGACGGGCCGGACGCCGTGAAGCGGGGCGCGAACCTCCTCTCGTGGGAGAAGGGGCTCCGCGCCGAGCTCCTCGCGCTCATGGAGAAGCTCCGCCGCGAGACGGCGAGCGCGCGGCGCGTCCTCCCGGGCGAGCTGCCCCCGGTCCTCCGCGACCGCTTCGTCGGGAAGACGGGCAAGCTCGTCGTCCACATCTACCCGAGGAAGCCGATCTTCGATGACGCTCCGCTCGAGGAGTTCATCACGCAGATCCGCGGCGTCTCCGACCCGCCGCTCCCCCTCACGGGCGTGCCCGTCCAGATCTACGAGACCGGCAAGCGCATGAAGGAGGGCTACGAGAAGGCGGGGGTCCTCGCCTTCATCGCGATCGCGGTCTACCTCCTCATCCACTTCCGCTCGGCGGCCTACGCTGGGATCACGCTCGCGGCGCTCGTGGGCGGCGCGGCGATCGGCGTCGGTCTCCTCGCGATCAAGGGCGAGACGATCAACCCGGCGAACATGCTCGGGATCCCGCTCACGCTCGGGATCGGCGTCTGCTACGCGATCCAGCTCGTGCACCGCCACCGCCAGGCCTCGGCCCGGCCGTCGGTCGCCGGGCCCCAGCCCGTGATCGCGACGAGCACGGGGCGCGGCGTGATCCTCTCCGCCGGCACGAACGTCGTCGGGTTCGGCGGGCGCGCGCGCCCGCACCCCCACCGGGCGGCGCGCCTCGGCTACGCGATCACGTTCGGGGTCGTCGGCTGTCTCGTCGCGGCGCTCTTCTTCCTGCCGGCGCTCCTCAGGCTCTACACGGGCCCGGGCGAGCACGTCGAGCTGCGCGGCGAGCCGGGGCCGAAGGTCGGGCCCGAGGGCAAGGTCGCGCGCCCGCAGCCCGTGTCGCAGCCCGTCGCGCCGCCGGTGCCGCAGCCGCTCCCCGACGAGCGGCCCGTGGCTTGAGCGGGGCGTCGCCGGCGCTCGTCGCGCCCGGGGCCGTGCTCTTCCTCGCCGGCTCGTTCGTCTACTACGCGCTCCGCGGCCCGATCGTCGAGCTGCCGCGGTCGCCCCTCGGCGTCCTCGTGGCGCTCGCCGCGATCTGGGTGCTCGGGCACATCGCGCGGCTCGCGTCCGTCGCCTTCGCGTGGGGGATCGCGCAGTTCTGGGCGGCCGACGTCTTCCAGGAGCGCGCGCCGCACGAGCTCGTGGACGAGCTCTCGCCGCGCGCCCTCGGCGCCGAGCTCCAGTCACGGCTCGCGGAGGCCGTGCGCGCAGCGTTCGGGCTCGAGCTCCCGCGGATCGGCCGCGCCGACGACGACGCGGTCCGCGACGCGAAGGCGCGCGCCCTCGACGAGGTGCTCGCGCTCGCCCACGCGCACGCGGGCGTGGCCGCGCGCGACCGCCTCGCGTCCCTCGAGGCGCGCGTCGACGGGGCGCGGGCGCTCGCGGGCGCGCTCCTCCTCGCGGCGACGCTCGTCCTCGCGACCGCGGCGCACGACCTGTTCTTCGGCCGAGAGGTCGCGCACGCCTTCTCGAGCTTCTCGATCGTCGCGGCCGGCGCGATCCTCGGCTTCTCCGCCCTCGCGGCGATCGGCTGGGCGCGCGCGCAGGCGCGGCGGCTCGCCGTCTTCGTGCTCCTCCTCGTCGCAACGGAGAGGGCCAAACGCACTTGACCAGGGTCGGTAAAGACACCCGACCTCGTTGACGCTCCGGGTCCAAAGCGCCCGGTCACGTCACCTAACTCGTGGCCTCCCGTCGAGACCGGCGCGCTGGCACGGCGTCCGCTCTCCCCTCTCCCGTCCCTTACTTCTCACCTGAAGTGAGAGCGGGAGTGGAACCAATGTTCTTCCTCGGCCAGACCGACGGCATCCAGCGCGGCTCGCTCGGTGAAGCGGTCGACTTCTTCGTCATGTTCTTCGGGACGCCGCCCGGGATCGTGTGCCTCGTCCTCGGCGGCGGGCTCATCGCGTTGCGGATCTACTACGCGGCGCGGAGCGCGGTCAGCGTGCGCGCCGACTCGCGCCTCGGCTTGCCGCGGGGCTTCCTCGCGGGCTACTTCGCGAAGGCGCGGCTCGAGCACCTGAAGAAGCAGAAGCGCTGGGAGGAGGCGGCCGACCTCCTCCAGGCCATGGACCCGAGCCGCGGCGTCGAGGTGGCCGAGCTCCTCGTGAAGGCGAAGCGGTTCCCGCGCGCGGCCGCGATCCTCGTCGCGCACAAGCGGCTCCGCACCGCGGCCGACACCTACGTCCGGGGCGGCATGTTCGACCTCGCGGCCGAGCTCTTCGAGCGCGCGGAGGACCTCTCGCGCGCCGAGGAGAACTACCTCAAGGCGAACAACAAGCTCGCCGCGGCGCGCCTCTGCGCGCGCGCCGGGAAGCCCGAGCGCGCGGCTCGCTACTACGACGAGGCCGAGCGTCCGCGCGAGGCCGCGGAGCAGCTCGAGAAGGCGGGCAAGACGCGCGAGGCCGCGGAGCACTACGTCGAGGCCCTCGCCCTCATCGAGCGCGCCGGCAGCCTCGAGACGACCGCGCACCCGCGCGAGCGGCTCATGGGCGGCGGCCGGCTCCGCGACCAGCTCTGCGACAAGATCCTCGCCCTCTACGCGAAGCTCGGCGACGCCGAGAAGCAGGTCGAGATCCTCGTCGAGCACGAGCGCCCCGCCGAGGCGGCGGAGGTCCTCCGCGGCACGGGCCGCCACCACGACGCGGCGCGGCTCCTCGTCGAGCACGACCTCCTCAACGAGGCGCAGAAGGTGCTCGACGACGTGAAGGCGGGCATGGACACGCGCCGGCGCATCTTCCAGCGAATCTAGGTCGAGCGGCGTTCGCGAACGACCCTCGACCGCGGGACCCCGGTCTATTCGACCGGGGTCTCGTCGTCTTCCTTGAGCCCGCGCTCGGGGCGCAGGAAGCCGCGCGAGGCGAGGGACTCCTCGAGGAACTTGATGAAGCTCTGGACCTCGCGCGTGGCGCCCAGCTCGGCGCGGACACGGGCGATCGCGGCGTCGGCCTTCTCGTCCGAGTAGAAGACCATCCGGTAGGCGCGCTTGATCGTGAGGACCGCCTCGGACGGGAACTGCCGGCGCTGGAGGCCGATCGTGTTGATCCCGCGGAGGGTCGCCGGGTAGCCCTGGGCGTTCGTGTAGGGCGGGACGTCCTTCCCGACCTTGGAGCCGCCGCCCACGATCGCGCCCGTGCCGACGCGCACGAACTGGTGGAGCCCGGCCTGGCCCGCGAGGATCGCGAAGTCGTCGAGCTTGCAGTGGCCGGCGAGCCCCGCGAAGGTCGCGATGACGCAGTCGTTCCCGATGTTGCAGTCGTGGCCCACGTGGCTCGAGGCCATGAGGAGGTTGCGGTCGCCGATCCTCGTGCAGCCGCCGCCGCCGTCGGTGCCGATCGAGATCGTCACGTGCTCGCGGATGACGTTGTTGGAGCCGATCACGAGCGAGGTGTTCTCGCCCTTGTACTTCTTGTCCTGCGGGATCCCGCCGATGACGGCGTACGGGAAGACCTGGTTCTTGGCGCCCAGGGTCCCGCGCTCGATGATCGCGCCGTGATGGATCACGCACCCGGGGCCGATCTTCGCCTCGGCGCCGATCCGGGCGTACGCCTCGATCACGACATCGTCCGCGATGACCGCCCCATCTTCGATGATGGCGGTCGGGTGGATCTTCACCGCGGAGCTCCCTCCGGTGGCCTTGGACGACGGCACGCTCGAACCCCCACCCACGCTGATCGCGCGGGGGGTGAGTCTAGCAGACGCGTCCTTCGGAACCAACGATCCCCCTTCACGATCCGTCCTAAATCAGGACAGGTCAGCCGAGCTTCCCCTTGACGCACGCGCCGAGCTCGGCCGTCGGAACCTCGGTCTGCTCCTGGGTCTGCATGTTCTTGAGCTTGACCGCGTTCCGGGAGAGCTCGTCGGGCGCGACGATCACGGCGAGCTTGAAGCCCTTCGCATCGCCGTACTTGAACTGCTTGGCCATCTTGGCCTGGTCGTCCTGAGTGCCCTGAGGATAGAGCTCGGCACCGACACCTGCGTCCCGGAGGAGCGTCGCGATCCGGGCGCCCTCGAAAGCATCGACGTCGGGGGCAGTTATGACGAGGACGGGGCACGGAGCGGACGCCCCGCTCTCGGGCGCGAGCTTCTGCTGCGCGGCGAGGAGGCGCGAGAGTCCGACCGAGGCCCCGACGCCCGGGAGGCGGTTCTTCGTGTAGTAGGACGCGAGGTCGTCGTAGCGGCCGCCCGAGCAGACCGAGCCGAATTCGGGGGCGTCGAGGAGGACCGTCTCGTAGACCGTCCCCGTGTAGTAGCCGAGACCGCGCGCGATCGAGAGGTCGATCTTGAAGCGCTCGGGGGCGCGGAGCTTCTTCGCGCCGTTGACGACGAAGCGGAGGCGGTCCACGCCCTTCTTCGCGAGCTCGTTCGTCGCGAAGCGCTCGTCGAGCGCGCGGAGGAGCTCGTCGCCCTCTCGCTGCGTCGAGAGCTGCGTGAACTCGAGGACCTTCGCGGCGCGATCCGCGCCGAGCCCGAGGGGGCCGGCGAGCTCGTCCTTCACGGCCTGTTCGCCGATCTTGTCGAGCTTGTCGACGACGCGGAGGACGTCCGCGCTCTTCTCCTGGATCTCGAGCGACGAGAGGAGGCCGTTCAGGATCGCGCGGTCGTTGATCCTCACCTGGAAGCTCGTGGCCGAGAGCGCCTCGAGCGAGTCGCACATGACGAGCGCGACCTCGAGGTCGGCGCTCGCCGCGGTCGTCCCGACGACGTCGAAGTCGCACTGGTAGAACTCGCGGAAGCGGCCCTTCTGCGGGCGCTCGCCGCGCCAGACCTTGCCCACGTCGTAGCGCTTGAAGGGGAAGGTCAGCTTCGGGAAGTTCGCCGCGACGTACCGCGCGAGAGGCACGGTGAGGTCGAAGCGGAGAGCGACATGCTTGCCCTCGTCGCCCTTCGTCCACTCGAAGAGCTCCTTGTCGATGCCGGCCTTGCCGCCCGTGAGGGTCTCGTAGCGGTAGATGCACGGCGTGTCGATCGGAGCGTAGCCGTAGCGGCGGAAGACCGTCTTGAGCTTGTCCACCGCTTGTTCGAAGCGGAGCGCGTCCTGGGGGAGGACGTCCTGGAAGCCGGAGAGCGGCTTCGACTCGACGAGGTCGGACATGCGGACAGTTTACTCGCGGAGGCCCGAGCCCTGTCCAATGCCCTCTCTGCTCTGTCGAAATGCAAGGGGTCCGAGCGCGTGGCGGGGGAGCACACGCGCCCGGACCCAGCAATATCGAGCAACCGGTCAGGGGGGGGATGGGGGTCGGGGGGGAAGACCGGCTGCTCGCGTTCCTAGAACGCAGGCTCCGTGAGACGCATTCCCCGCGAAAAAGTTCAGCTCGCTCCGGGGGCTCAGCGTCGTGTAAGACTTCGAGCCACTTCCAGGGGTGCGCGGCCCCACTCGACCTTCGGGCCGGTCGCGGTCTGCGAGCCGAAGCCGGCGAGCTCCCAGAGGATCACGTCGCGGCGGACGCCGACGACCTCGACGCGTGCCGCGACGACGCCGAGCGACTTCACGTCGGTCGAGATCCAGACCGTCGTCCGGCGCGCCGGCTCCTCGGCCGAGCGGGGCGCGATGTCGGCCGTGATCCGGCGGCAGGTGAAGGAGCGGCCGCCGGCGACGACGGTCTCCGACTCGGACACGACCGTCCCGATCGTGGAGATGGATGCGGCCCCGATCGAGTCGGCGAGCCACTCGCCGCCGTTTCGATCGACGAGGGTCGAGTCCACGTGGAGGCGCTCCCGTTTCTGCTCGTCGGGCTGCCGCCGCACGAAGTAGCACTGGAGCGCGGGAGAGATCGAGGAGGTGACGAGCGCGCACCAGTCGCCGTCCTTCGCGACGGCGAGCGCGGCGTAAGGGAGCGTACCCGTCGCGACCGCGGAGAGGTCCTCTCCCTGGGGCGGGGGGCCGAGCGGACCGCCGTTCCACGCGACGCCCGCGCTCACCGCGAGGGCGAGCGCGATGAGGATCGCGAGCGGCGGGAGGAGCCACGCGGCCCGCGGCGTCGGAGGCCCGGGCGGCGGAGAGGGCGGAGTCGCGTTCGAAGGCTCGCTCGTCATCGCCCGTCTATCGTAATCTCCCTTCGTGCCCACGACGCTCGTCGCGGCGGTCCAGCTCGAGACACGACCCGACGCCTGGCAGCGCGCGCAGGCGCTCGTCGCCCTCGCGGCCGGGCGCGGTGCTTCGGTCGTCGCGCTCCCCGAGACGTTCCTCGAGGACGAGCCGCTCGAGCCGTGGCACGCGAAGCTCTCGGCGCTCGCGCGCGCGCACGGCGTCGCTCTCGTGGGCGGGACGCTCCGCGAAGGAGCCGCCGGCGATCCGCGGCCCTACCAGACGACGGTCGTCTTCTCCGCGAAGGGCGACGAGGTGACCCGCTACCGCAAGGTCCACCTCTTCGACGTGCAGGTGCCGAACGGCCCCGCCGAGAAGGAGAGCGCGACGCTTCGCCCGGGGCCGGTGGACGGCGTCCGCGCCTTCGAGCTCGCGCCGCTCGGCGCGTGCGGCGTCGGGATCTGCTACGACCTCCGCTTCCCCGAGCTCTGGCGGCGCCTCGTCGTCGCGGGAGCGCGGACGCTCTTCGCGCCCTCCTCGTTCGCGCTCCAGACCGGGAAGGACCACTGGCACGCGCTCCAGGGCGCGCGGGCGAACGAGAACCTCGCGTTCGTCGTCGCGCCGGCGCAGGTAGGGAAGAAGCCCGACGGCCGCGTCCGCTACGGCCACGCATCGATCGTGGACCCGTGGGGCACCGTCCTCGCCGACGCAGGCGCCGAGGGCGAAGGGCTCGCGCTCGCCGAGCTCGACTTCGAGCGGCAGGCCAGGCTCCGCGCGGCGCTCCCCTGTCTCGACCACCGGAGGCTCTGATCCGGTCCGAGCCGTGCTCTCCTCCGACCGGGTCTGGAGGGAGACGTGGTCGGGGTTGTCCATGTCGCAAGGTCACAGAGGCTTACGTCGGCGCGCTGCCCCTTCTGTCATGGCGGGATCGAGCGCGGTGAGGCGTCCTGGACCTGCGCCAAGTGCGCGACGCCGCACCACCTCGACTGCGCCATGGAGAACCACGCCTGCACCGTGATGGGGTGCCGGCACCCGATCGCGCCCGCGATGACGTTCGACCGCTGGAGCCTCGACCAGCACCCTGCCCGGCGCATGAGGACCGAGCGTCAGCGCTTCGAGGAGCTGGTCGCCGGCTTCGCGCTCCTCGTCGGCGGCGTCGCGGGGATCGCGATCGGCGGGATCGCGCTCGGGCCGTACGGCTTCCTCGCGATCATCGCGGGGTTCCTCGCCGTCTGGTCATCCGTCTCGCACTGAATTTGCGCCCCCCTCAGCGAGTCGCGGCGACTCCGACGGGGCAGCTGACGCCGGTGCCCCCGAGGCCGCAGTAGCCGTTCGGGTTCTTGCCGAGGTACTGCTGGTGGTAGTCCTCGGCGT
>CAZYLP010000013.1:0-25991 GCA_964648345.1 uncultured Planctomycetota bacterium
CGCCGCGGGGGCCGCGACCCCGTCGGTGGCGGGCTTGGCCTCGGCGGCCGACGGTGCGGGGGCCGCGATCTCGGGCGCCGGCGCCGGCGCGGCGGAGATCACGGGCGGGACCGGCGCGGGCGAGGGCTCCGTCCCGAACGCCGGACGCGCCGTGGAGAGCGGCGTCGGCTGCTCGTCGGCCGGGGCGGGCGCGCTCGACTGGGTGCTCTGGGACGACCCTGCCTCGAGCGAGCTGTCGGGCGCCTCGAGCTCGTCCAGGTCCTCGTCCTCGACGTCGACGATGAGCTCCTTGCCCTTCGGCGCCGCGCTGTCCCTCTCCACGCGCGAGTCGAGGTAGTCCTGGAGCGCGCGCATGGCGTCGTACTTGAACAGGAAGAGGAGCTCGGTCTTGAGCTTGACGTTCGAGATGAGCCACGGGTGGATCGCGTAGTCGAGGTAGCCGGGGGGCGCCTCGGTGATCCTCGTCCAGCCGAGCTTCCACCCGATCGACATGATGAAGCGGAGGAGGAAGAGCGGCAGCCGGAAGATGCGCCGGCCGGCGATCTGCGCGACGCGGCCGATCGTGATCGCCCCGTCCGCGGCGATGTTGAAGACGCCCATCTTGCGGAACTTGAGGAGCCGGAAGATGGCGCGGACCGCGTCGTCCTCGTGGACGAACTGCACCGGCGGGTCGTAGCCGCGCGGTCCGAACATGATCGGCTTCTCGAGCATCCGCGAGATGAAGTTCCCGACGTGCGGGCCGATGATGACGCAGGGGCGCACGATGATGACGCACGCCTCGGGGTTGTTCTTGGCGAACTCGTAGCAGAGGTCCTCGACGCGCATCTTGTCGTGCGCGTACGGGAAGTCGGGCTTCGCGCGGAGCGGCGCGCCCTCGTAGAGGACCATCGGGTTGTCCTCGTGCGCGCCGTACGCGGTCGCGGAGGAGACGACGAGGACCGTCTGGACCTTCGCCTTGGAGCACGCATCGAGGAAGTTCTTCGTACCCTGGATGTTGATCCGCTCCTCGCGGGCCCGGTCCCGGAGCGGGTTCAGGCAGAAGGCGAGGTGCACGGCGGCGTCGAGCTTGTGCTCCGAGAAGAGGGCGTCCATCGGCTCCTCGATCGAGCGCTGCACGAACGCGATCTTCGTCGAGGGCGGGACGTACGGCGCGATGTCGATCCCGAGCACGTGCTCGGTCGAGTCGTCCACGTCGAACGCCGCGGCGAGCTCGCGGCCCACGTAGCCGGCGATTCCGGTGACTCCGATGCGCCTCGGCGGGCGTTCGTCGAACATGGGCTGCGCGCCAGACTAGCGCACACCCTCCGAGCGGGCCATAGCCCCCATCACGCTCTATAATGGTGGGCATGACACCGGACGACCCCGACGAGGACACGAACGCCGGCGAGACGCTCTCGCGCCCCGCTTTCCAGCACAAGAGCGGCAAGGACGAGACCGGCGACCTCGCCCGGGTCTCGCTCGACGACGTCCTCACGAACCTGTTCTGCGCGCGCTCGACGGGCACGCTCACGGTGGAGGCCGCGGCCGACGAGCCGGCGGGCGAGCTCGTGATCTGGAAGGGCGACGTGCTCGCCGCGAGCGCCGGCAAGCGCGAGGGCGAGGAGGCCGTCTTCGCGATCCTCGAGCGCAAGGACGGGACGTTCCGCTTCACCGAGGACATCGAGCCTCGCGAGCAGAACGTCAGGCGCTCGGTGCCGGACCTCGTCGCGGAGGCGGCACGGCGGCGAGGAGACAAGCGCCCAGGAGCGCGCTGAGCGCGCCCGCGCCGAACGCGACGCGCGGCCCCCAGCGCTCGAGGAGGAGCCCGGTCGCGCCGCTCGCCGCGAGGAGCGCCGCGCCGCGCGCGAGGCTGTAGAACCCGACGGCCGTGCCCTTGAGCTCCTTCGGCGCGAGGTCCGCGAGGAGCGCGGTCTCGTTCCCCTCGGTGAGGCCGAGGTAGAGGCCCACGGCGACGAACAGCCCCGCCAGCTCGAGCTCGCTCGACGCCCACCCGAAGCCGAGGAGCTGGAGCGCGGCGAGCACCCATCCCGCCGCGACGAGCCCTCGCCGCCCGATCCGGTCGGAGAGGACGCCCGCGGGGAGCGAGACGATGGACTGGATCACGCTCATGGCCGCGACGAGCGCCATGGTCTTCCAGAGGGCGAGGCCGAGCTGCTGCGCTCGCAGCACGAAGAAGGCGTCGCTCGTCGCCGAGAGGTTGAAGACGAAGACGGCGAGGAGGTACCGGCGGAGCTCCGGCGTGAGGGCCCCCGCGAGGGAGACCTTCCGCTCGACGGGTCTCGCCTCGCTCTCGGTGACGAACGCGGCGAGGACCAGCACCGAGAGGACGGCCGGCACGCACGCGATGAGGACGAGGCTCCGGAAGGTCGCCTCGTCGAGCTTCGGGGCGTCGCCGAGCCGGGACCAGACGACGCCGATCACCGTGAGGAGGCCGGCGACCGAGCCGAGGGAGTCGAGCGATCGGTGGAGGCCGAACGCGGCGCCGCGGTCCGCCTCGGCGACCGACTCGGCGAGGAGCGCGTCGCGCGGCGCGGTGCGGACTCCCTTCCCGAAACGGTCCGCGAAGCTGATCCGAGGACCGCGGGCCACGAGGCCGCGAACCAGAGGAGCGGCTTGCCGAGGTTCGAGAGCCCGTAGCCGAGGAGGATGAGCGGCTTCCTCTTGCCCATCCGGTCCGAGAGGATGCCGGACGCGAGGCGCACGACGATCGCGATGCTCTGCGCGAGCCCTTCGACGAGGCCCACGTGACGCGCGCCGAGGCCGAGGACGTTCGTGAGGAAGAGAGGCCTCGCGCGGACCGTCACCTCGCTGGCGATGTCGGTCAACAGCGAGACGATGCCGAGCGCGACGACGTTCCGCGGAGGCCTCATCCCGAGGGAGGAGACTCTAGAACGAGTCGCCCTGCGGGTGCTGCGCCGACGGCATGCTGAACGCCATCGTGGTGTAGATCGGACCGCCGGGGCCGGGCTTGCCGGGCTTCGGCTTGTGCGGCTTCTTCCGGCCGCCGTTCACCTGCTGCTGGTCGACCTCGCTCATGAGCTCGAGGCCGAACGGCTTCTTTTGCTTCTTCACCGAACCTAACTCCTTGCACCGTACCTGCGCCCCCTCCGGCGCCCCGGTGTGCCCAGATGGACGTTCGGTGATCGCACGTTCTTGCGTGTGATTCCTGTGAGCGTCAGGAAAGCATCCGTCCGAGCCCGGTCGCCTCTCGCGCTTCGTCGAGGGTCGCGCGAGCGATGGCGCGAGCCTTGCGAGCGCCCTCGCGGAGCACGTCGTCGAGCTCGCCCGGCTTCGACTTGAGCTGGTCGTACTTGTCCCCCGCGGCGCCGAAGCGCTGCTCGATCTTCTCGATGAGCCGCTGCTTCGCGTGTCCGTAACCGAACGCGCGGTCGTTCACGTAGCGGTCGCGGATCTCCTTCTTCTCCTCGTCCGACGCGAAGAGGGAGTAGAGCGCGTAGACGTTGTCGGTGTCGGGGTCGAGGGGCTCCTTCGTGAAGTCCTTCGAGTCCGTGACGACCTGGCCGACGGTCTTCTTGAGCCGCTTCCCGCGCGCGAAGATCGGGATCGTGTTGTTGTAGCTCTTGGACATCTTCTGGCCGTCGGTCCCAGGGACCTTCGCCGTCGCGGCGTTGAGCCTGTACTCGGGGCGCACGAGCACCGGCGCATCGAACGCGGCGTTGAAGGAGGCGCCCATGTCCTGCGCCATCTCGACGTGCTGGACCTGGTCCTGGCCCACGGGGACGATGTTCGACTTGTAGATGAGGATGTCCGCCGCCATGAGCACGGGGTACGTGAACAGGCCGACGCTCGCCGAGAGGCCCCGCGCGGTCTTGTCCTTGTAGGAGTGGGCTCGCTCGAGGAGGCCCATGCCCGTGGCGCACGAGAGCAGCCACGCGAGCTCGCACACCTCGGGGACGTCGCTCTGGCGGAAGAAGGTGCACTTCTTCGGGTCGAGCCCGAGCGCCAGGTAGGTCGCCGCGATGTCGACCGTGTACTCGCGGAGCTTGACCTTGTCGTGGAGGGACGTGAGCGCGTGGTAGTCCGCGATGAAGTAGAACGCGTCCCCTTCGCTCTGCAAGCGGATGTGCTGCTCGATCGCCCCGAAGTAGTTGCCGAGATGGAGCTCGCCCGAAGGCTGTATGCCCGAGAGTATTCTCATGGTGGTCTCGCTCAGTCGTGCCGCATTCTACGGACGAGAAGGACCCGAGTGTCGGACGAAGACCTGAGAGAGCTCGAGCGCCGCGCGGCGACGGACGCCGCGTCCGCCCTCCGCTTCGCGCGCGCTCTCGCCCGGAGCGGCGACGAGCCGCGCGCGGCGCGGGAGCTCGCGCGGATCGTGGACACGAACCCCTCCGAGCCGGACGCGCTCGTCGAGCTCGACCGGCTCACGCGGGGCGGCGTGGATCCGACCTCGCCATGGCCCGGAGGGCGCGGCGACGGGCGGCGCTCGAGCCGCTCGCGCGCGGCGGGCCCGACGCGCGGCGGGCAGCTCCACCGGACGATCCTCGACCTCGCGCGCGCCTCGAAGCGAGGGCTCGCGGTCACGGGCGACGGGCGGCTCCTCCTCGTCGCGGAGACCCAGGGAGAGCCCGGGACGTCTCTCGTCGCCGCGGGCGCCGAGGGCGGGATCGAGAAGCTCGGCCCGACCGCGGCCGACGCGCCGCTCCGCCTCGTCGGCTTCGACCTCGTCCACCAGACGAGCGGCGGAGAGAAGGGGGTCTTCCTCCACGCCGTGGGCGCGGGGATCGCGAGCGTGCGCGCGCCGTGGATCGCCGGGCTCGGCCACGTCGTCTTCGCGCCGACGGTCGCCAAGATCGAGGCGCGCCAGCTCCCGACGCGCGACGCGCCTCTCCGCTGGGCGTCCGTCGTGCCGCGGCGGCCCGCGTGTCTCGCGCTCGGGCCGGGGGCGATCGTCCTCGTCCTCTCGGCGGGCGGTCTCGGCGCGCGCGGGACGTTCCACCGCTTCGAGCTCGCGACCGGCCAGGCCCTCCCCGCGATCTCTCTCGAGCGGCTCGGGACGGTGGACGGCGAGGTCGTCGCCGCGGAGGACGGCACCGTCTTCCTCGGTCTCAGCAGCTCGACGCTCGCGCTCGACGCCGAGGGGAAGACGCTCTGGCGCCACGAGCGGAGCGGCGTCCCCGTAGCGCTCGCGGGCGAGGTCGCGGACGTGGTCGTCGTATCCGAGCACGACACGCTCGCGCCGCGCGCGCTCGACGCGAGGACCGGCGCGGTCCTCTGGGAGTCGCGCGACGCCTGTCTCAACGCGCGCCCGAAGGTCGACGCGACCGGCCGGATCTTCTGGCGGCGCGAGGAGGAGCTCGTCGCCTTCGACCCGCGCACGGGCGCGATCGTCTACCAGGCGCTCGTCGGGGGCGGCGTCTGGGACTTCGCGTTCGACGGCCGCGGCCACGCGCTCGCGCTCCGCTACGGCATCGCGCCCGAGCTCGTCGTCCTGGAGTAGCCGGGGCTATTCGAACGGCTGATCCTTCGTCTCGTGGGCGAACGGGAGGATGAGGAGGCCGAGGACGTAGACCGCGCTCACGCCGAGGACGGCCTTCGTGAGCGTGGTGTGCTTCTGGACCTCGGCGACCGCGAAGACGCCGACCGCGGTCACGAAGCGGCCCGTGTTGTAGCAGAAGCCCGAGCCCGTCCCGCGGAGGCGGGTCGGGAACAGCTCGGGCAGCCAGAAGGGGAACAGCCCGAAGACACCGAAGACGGTGAGCCCGGGGAGGAAGAGCGCGCGGAGGCGCTGCTCGAGCGGGAGGTCCATGCCGAACGCGACCCAGCTCGAGGCGATCGCGCCGACGAAGTAGACGACGAACGTCGGCTTCCGCCCGACGTACATCGCGAGCGGGACCGTGAGGAGCGTGCCGAGGACTCCGCCGAGGATGAAGCCGTCGTTCGCGGAGTCGACCATGGCGCCGACGGACTCCTTCGCGACGCCCGCCTTCTCGCACCACTCGCGGGCGAGCTTCGGGATGAAGCCTATGATCCCCCACCAGCCGATGAGCGCGACGCTCGCGACGCCGAGCGCCGTGAGCGTGCGGCGCCGGAGGCCGGGCGCGAAGATGTCGCGGAGGCGCGCCGGCTCGGCCTTGTGCTCCTTCCAGCGCTCGGGCTCCTCGACGAAGTAGCGGATCGCGAACGCGAAGGCGGCGGGGACGATCCCGAGCAGGAACGCGTAGCGCCAGCCGGACTCGGGCGGGAAACGCCCGCTGTCGATGATGATCCGCGTGACCTTGGAGGCCGCGAACATGCCGATCGGCGAGGCCGTGTAGAGGATCGCGCCCGCGATCGGACGGCGCTTCTCGCTCACGACCTCGGCGACGAGCGCGGCGCCCGCGGCCCACTCCCCGCCGATGCCGAGGCTCGCGAAGATCCGGCAGATGATGAAGGGCCAGATCGACGTGCACGCGGCGCAGAGCGCGGTCGCCCCCGAGTAGAGGAGCATCGTGAGGAGGAGCGTGCGCGTCCGTCCCAACCGGTCCGTGACGCGGCCGAAGAGGATCCCGCCCGCGCCCCACCCGACGAGGAAGATCGCGTTGATGTAGCCGAGCCACGCGTTGATCGTGGGCTCGCTCGTCTCGGCGCCGAGGAGGGCCTTGAGGGTCGGCTTGCCCGCGTAGGCGAAGAGGAGCCCGTCGAAAACGTCGAAGCCCCAGCCGAGCCAAGCGGCGAGGAGCGTGATGAGGACGACCCGGGCGCTCTTATCCCCCATGCGCGGCCGATTCTACGAGTTGCGCACTGCGCCAGAAAGCGCCCGGGGGGACGGCCGGGCCCTCGTGGGCGCGCTGGGCACCGTCGGTTGCACGTCGGCGCCGAAGAAGCAGATCACGCTCGCGGCGCTCGATTGCTGCGTCGCTGGTCAGAAGCCGCGGGTCCTCAAGAAGGCGCTCACGGGGGCGACGATCGAGATCCCCGTGCGCGCGATCAACAACAACCCACGTGAGCACGATCGGCGGCGGGATCGGCGTCGTCGACGCGATCGCGACGGGGAGCATCACCGTCGAGGCCGCGGGCAACGGGCACATCGTCGCGTCGGAGCCCGGCTACACGGGCGAGAAGGACTTCGCGCTCCAGCTCAAGTGAGCGTCAGTCGCCCTCCTCGGGCTCCTCGTCGAGTGACCCGACGTACTTCCCGTTCTTGACCGTCACCGCCGGCTTCGGCATGGCGGCGAGCTTGACGCGGACGGCCTCGACGACCTCGGCGGAGACCGCCGGGTCGTCGAGGTCGATCGCGTAGATGACCCTGCGGCCTTCGCGGAGGACGAGCTGCCGGCCTCGGTCTCGCTTCGCGTGGAGCGCGTCCTCGGCGCCCTTCTGGTCGAGCATGACCCCCGGGACGTATCTCCCGTGCGCGAGCTCGGGCTTGTCCGGCAGGATGTCGATGTAGTCGTAGATCACGCTGTCGCCCGAGCGCTCGCGGACCTCGCCCACGAACGCACGCCCTGTCCTGTCGGCGAAGGCCGTCGCCGCGAGGCGTGGGAGGACGCCGTCGATCGCGGGCCGCCCCATGCCGACGAGCTTCTTGACCGTCCGCTCGCGCACGGCGACGTCCTTCGAGGAGAGGTCGCGCGCCCTCACGTGCGCGAGGGCCCGCGCGCGGAGAGGCGGCGACGCGACGATCACGATCGCGGGCGTCGCGAGCGCGAGCAGCACGAGCCCGAGCGCGACGATGAGCTTCTTCCGGTTCATGCGTGTCCAGGTTCTAGACGCGCCCATTCGGTTGTTGAAGGGGCGGCGAAAAAGGCGAGACTCGTCCGTCGATGCGGAGCATCCTCATCGTCCGGCTCTCGGCGCTCGGAGACGTGGTCCACGTCCTCCCGGCCCTGGCCGCGCTCCGCGAGGCCTTCCCGAAGGCGAAGATCGGCTGGGCGGTCGAGGAGAAGGCGGCCTCGCTCCTCGAAGGCCACCCGCAGCTCGACCGGCGGCACGTGATCCCGCGCGGCGAGCTCGCGGCGGCGCTCCAGCGCGGAGCGCTCGGCACGTTCGTTCGACGCTCGTGGCGGACGATCCGCGAGCTCCGCGCCGAGGGCTACGAGGCGACGCTCGACTTCCAGTCGAACTTCCGCTCGTCGCTCCTCGCGCGCCTCTCCGGAGCGCCGCGCCGGATCTCGCAGCCCGCGCCCTTCGCGAAGGAGGGGAGCCGCCTCCTCGCGACGGAGCAGCCGCACGCGGTGGACCTCTCGTGGCACAAGATCGAGCGGAACCTACGGCTGCTCGATCGCCTCGACGTCCACGTCAAGGCGGCGCCGCGCCCCGTCGTCGCCGAGCCGGAGGCATCGCGCGTGCTCGGCGAGGAGTTCGTGAAGGAGGGCGCGCCCGTCCTCCTCCACCCGGGCGTCTCCGCGTTCGGCGCCTTCAAGGCGTGGCGCATCGAGGGCTACGCCGCGCTCGCGCGGCGGCTCCGCGCGGAGCACGGCCTCCCCGTGGCCGTCGCCTACGGCGGCGCCGGCGAGAAGGCGGCCGCCGAGCGCGTCGTCGCGCTCGCGGGCGGCGCCGCGCGCCTCGCGCCCGAGACGCGCTCCGTGCTCGACCTCGCCGCGCTCCTCCGGCGCGCGCGGCTCTTCGTCGGCGCCGACTCGGGACCGCTCCACCTCGCCGCCGCGCTCGGGACGCGCGTCGTCGGGCTCTACGGCCCGAAGGACCCGCGGACCTACGGCCCCTACTGGGCGAACGCGCACGTCGTCCGGAAGGGCGTCGCCTGCAGCCCGTGCACGCTCCGACGCTGCGCGCGGCCCGAGTGCATGACGCTCATCACCGCCGATGAGGTCCACGCCGCGGCGGTGGTGGCCCTGCGTTGAAGGACGACCCCCGGAGCGGCTATGAACTAGTCGGCGATGGAGATATCCCTCACCTTCCTGAACGGCGCTCACAACGGACAGACGCTCGAGTTTCGCGGGCCACGACGTCTCGTGGTGGGCCGCGGCGAGAAGGCGGACCTCCCGATCCTCGACGCCAAGATCTCGCGCCGGCACGCCGAGCTCGTCGTCATGGACGACGCGGTCCACGTCGAGGACCTCGGCTCGGCGAACGGGACGTTCGTCAACGGCCAGCGGATCACCGTCGAGAAGCTCGAGTCCGGGGATCGCGTCCGCTTCGCCGACACCGAGGCCGTCGTCGAGGTCTCGCTCTCTGAAGGGACGCTCCGCCTCCCGGCGACGACGCCGGTCGCGCCCTCCGTGACACCCTTCTTCGGGCCGCTCCCCGAGATTCCGGGCTACCAGCTCGTGAGCTGCCTCGGGGAGGGCACGGTCGGCGCCGTCTTCAAGGCGCGCGCGAAGGACGGCTCCCTCGTCGCGATCAAGGTCGGCAAGGTCCGGGCCGAGACGACGGCCGAGGACAGGAAGCGCTTCGTCCGCGAGGCAGCGGTCGCGCGCTCCCTCGTCCATCCGAACGTCGTCCAGGTCCTCGACCAGGGGGAGCATCGAGGCTCGCTCTACCTCGTCATGGAGCTCGTCACGGGCGAGTCTCTCCGCGCGCGCCTCTCGCGCACGGGGCCCTTCCCGGTCGCGTTCGCGCTCCAGGTCTTCCAGCCGATCGCGAGCGCGCTCGAGCAGGCGCGGCGCCAGGGCCTCGTCCACCGCGACGTGAAGCCCGAGAACATCGTCCTCCGCGAGGACGGCGTACCGAAGCTCACCGACTTCGGCCTCGCGAAGTCCGTCTTCGGGAGCGGGACCGACCTCACCCGCCCGGGCGACACGGTCGGCACGCTCGCCTACATGGCGCCCGAGCAGATCGAGCGCGCCGGCTCCGCGGATCATGCCGCGGACATCTACGCGCTCGGGGCGAGCCTGTTCCACGTCCTCGCCGGACGCGTCCCCTTCAAGGCCACGTCCACGGTCGAGTACTTCCAGAAGATCCGCCACGAGAAGGCGCCGGCCCTGGACGAGCTGCGGCCCGACGTGCCGCCCGTCGTGCGCGCGATCGTCCAGCGCTGCCTCATGAAGAAGCCCGAGGACCGCTACAAGTCCGCGGGCGAGGTCGCGCGGATCCTCGAGCAGCTCGTCGGGAAGCAGTCCGCCGAGGAGACGGTCTCCTGATCTTGGGGGCAGCTAGAAAGCCGCCGCGACGATCGCGCCGGCGCGCATGAAGGGCTGCTCCTTGTTGTCGTCGCGGATCCCGAACTCGGCCGAGGTCGTGATCTTCAGGAAGTGACCCCACTCGGGCTTGAGGAGCGCGAGCGGGCGGAAGAGGACCGTCGGGCCGAGCGTGGGCGCCGTGTCGCGGAACGGCGTGTCGTCGTGGTCCTTGTTCCAGTGGAACGAGACGCCACCCTCGGCGCCCACGCGGAGCACGTCGTGGATGAGGTCGTAGGCGACGCCGCCCCGGAAGCCCCACGTGTAGTCGTGGTTGCCGCCCGTCTCGCCGAGGAAGAACGCGTTGCCCGCGAGCATGAGGCCCGGGAAGAGCTCGAAGCCGATCATGCCGCGCGCCTCGTAGGCGTCGGCGCGCTTGTGCCGCGGGTGCCAGACGATCTCGAGCGCGGGGTTGAGCGGGATCGTCCCGTAGTCGAGACCGATGCGCGCCGAGATCTCGTTCCCTTCCTGGCGGACGTGGTCGTCCTTGAAGAGGGTCAGGTTCTCGGTGATCCCGAGCTCGATGTGGGGGAGGAGACCGATGCGCGCCTTCCCGCGGAAGAAGTTGTCGACGTCGTAGCTCCGCCGCGCGATCGAGTTCTCGTAGATCGCCTCGAGCTGGACGTGGCCCACGTCCATGAGCCAGACCCGCGTCGAGACCCAGTTCTCGTCCTGCGTCCACGTCGGCGAGTGCACCGCGCCGCCCCAGGGCCACGACCAGGGAGCGCCCTCGCCCGGCTTCGCGGGGCGAGACTCCCATCCGCTGTTTCGCGACGAGGAGTCGGGCGCCGTGCCCTTGCCGGCAGGGCCGGTCGGCGCCTCGGTGCGGCCGGTCGGTGAGAGCCCGTCCGTGGGCTCCTCCGTGCGATCGCCCTGGGCGCGAGCGGGGAGGGCTCCGATGAGCACGACGAGGAGCGAGGAGAGAGCGAGATTCTTCGCGGACACGACGACCTCCCTGACGGGCGAGACAAGCCCGGTCGACCGATCTGACACGGAGGGGCTCGCCGCCCCTTGCGGGGGCGTGCTTTGCGTCGGCCCGGACGGTCGACGTTCAGACGACGAGCACTACGCTTGCCGACTGTCCGGGGCGCGGACGGCGTCGGCGATCACCGAGAGGAGGCTGGCCGTGGCGACGGTCGGGTCGGTCTTCTCGAACAGGCGCCGCGACGAGGGGCACGCCGTCACGAGCGTGCGCGCCCCGGTGCGGCGGAAGGCATCGAGCGCGCGGGCGGCGACGTCGCGCGCGGGCTCGGGGTGGGTGAGCGGGTAGCCGCCGCCCGCGCCCGAGCAGTAGGCGCTCGCGCGGTTCCGGTCGAGCTCGCGGGGCGGCTCGCCCGACGCGGCCGCGAGAGCGGCGCGCGGCTCCTCGTACTTCTTCATGTGGCGACCGAGGTAGCACGGGTCGTGGTACGCGAAGGGCGCCCCGCTCGGGACCCGTCCCCGGCGGAGGATCCGGATCGCGTCCGTCCGCTTCGCGAGCTCGTCCACGACGGAGACGACCTCGCCCTCGATCTTCGCGCCGACCTCGGCGTAGCGGACCGAGAGGGTCCACGCGCACGCGGCGCCCGTCGCGACGATCCGCTCGTGGCCCGCGAGCGAGGCCGCGACCTTCTTCGCGTGAGCGGCGAATTCGTCCGCGAGGCCGAGCGAGTCGAGCGGGTACCCGCAGCACGGAGGGTCGGGCATGACCACCGCGAGCCCGTCCGCCGGACCCGCCCCGGTCCGCGCCGTGGCCTCGAGGACGATCCGTGCGTCGACGACCTCGTCCGGGTACCGCGCGACCGCCGTGCACGCCGGGAAGAGCGCGAGCGGAGCCTTCGCGCCGTCGGCGAGCGCGCCGACCGGGCGCGGGATGAGCTCGTCCAGGTCCTTCCGCAGGTCGCGGTCGTACGGGTGGCCGCGGGCCGCGAAGCGCTCGCGCACCTTCGCGACCTCGTCGGGGGCGACGCCCGCGCGGACCGCGAGGCCGCGCGCGTCCCGCATGGAGGGCTCGACCTCGACCTCCCAGCGGCAGGGAGTCTTGCTCGCGAGGCAGCCGGTGCACTTGTAGAAGACCCGGGCCGACTCCTTGTCGAGGGAGACCTTGCCCGCGCTCGCGAGCTGCGCGAGCTGCTGCTTGAAGGTGACGGTCGCCGTCTCGGTCTTCTCGGCGAGCGCCGTGGGGCACTCGTGACGGCAGAGCTTGGGGCAGTACGCGCACGTCGTCCGGTCGACGTCGATCGCCACTCGGGACCTCGAGCGCGCCATGTTAGCTCCTCGGACGCGCGCTTGGGCATGCCTCTTGTGAAGGCGCGGGCCACGAAAGGTGGCAATCCATGTTTCTCTCCGGGGCCTCGCCGTCCTGCTGGCGGCGTCGGCCACTCTCTGCTTCACGGGCGCGGCGCGCGCCGCCGAGATCTTCACGACTCCGAACGTCAACTACGTGAGCCACGGCGCCGACGCGGCGGTCCGCGACGGTACCTTCACGCTCACGCTCACGTCTCTCTCGGACGACGGGTTCGCGATCGACCGCGGCGACGGCTACGGCGTCACGAACGGCTCGTTCGTCCTGAGCTCGGGTCTCCTCCTCGACTCCTCGACGGAGGACCGGCTCGTGTTCGCGTCCGGCGGGACCTTCTCGCTCATCGCGGACGGCGTCACGCTCGCGACGGGCGAGGTGGGCGAGCTCGTCCTCGAGCGCAGCGCCGTCGGCTGGGACTTCCTCGGCTCCGTCGAGGCGACGGCCGGTGCCGACAAGGCGGCCTTCACGAACGGAGCCGTCTTCGGTCTCCTGTACAACGCGAGCGGGTCCGGCGCCGAGCTCACGGCGAACGTGAAGGGCGACATCGCGGCGATCCCGGGCGTCACCCAGCCTCCGGGGCCGGGCCCCGGCGAACAGCCAGGCGGGGAGCCCCCGGCGGTCCCGGAGCCGACGACGCTCGCGCTCGTGGCGATGGGCCTCGGCGGGTTCTTCGCCTCGGCGCGGCGCCGCGTGCGCTGACGCGTTCCGGTCGCCGCTCGACGATGTCACGTTCCGTTCGGGCCGGGGCGACCGTGACCCGGTCGCCACGGCCGTTCTGCGGCTGGCACGCGGCGAGCGTGGAGGGAGCTCCCATGAGCCGGCTCCAGATCTCCGTCGAGGACCCATCGCGCGCCGAGCTGGGCTCGCTCCTCGCGACCGCGGATGGCGTGACGATCGGTCACGAGCCGCGGGTCCTCGACGCGCTGGCCGCCGCTTATCGCCTCCGCGCCGAGGTCCTCGTCGCGCGCGAGGACGGCGCCGTGGCCGGCGCGCTCCCGCTCGTGCGGATCCGCGGCCCGCTCGGAGCGGTCGACGCGAGCGTCGCGTACCTCGATGGCGGCGGACCGATCGGGACGGACGAGGCGCGGGCGGCGCTCGTCGCCCACGCGGCCGCGCGCTCGGCCGCGCGCGGAGCGGTGCTCGAGCTCCGCGCCTCGGCCGAGCCCGCCGCGCCCGACGGCTTCGCGACCGCGGTCGGCCGCGACAAGGACACGCTCGTCCGCTCCCTGCCGCGGGACCCCGACGCGATCGCGCGCGACCTCGACCCGAAGACCCGCAATCAGCTCCGCAAGGCTCTCCGCGAGGGTCTCTCGTCGGACACCGTCGCCGCGACGCCGGGCACGATCGCCGCGTTCCGCGCGGTCTACGCGCGGACGCTCCGCGACCTCGGCTCGCCGCCCCACGCCCTCGAGTTCTTCGAGCGGCTGGTCGGCGCCCTCCCCGGCCGCGCCCACGTGGCGCGGGTGATCGCGCCGTCGGGGGAGCTCCTCGCGGCGGCGCTCGTCCTCGACGACCGGCGCGGCGGCTCCGTGCTCCCGTGGGCGGCGTCGGACCGGCGCGCGGACGCGCTCGAGCCGAACACGCTCCTCTACCACGAGCTCCTCGCGGCGGCCGTGGCGCGCGGGCGCGCTCGCTTCGACTTCGGGCGCTCGACGCGCGAGAGCGCGCAGTTCCGCTTCAAGGTGCGATGGGGCGCCGAGCCGGTGCCGCTCCACTGGACCACGATCGCGCGCGGGACGAGGCGCGCGCCCGTCGCGAGGGAGAAGGAAGGCAAGCTCCGCCACATCGTCGCGGCGTGGCGGCGGCTCCCCGTTCGGGTCGCCTCGGCGCTCGGGCCGGCGCTGATGCGCTGGCTGCCGGCGTAGCCGGACCCCGGCTCAGGCCTGGTCGGCGTCGTCGTCGAGGTCCGAGTCGGCGTCCAGGTCCTCGCAGGCGCGCAGCTCCTCCTCGAGGCGCACGCCCACGCCGAGGTAGGCCTCGAGCTCGTGGATGAGCATCGTGATCGCCTCGGCGACCGACGGGGCCTGCGAGGCCTCCTCGGTCGAGGGGTGGGCCCGGAGGACGTAGCTGTGCCGCGCCTGGGCGCTCGCGGGGAGCAGCTCCAGGCGGACCTGGTGCCCCTCCGGGAACACGGTGCACCCGAAGGCGCCCCAGCGCTCCTCGAAGAGCGGGAAGCTCTCCGACGCCGCGAAGCGCGACCGCGGCGTCGCATAGGCGACCGAGCCGGCGAGCCTGAGCTCGGCGGCCTCGAGGGCGAGGAGGAGCGCCGCCCAGCGGAGGGCGGGCCTCTTCGCGACCTGGTCCGCGGACACGCGCGCCGCCGCATCGAGGCGGCCCTGGCGCTGCGCGACGAGCGCGGCCCGGATGAGTGCGCGCGACGGCTCCTCGAGCGTCGCGGCGAGGATCTCGACCTCGCTCATGCGATCCATGGGAATCCCCCCGCGGGACGGCTCCGCGCTCGACGCGCGCGCGCCCCCACGGGAGGAACTATCGGACGGTCCGGCGAGGAGCTTTACTCCTTCTTTTCGCCGCCGCCCTCGGCGGGCTTGTCGCCGCCCTCGGCGGGCTTCTCCTTCCCGCCCTCCTCCGACTTCCTCAACATCTGCTGGTCCTTCGGGAGGAGCTTGGGGGCCTCGCGCACCGTGCCGGCGCCGAGGGTCGAGTTCATGTCGCTCGCGTAGGCGTTCCAGGCGTTCCGCCGCGTGCCGTTGTCGTTGTACTTGACGCGGTCGAGGACCTCGCGGTGCGCCTTGCGGGTCTCGGCGATGTAGGCCGTGTCCTGATGGATGTAGTGCGGGACTCCGTGCTGGAGCTCGACCGCGTCGCGGACCGGGTCCGGCGCGACCTCCTGCGTGGGGCGAGGCTCGCCCTTGTAGGGGCGGTAGGGGGTCTTCGAGCCCACGCACCCGGGGAGCAGCGTGACGGCCACCGCCAGGGCGAGCACCGAGAGGCGCATGCGTGTCGTTCTCCGGGCTCCCGGCACCGCGCGCGAGCGGGGCCGGAAGCGCCGGGATTGTAGCAGTGGCGCGCCGCGGGGGCCACGTCCATAGTCCGGTCATGCGCGTGCCCATCGGGCGCGTCTCCGAGCTCCGGCCCGGCGAGACGCGAGGCTTCGAGCTCGAGGTCGATGGGCAGCCCGACCGGGCGTTCGTGGTCTGCCTCGCCTCGGGCGAGCTCCGCGCCTACGTGAACCGATGCCGCCACGCGAACCTGCCGCTCGACTGGGGCGATGACCGCTTCCTGGACGAGGCGGGGAAGATCGCCTGCAAGGCCCACGGGGCGCGCTTCGAGCCCGAGGACGGGCGCTGCTTCGATGGCCCCTGCTGGGGGAAGCAGCTCCGTCCCGTGAGGGTCGAGCTCGACGGCGAGCTCGTGGTCGCGACGGCCGTCGCGCACAGAGCGTGACGCCATGGGCATCGACTACGTCGTCGACTACGACTGCGAGCCGAAGAAAGCCCTGGGTCTCGACCACATCCTCGACCTCCTGAAGGACCGGAGCCGCGCGCTCGCCGCCCTCGAGCTCCTCAAGAACCAGGGCATGAGCGACGTCCCCATCGACCAGCTCGAGTTCGAGTTCGTCGCCCGGACTCCCGACGGGGACCTCGCTCCGCGCCGCGTGAAGGTGAAGACCGTCCTCGACCGCGCCGCCGCCCTCGAGGAGTTCGCGCCCGCCTGCGACCACTGCCCGGCCAACAACACGGGCCGCGCCTACGGCTGCGTGGGCTCGATCGGCTACCCGCTCTCGCACGTCGGCGAGGTCTGGCTCCTCGGCCGCGTCCAGCGCGGGCCGGGGTCCGACCTCCTCAAGGCTCTCATGAAGGAGATCACCCTCGACGGCTCGGACATCGCCAAGATGCGCGCCGCCGGCGAGACGTTCTTCGAGTCGCGGACCGCGCCGCAGCGGAGCGACCTCGGCTTCGAGCTCGCGACGGACCAGCTCCTCGAGGTCATCTTCTGCAAGGGTCACCTCGTGCCGTCGCACGCCGCGATCATCCTCATCGCGCTCAGCGCTCTCCGCCTCGAGCGGCCCGTCCCCGACCAGGCGAAGCTCCCGCCCGGGAGCGCCATGCTCGTCGGCCGCGACGAGCACGGGCACGAGACCGCCCAGCTCTTCGACATCCCGCCGCCCGGCGAGCGGGACGACGACACGATCCGCGAGCTCAAGGCCTTCTTCCGCGCGCTGTTCCTCGCGCGCGGCTTCGGCGTGAAGCTCCTCCTCGACTACTGAGCGGCCCGGCCCTCAGTCACGACGGAGCTCGAGCCGCGGCGGCCCGAGCCATCGCAGCTCGAGAGGAGCACCGGGGCCGCGGGGACGCACGAGCGCATCGCGCGACTCCCGGTGGCGGACGCCCGTGCGCGACTCGAGGAGGCTCTCGACCCTGAGGAGGTAGGAGCCGTCACGCTCGGGCGGGCCCGCGTGGAAGGCGACGCTCACGAGCACGTCGCCCTCGGCGCGCGCCGTCCGGCGCGCATCCTGGGTCGCGCGGCTCTGGAGGGTCTCCACCGCGTGGAGGTCGAGGTCCTTCGAGTACGCGTTCGTCACCTCGAGGCCGCGGTACGTCCGTGCTCCCTGCGCGACGGGCCCGCCCACGAGCTCCGCGAACGCCTGGTACATCTGCGGCTGGCTCGCGAACAGCGCGATCCCGCTCGGCGACGCGACCGACCCGGACTGGCCCCCGAGCAAGCCGCTCGGAGAGCCCTGGTTCGCCAGGCCCGCACGGAGAGGCGGTGGTTCGTAGCCCTCGCGGTAGATGCGGGGAGGCGTGCAGCCTCCGGGCATCGAGAGGGCGATGGCCGCGATCGAGAGCACGAAGCGCCGCATGCTCTGCACGCAAAGAGCCGCGCTCCAATGACCTGGGAGGCTCCACGCAGTCAGCGGGATATCCCCTTGACTGTGCGCCATCGCATACATACAATCAGACTTGTATGTAAAGGACTGATTGTAGGTGAGTGCCCTCCAGGAAGTCCAGTCGATCGAGAGCCTCGAGCGCGCCTCCGCGCTCCTCCACCCGTTGCGCCTCAGGATCCTCGCGCGCGCGATCGAGCCGGTCTCGGCGGTCGAGCTCGCGAAGGAGCTCGGGTCGTCGCCGCAGAAGCTCAACTACCACCTCAAGGCTCTCGAGAAGGCCGGTCTCCTCGTGAAGGTGCGGGAGGAGAAGAAGCGCAACCTGACGAAGGCTTACTACCAGGCGCGGGCGAAGCGGCTCTGGTTCTCGCCGCGGCTCGTGGCCGAGCACGGCGACGAGGCCCGGGCGACGCGCGACCGGCTCTCGCTCCACAACCTGCTCGGCCTCGCGCACGGGCTCGAGCAGGACGTGATCCGCGTGCTCAACCGGGAGGAGCGCGAGCCGCGCGGGGCGGCGAGTCTCGGGGTCAAGGCCGAGCTCCGCTTCCGGGACGGCGAGGCGCGCCGCGCGTTCATGGAGGAGTACATGGCCGTCCTCGACGGCCTCGTGCGCAAGTACGGTCCGAGCCCGGCGTCGGGAGGGAGCGCGGGGGAGCGCTTCACGGCGGTCGTGGCGGTCTATCCGAGCGTTCGAGGAGAAGGCGATGCACATGGCAGCGAAGCGGGCACCTAGGAAGACGGCGAGGAAGGCGAAGGCGACGAAGACGGCGAAGCGGCCGAGCACGATCGAGCGCGACCTCTGGGTCGGCGCCTCGCCCTCCGTGGTCTACGGCCTCTGGACCACGCCCGCGGGCCTCTCGAGCTGGTTCTGCTCGAGCGCGGACGTCGAGCTCGAGAAGGGCGGCCGCTACGACCTCTCCTTCTCGGACAAGAAGCTCACGGGCAAGGTCGTCGCAGCCAAGAGAGACTCGTCCTTCTCGTTCACCTGGGGCTACGGAGAGAAGGCGTCGAGCACCCGGGTCGACGTCTCTCTCCGCGCGGAGAAGGGCGGGACGCGGATCCACCTCGTCGAGTCCGGCTTCGCCGAGGGCAAGGAGTGGGACGCGTGGTACCTCGAGAGCAGCGAGGGCTGGGCCGAGGTGCTCGCCGCGCTCGCGGTCCGCGCCGAGCAGGGAGCTGGAAGGGCGCGCTCGAGGAGCACGCCGAGACCTGGAAGTTCGTCCTCGGCAACTTGAAGAGCGTCGTCGATCAGGGAGGGGATCGGCGCCGGGCCCCGAATCCGTGACAGCAGCACGCTCGGTGCCCGTCAGGGGCGCCGGATAGCTCACGCAGAGGGGAAGTCATGCATTTCGACGAGAGAGCCTTGCTCATCGAGCAGGCGCACCGGGAGATCCACGCACGAGGCCGGGGCACTCGCCGAGGGGCCATCCTCGACGGACCGCTCTGGTGGCTCGGGCCGATCCTGATCCTCGCGGGCGCCGCGATCCTCCTGATCGCGATCCCGTGGCCGCAGCCGTCCGCCGCGCCTCAGACGCCGGCCGAGACGATCGAGTCCGACCGTCGCGGGCGCGACGCGATCGCCTGGTCCTCCGCGAGCTTCTCGCGGAACTGAACGTGGCGCCTCCTCGTCCACTCGACGAGGGGGCGCCACGCCTTCGCGGTCAGGCGGTGCTTGATGAGGAGGTGCCAGTAACGGTTCGACTTCTTGTACAGGTAGCTCATCGCGAGATACGGGAGGACGGCCCTCCAGTCCTCCGGGCGGCGGCGCCAGATCGAGGCGTGCGAGAAGAGCCGCCGGTAGCACCAGGCGTAGCCCTCGGCGAGCTGCTCCTCGGTCATGTTCTTCGGTCGGAAGACGACGTGCGCCGTGTCGTAGAGGTCCCAGTTCCGGTGGAGCACGCGGCCCTCGGCCTCCATCTGCCGGAACAGCGGCGTGCCCGGGTACGGCGTCAGGATGTGGAACGTCGCGCACTCGAGGCGGTTCGCCTCGACCCACTCGGCCGTCTTCTCGAAGACCTCGGGGCCGTCGTGGTCGAAGCCGAGGACGAAGCTCCCGTTCACCTGGATCCCGTGGTCGTGGAGGATCCGCACGCGCCGCGCGTACTCCGCCGTGAGCGGCGTCTTCTTCTTCGCGTCCGCGAGGTTCCGGTCGCTGAGCGACTCGAGACCGACGAAGACGCCCGTGCATCCGGCGAGCGCCATCTCGCGCACGAGCGACGGGTCGTCCGTCACGTCGATCGTGACGGCGGCGCTCCAGATCTTCTCGAGCGGCCGGAGCGCGCGGCAGAGCTGCCTCAGGTACTCGGGCTTCGAGCCGAGGTTGTTGTCCGTGAAGACGGCGTAGGGCTGATCGTCGGCCTGGAACTCCGCGACGATCTGCTCGGGGTCTCGCATCTGGTAGGGGACGTGGAGGCCGTCCGACGCGAGGTAGCAGTAGCCGCAGCGGTTGTGGCAGCCGCGCGTCGCGATTAGGCTCGTCGTCGTGAGGAAGCTCCGGCGCGGCAGGATGTCGCGCCGCGGAGCGGGGTCGTCGCGGTAGGGGCGCAGGTAGCTCCCCTCGTAGCGCGGAGCGAGCGCGCCGCGCTCGAAGTCCTCGAGGATCGTCGGCCAGAGCTGGACACCCTCGCCGATCGCGAGGGCGTCTCCGTGCGGCGCGCACTCCTCCGGGCACGAGAGGACGTGGAGGCCGCCGAGCACGACCTTCGCGCCGCGCGCGCGGAACCACGCCGCGAGCTCGAAGGCCCGCCGCGCGAAGGTGAGGTGGACCGTGATCCCGACGAGCGCGGGCATCGGGTCGAGCGGCGGCGGGCCCTGGAGGAGGTTCTCGTCCCAGTAAGCGACCGTCCACGAGGCGGGCGTCGCGCCCGCGATGCTCGTGAGCGCGAGCGACGGCGTGAGGACGTGCTTCCCGAAGCTCGCGTGCGGGTCCTTCGGGTAGAACGGGTTCACGAGGAGCGCGTGCCGCGCGCGCGGGGGCGAGACCGGGACGTCCGGCAAGCGCGGAGCCTGTCGGAGGTCGCGCGGGACTTCGAGCGTCTTCAGCTTCATGCGCCCTCCACACCACGGATGGGTCGGGACGGCGCGTAGTGGACCTTCCTCGCCGCGACCTGAGTCGTCGTGCGCTCCGGGTAGTGGAGCGCCGTGAGCTTGCCGCCGTAGACGCAGCCCGTGTCGATGCACACGGTCTCGTTCACCCAGCGCGGCTCCGTGACCGGCGTGTGGCCGTAGACGATGAGGGCGCGGCCGCGGTACTTCTGCGCCCAGTCCACGCGCACGGGGAGCCCGTAGTCGTCGGTCTCGCCCGACGTCTCGCCGAAGAGCGCGAAGGGGCGGCGCCGCTTCTCCGGAGCGCGGAGGAGGTCGAGGCGCATCCCCGCGTGCGCGACGACGAGCCGCTCCTCGTCGAGGAGGAGGTGCGTCGGGAGCGAGTCGATGAAGCTCGCGACGCCTGCGCGGAAGGACTCGGGCTCCTCCTCGAGCTGGCGGAGGGAGGTCTCGAGCCCGTGGACCGGCTTCACCTTCGCGCCGCGGAGCGCGCGCATGAGCTTGTCGTCGTGGTTCCCGACGACCGCGAGCGCGCGCTCCTCGCGCACGAGCTTCATGACGAGGCGGAGGACGCCCGGAGTGTCGGGGCCGCGGTCGCAGAGGTCGCCCACGAAGACGAGCCGGCGCGCCGGGTCGAGCTTCGCGAGGAGCGCCTCGAGCTCCTCGCGGCAGCCGTGGACGTCGCCGATCACGTCAAACACGGGTCTTCATCCGCACACGGACCAGGAAGTCGTCGAGCGCGTCGTGCGTCGTGGGAGCCGGAGCCTCGCGGAGCGTGCTCCGCGCGTGCTCGGTCTCGAGCTTCTCGCGCAGGCGATCGACCTCGCCCTCGAAGAACGCGAAGCGCGCGTCGGGGATCTCGCCCGCGAAGCGGCCCGCGAGCTTCATGGCGATGAGCTCGGGGACGTAGTCGAGCCGCTCCGCGGCCGCGAGGACCCGGATGTCGGGCTCGATCTCTCCCGTCCGCACGAGGTGGATCCCCGTGAGGAGGACTCTCAGCACGTAGAGGAGCTGCTTCGCGATCCGCGGGTTCGCCTTCACGAACTGGACCCACTCGGTCTTCGCGAAGCCGAGGTAGTGGAACGCGTGGTGCTTCGTCACGCAGAGCTTCGCGAGCGCTTTCAGCTCCTCGTGCTCGGGCGTCGTCACGACCGCGAGCGGCGAGTGGACCTGCTCGAGGACGTAGCCGTTCTTCTTGAGCATGAGGCCGAGGAACTTCTTCACGTCGTGCGTGACGAGGTCGAGCTCGAAGTCGCCGTCCTTCCGGAGACTCTCGATCGTCTCGCGCGAGGACCGGAGCCCGATCGCGTCGCGGAGCGGGAGCACGTGGACGCCGCGCACGTCCCAGTCGGAGTCGGGCGACGGGAAGCCGTAGATGTGCGAGCCCCCGATCGTCGCGAAGAGGAGCGGGTGCGGCTGCGCGCGCGCGATCTCGTGGAGTCGCGGCGGGATCACGATCTGTGCCACGGGCCGGGTATCATTCCACGAAGTGGACCTCCTTCTCGACAACCTGCGCCTCGAGGTCGAGGAGGACGAGTCGGTGCTCGCCGAGCGCATCGCCGCCTTCCTCGGCACGGGCCCCGAGCACGTGCAGGACGCGCGGCTCGTCCGGCGCTCTCTCGACGCGCGCAAGAAGTGGGACATCCACTGGAGCGTCGCGGCGCACGCGAAGGTGTCCGACGCGAAGGCGGCCGAGAAGGCGCTCTCCGCGGGCAAGGCGAAGCGCTTCGAGGAGCCGGTCCCCGAGGGCGAGGACGGCGAGTGCATCCGCGGCGTCGCGCACGGGGCCGAGCCGCTCCGCGCGCCGCCCGTCGTGATCGGGAGCGGTCCGGGTGGCCTCTTCGCGGCCTACCTCCTCGCGCGCGAGGGCTACAAGCCGATCATCCTCGAGCGCGGCGCGCGCGTGGACAAGCGGGTGCGCGACCTCGCGGCGTGGGACAAGGGCGCGCCCCACGACCCCGAGAGCAACACTCTCTTCGGCGAGGGCGGCGCCGGCACCTTCTCGGATGGAAAGCTCACGACGCGCACGCGCACGCCGCTCGTGAAGTACGTCTACGAGCTCATGGTCGAGTGCAAGGCGCCGAAGGAGATCCTCGTCCAGTCGAAGCCCCACGTCGGCACCGACCGCCTCCGCGCCGTGCTCGTCTTCCTCAGGCGCAAGCTCGAGGCCATGGGCTGCACGTTCCGCTTCGACACGCGCGTGGACGACCTCGAGCTCGCGGACGGCCGCGTGACGGGCGTCGTCCTTCGAGGCGGCGAGAAGATCGCCGCGGGCGCCGTGCTCCTCGCGATCGGACACTCGGCGCGCGACACCTACGCCATGCTCCGCGAGCGCGGAGTGGCGCTCGCGTTCAAGCCCTTCCAGATGGGCCTGCGGATCGAGCACCCGCAGTCGCTCATCGACAAGAGCCAGTACGGCGACCTCGCGAGCCGTCTCCCCGCCGCGGAGTACGTCCTCCTCGCCAAGGAGCGGAAGAACGTGCCCGGCGCCTTCTCGTTCTGCATGTGCCCGGGCGGCGTGATCATGGACAGCGTCTCGGAGCCCGGGCACTACGGGACGAACGGCATGAGCTTCCGTCTTCGAGACTCGGGGTGGGCGAACTCGGGGCTCGTCTACACGGTCACGGCGGCCGAGACGCGGAACGGCGGCCGCGATCCGTTCGACGGCCTCGAGGTCCAGCGCGCCGTCGAGAAGCGCGCGTTCGAGCTCGGCACCGGCGCCTACGAGTGCCCCGCGCAGCGCGTCCAGGACTTCCTCGCCGGGCGGAAGAGCCCCGGCCCCTTCAAGTCGAGCTACCCGCGGACGCACGTCGCGGCCGACCTCCGCGAGGTCTTGCCGCCCGCGGGCGTGAAGGCGCTCTCGAACGCGATCCGCGAGTTCGACTCGCGGATCCGCGGCTTCGCGGGGCCGACGGGGCTGCTCGTCGGACCGGAGAGCCGTGGCTCGTCACCGATCCGGATCGAGCGCGACGCCGAGTCGCGCGAGTCTCCCTCCACGAAGGGCCTCTACCCGATCGGCGAGGGCGCGGGCTTCGCGGGCGGGATCGTCTCCGCGGCGATCGATGGGCTCAGGAGCGCGCGCGCCGTCGTCAAGCGCTTCGCGCCCGCGAGCTAGTTCTTCTTCCGGACCTCGTCGAGCTTGATCCCGGCGATGAACTGCTTGTACTCCTTGTGCATCTGCTCCCAGTCCTGCCCGGGGAAGCACTCGCCGAGAGTCTTCTTGGTCACGCGGCTCGTGTGCACCTGCTCGCAGAGCTTGAGGAAGCCCGGGCGGTACTTCCGGCCCTCGGCCTCGGAGAGGAAGTAGGAGATCCCCGCCGCCAGCGCGTAGTGGTCGGCCTTCACGAAGTTGTCGTGCGAGAGGTCGAAGAAGCCCTTCAGGCTCTGCGGGAGGTGCGAGTTCGTCTTGCAGTGAGCGAAGGAGTAGTCCTCTCCCTGGTCGTGGTTGTCGGGGTTCGGATGCGTGAGCTTCCACCCCGTCCGGCCGAGCTGCCACGACTCCATGTAGGTCGCGAGCCCCTCGACGCTCCAGTACTGCGAGTCCACGTCCTCGCCGTGATCCACGTTCCAGTACGAGTACTCGGTCGCGATCTGGTGCGTGCACTCGTGCTGGAGGACGGTCTTCACGTAGTCGATCTTGACCTCCGTCACCCCGCCGCCCTCGCCGCGCGGCTCGAACGTCGCGTAGACCGGGTTGAGCGGCCCCGAGCCGTGCATGTAGACGGCGGCCATCCGGATCTGCTCGCCCTTCTTGTGGTAGCCGTCCTTCTCGAGCTGCTCCATGAAGTCCTTCTGCGTGAGCGTCACGATGATCGGGAGCTTGCCCTCGGGCTTCTTCAGCTCCCAGCCGTCGGCGACGTACTTCACGAAGAACTCGCGGTAAGCGCCCACGTGGATGAGGAGCTGCTTCGCGGTGCGGAGAGGCGCGGTCGTCTTGATCTCGTGGACGTCGTCCGAGATCCGCCACGGGTTGTCCCACTTCGAGTGCTCGGCGTCGAGCTTCGCCACGGCCTTCGCGTCGAGCCACTTGCCGTCGTGAAACTCGCCGCCTTCCTGGAGCTTCTTCGCGTCGGCCGCGTTGAACCACTTCCGGTAGGGCTCGAAGTAGACCGCGCCCACCATCTGGATCCCGGCCTCGGAGCCGAGCTTCATCGAGAGCTGCTCGACGCGCTCCTCGAAGCGGTCCCAGACGCCGTTCTTGCCCGAGAAGACGACGAGGGTCGCGATCGCCTTCGCGCACGCGTCGTAGGCCGCGCGCTTCTTCTTCGCGTACTCGGCGGAGTAGTCCTTCGGCGGGGCCTTCTTCGCGTCCTTGAGCTTCTCCTTCGCCGACTCGAGGGCCTTGTCGCCCGGCGCGAGCTCGAGCCCGAGGGCGAGCGCCGCGCGCGCGTCGTCGATCGCGTTCTTCCCCGCGCACCACGTCGCGAGCGCGGAGAGCTCCTTCGAGATCGCGGCCCGCGTCTCGGTCTCCTTCTTCGCGATCTCCTTGGCGACCCTCTCGGCCTTGTCCTCGGCGAGGACGGCGGGAGCGGCGACGGCGACGGCGAGGCACGCGCAGAGCGCGGCGCGGAGCGTCAGCATGCTGGTGGACCCCTAGACTTTCGGACGCTCATCCTACGAACCCGGGTCAAGCGCAATCTTCCGCCTCACGGCGCGGTGGGCGCGGGCCCGGCGTGCGACCGAGCGGCAACGTCGTGACCAGCAGGGCTCTCCCGGCGTGCGCGTCCGGTTCGTGCGCAAGACGCACGCGCTCAACCGATTGCGCGGAGTCCATCGCGCCGCGGCACGACGGGCACGGGCGCTGCACTTCACGCGTCACTGGCGTGCGCCGGACGGGGTTCGGTTCACGGCCTCTGGGATTGGGCAGTAGTAGGAGGATAGGGCGTGAGGATCGCGACCAAGACCATCGTCATCGCTCTCGTCGCCGTCGTCCTGGGCTGTGCGCCCCGCGGACGTCGCGGCGCGCCCGGGCAGTCATCGCGCTCGACGATCTCGGCGACGACCGCGGCGCCGACATCGCAGACGACGACGACGACGACGCAGCCGACGACCACGACCACGACGCCGGCGACGACGACGCCGCCGGTCCAGCCGCCGACGACGAACCCGCACCTCCTCTACGCGCTCAACCTCATCAACCAGCAGCGGCTCCTCCGCGGCCTGCCCCTCTTCGTGCTCGACCCCGCGCTGACGGCCTGCGCGCTCCGGCACTCGCAGAACTGGGACGCCGCCGCTCAGAACCAGATCGCCAACGCGGCCCTCACGGCTCACCGGGACTTCGCCGGCGGCGACGACTGCGGCGCGAACGCCGAGAACCAGGGCGTCGGCATGGGACCGATCGACGCCGCCTTCAAGACGGTGTTCGAGTCGATGATGTCCGAGGGCACGCCGAAGCCGGGCGAGTGCAATCACTACGGCAACCTCATGGACCCGAGCTTCACGCGGATCGGCATCGGGATCCACGAGGACACCGGGAACGTCTGGATCACGGAGATGTTCGGCCGCTGATCGACGCTCTCGACCGAGACATAGAGAGGGGCATGAAGTGAGGAGAGTCGCGACTCATCCTCCCTTCGTGCCCTTCCTCGTTTCCTTGGACCGCGGGCGCTCGCTCAGCCGCGCGGGACGAGCGCGTCGATCGCGTCGCGGAGCGCGGTGAGGGTGACCGGCTTCCCGAGCACGAGGTCCACGCCCGGGGGCCGCGCGCTGAAGTTCTGGTCGTCGGTGCGCCTGGAGGTGC
>CAZYLP010000013.1:26001-26340 GCA_964648345.1 uncultured Planctomycetota bacterium
GGGGGCCGCGCGCCGTCCGCGAAGGCGCCGTGGCTCGAGAGGAGGAGCACCGGCGTCCGCGGCGAGAAGGCCTTCACGGCGAGGGCGAGCTCGTCGCCGCTCATCTCGGGCATCGCCTGGTCGGTGATGACGAGGTCGAACCGACCCGACGTGAACGCGCCGAGCGCGGCGAGACCGTTCGTCGCCGTCTCGAAGACGTGGTGGTCTCGCGAGAGGCACGCGGCGAGGAGCTCGCGCACGGGAGGCTGGTCCTCGACGACGAGGATCCGGAGCGTCCCCGGAGCCAGGCCGAGCGCATCGCCGGCCTCGGCTCGCGACGCGGGGAGCCCGACGTCGAGC
>CAZYLP010000014.1:0-26296 GCA_964648345.1 uncultured Planctomycetota bacterium
TCGGCGTGTCCCTTGATGAGCTCGGCGGCGGACGAGAGCGACTGGGGATCGGCGAGACCGAGCTGCTTCGTGAAGGAGGCGAGGCTCTCGCGGAACTGGGTCTGGAGCCGGTTCTCGTGGCGCGCGTGCCGCTCGGGGAGGTGATCGATCCTTTCGGAGATCGCCGCCGAGATCTTCTTCCAGGGGAGCTTCAAACCGGGGTAGGCGTCCATGAGCAGGTGCTGGAGGCGCCGGGCGCCGGGGCCCACGGCCTCGCGGGCCTCCTCCTTCGAGTAGAGCGTCAGCAGGATCTGCTGCTCGACCTTCTTCGTGGCCGCGTCGCGGACGCCGCGGACGAGGGCGAGTTGGTTGCCGCGGAGGCGGATGTAGGCCATGGGGTCCCTCCGACGTGAGAGACCTTAGCCGAGTAACGCATGTTGTGTCAAGCGAGGCGTGACACAACATTGGCCCCCCGTTCCGGACCGCAGACGCGCCTAGAGCGCCTAGAAGCCCCAGCGCCCCCGAAGCGTCTGGACGATCTCCGCCGCGTCGGAGCGCCCCTCCTCGGCAATCCGCTCCAGGATCCTCGCCTTGAGCGTCCGATCAGGCGCACTCGGGAGCTCGAGCGTTACCCGCTGGACCATCTTCTCGACGTACTTCGCCTGCTCCAGGTTCATGAGCGGGAACATGGCCGGCCTACCAGCCCAGGCCACCGCTGCCGTGGTCGGACAGCAGGTTCGAGGCCCCAGTCGTGTCGTAGATCCGGTACTTGACCGTGTCCTCGCCGGACCGACGGACCGTCAAGTCGACATGGGGCTCGTGATCGGTCCCGATGTCGGGGTTCGCGACGAAGCTCTCGAGGGATCGCGAGACGCGGTCCTCGATGACGCGCTCCAGGTTGAAGGGCTCAGCCTTGTTGATCTTCTCGGTCATGATCGCCTCCAACGCGATGATACTCATCGTGTCGGAACGGGGCTCTCCCGTCGCGCCCGCGGCGGCGGGCGGCCGACGGACTCTCATCCTCATTCCTCGACAAAGCGACAAGCTCCCTCGCGCCCGAAGGCGGCCTGACAGTCAGGTCGCGAGCTCGGCGAGCACGCCGAGCGCGACGAGCACGTCGGCGACGGCGCGGGCGCCGTCGCCCGGGAACGACAACCCGAAGCGGATGAGCGCTTCGCGGTGGCCCTTCGTGACCGAGATGACGTTCGCGTAGACGACCGGGACCTCGCCTGCGACCGCGACGCTCGTGAAGCGCGTCCTCGGCGCCGTCGGCTTTCTCGGCCTCCCGCCTCTCTCCCGCTCGGAGAGCTTCACGTCACCCGAGGTGGCCTTCTTCGCGAGGGCACGGAGGCCCGCGAGGTTCCTTTGGCGGATCGGCCTGCCGGACTCCCAGTTGAGGACCGACCCGGCGGAGGGCGACCGCCGTCATCGTGATCTCCTGCCTCACCATGACGATCGGCAACCTCGGCGCGCTTCGCGAAGGCCGCGCGCGAGGCGCCGAGCTTCGCCCGGAGCGCCTTCACGTCGAAGGAAGGGGCCTTCTCGCTCTTGGTCCGCGGAGCCCCCTTGTTCGCGGCGCTCGCGGTCTTCTCGCGACGTCCGGGCTTCTTCGCGCTCGACTTCTTCGCGGCCTTCGGTCTCGGCGTCGCCTCCGTTGCGCCGGCTGCCCTTTTCGTCCTCCCGCCCTTCTTCTTCCCTGGGACCTCGATCTTCTCGCCCTTCGCGATCCGGGCGTCGAGCTCGCGTAGCTTCGCGAGGTAGCTCTCGCCCACCTTCGCGCCCGACTCCCAGAGCGCTACCGTGTTGACGTGGGCGCCTACCAGTTTGGCGAGCGCCGGTCGCGAGATCTTGGGAACTCCCGCCGCCGTCGCGAGCGCGGCCCGAAGCGCCGCCACGTCGAACGAAGTGCCGCCGTTCTTCGATCCGGTGGTCTTGTTGGTCGTGTCGCTCGTCTCGGTCGCGCCATTGGACTCGGTCACGGGGTTCACCCTCGGGGCCGGGACAATGCCACGGCCACGAGCGCTGCGTCAACGTGGCCCTCGGTGCGGCTCCGATACGGGCGACAGGTTCTGGCGCGTGCCTGGCGATCCCGATCGGACCGTGCCGAACGGGCGGTATTGTCGATCAGACTGGCAATAGCCGGACAGTCCGCGGAAGGGCGGACAGACCGTCATTTCCCGACAAAGCTCGGGAATGTGGCTACCGCTGCCGCACAGTCGCGGCAACGACCTTGAACGGAGTCGGTCCCTTCACGATGACGAAGAACCTCTGTTCTCCCACTGGTTCGCACGTAAACCGCAGGGTCTTTCCCTTCAATGCCTCCTGTTGCGACTCGAAGGACCCCATGCCTCCGTCATAGGTCAACTGGAAGGATCGATCGAGCGGCTGATCGAACTCCGCCTCGACCACGAGGTTGACTCGCCGAAGTCCCGGATTGAACGCGCAGATCGACCACACGTAGCTGCTCCCCGCCCACGCCTTCCAGTTCCAGAGGTTCCGTTGGTATCGCTCGGGCAAGTCGATCCAGAGCCTTCCCTCGTTTCCCGACATGCCACCAACGAACGCCGAGACGTTGTGCTGCTCGAGTTGCCGTTGGAGTGCGGCGATCACCTCACCGCTCGTCGCGAACGGGAAGAACCAGTTGTCGGTCTCCGTCTTCCGCACCTCGTCGACGAAGTCGAATATCCGCTTGTCGTCGACGACCTTGCTCGGCTTGAAGTCGGGGTAGTTCTTGTGGATCTCCTTCGCGTCGAGCACGCTCTGCCGCACGAAGACGAAGACTTGCTTGCCGAGTCTCCGGGCCTCGCGAAACTCGCTCCGCGTGATCGAGATGTCGGAGTCGGGCGCCGGGAGGGTGCCGCCGTAGCGTCCGCCGATCAGGCAGATCACGAAGTCGGCCTCGGCGATTCCAGCCAGGCAGATCGGATAGGAGTGCTCGCCCTGCTTGACGTGCATGAGCCCCTTCTCGCTGGCGATGCTCTCGATCCCGACCGAGGCGAGGAACCTGACGATCTCGTCACGGAGATCGCCCATGTCGTGGACCGTCGAGCAGATGAACGCACGCACCATGAACCACCCGCTCTCGAAAGATAGCAGTCACCGGCGACCGGGGAAGAGGTCTCCGGCCGAGCGGAGGTCGGTGCTCGGCTTCGAGCGCGACGACCTGGAAGTGGACCTGGAGGTCGACGTGCGCTTCGGATCGGCGCTAGGGCGGTCCGTCCCCTCCCCCTCGCTCACGTCCTCGTGGATCGCCTTCGCGATCACCCGGGTCGGTGACGACCTCGAGGTAGGTGTGGAGCCTTGCTGAGCTGCTGGAACTCGGGCCAGAGCCTCTCGCCGAGGAATCGCTGGGGCACGCGGAGCATGACCGAGGTCCGCTTCTGACCGCGCTCGCGATACGGCGCGAGGCCGTAGCGGCGCACGAGAGCGCGGAAGATCTTCCGCTCCAACGGGTCGTGGATCGCGCGCGCACCGGACGACGATCGGGGGGGATCCTTGCCCTCGATCACCCGAGGCGTGACCGGATCCGATCGCGAGGCGCCTCGCCGCCCGACCCCGCGTGCGTCTCCTCGATCCTTGCGAGCTGCGCGACGAGCTGGGTCTCGCTGTCGTCGTTCACCAACCGGAGCCCTCCCGTTCTCCCGTTCGCGGGCAGGTTACGGGGTCCACCGACATCGCGATGGCTGAGCTGCTCGCCCTCTCGGCATCCCTCGGAGACCGCCCGATCGCAGGCTACCGGCATGAGACCGCGGATCGCAACGCGCGAGAGACGCTCCTCTTTGATTGCGCGGAGCGACTCGACTACGCTCCCGTCGCATGACCCTCACCGTCATGGTCAAGACGAACGACGGCGTCGTCCTCGCGGCCGACAGCGCAACGACGATGCTGCGCGCGAGCAACGAGGGCGGGCGTGAGATCGTCAACATCTACACCGGGGCGCAGAAGATCATTCCTCTCCTCAAGGGTGTTCATCGCGCGAGGGTCGCGGCGATCACCTATGGAGCGGGGAACATTGGAAACGCCTCCACGGCGACGGTACTGAAGGACCTCTCGGACGCTCTTCTGACCGCCGGCTCACCGATCTGTTATGGAGGGTTTACAGAGATCAGTCTCGAAAGGGTCGCCACGTTGGCGAAGGCCTTCATCTTCGACATGAGATACTCCGACGTCTATGGCAAAGGGAATACCGACCGAACCTCGGAGTCATCATCGCCGGGTACTCGTCGAACGGCGACATGGCTGAAGAGTGGATCATCGAGTCCGTCAACGGCGTCTGCGTGGGCCCTCGCCTCCTGCGTCCAAGAGACGAAATCGGCGTCGTGACAAGGGGGCAGACTGAGGCTGTCGATCGGCTCTGCGGCGTACGCCCTGACGTGCCCGATCTTCTTCTCGCGGGACTAGGCGAGTTCGGAGGCAAGGTCGTGGACGCGGCGTTGCAGGTGATCCGGCGTGCTCCCACGACTACGCTCGTGCATCCCGCAATGCCGCTCGAGGACGCAGCCCATCTCGCATCGTTCCTGATTGAACTCACGATGAAGTTCATTCGGTTCTCAAGCGCGCACGCGACCGTCGCCGGAGAGATCGAGGTCGCTGCGATCAGCAAGCACGAGGGCTTCTGGTGGGTGAGCCGAAAGGACTTCGTGCGGCCCGACGTGCGAGACATTCTGTCAGGTCGTTGAAGGGGAGGACAGCCGCGAGGCTCGGCTCGGAGAAGGAATTGGGCCTCGCGGCGTTCCTTGTGGTCGCGGGCGCGATCGTTACAACGTCGTCCGTGCCGCTCGCCCGTGCTCCGAGATCCTCTTGGTGAGCGCCTCGACGAACTGCGGGCTGAAGCGACTCGCGCGCGAGAACGACTCGAGAATGTCGCGGTCGTTCGCGCCCGGGTGCTGGTCGAGGGACCTCGTCATGAACGCTCGCCACAGCGCGTTCAGCGTGGGCGTCACGGGCGCCTCCCCGGCCTCGGCGAGGACCTCCGCCATGAGAAGCCTGTCGCCGAGGACCCCCTTGAGGACCACCCGGTCCTCCAGGGAACCGCTCGCCTCGAACAGCGTCCGAATGGGCGGGAACTGACCGACCAACCGCTGTGACCCGTTCGGCTTCCGCTCCGCGGGCTGCGTGAACACGGTCCCTGCCAGGGGCCGCGTCCAGTAGCGGAACACGTAGTCGTCGAGGATCACTCGTTCGTTGTCGGCTCCGTAGTAACGGATGCTCACGCCCGGATCGACAAAGAGCGGGAACCCGAGAACGCTCTGAAGATACGTGTCGTTGAAGTAGCGGGGGTCGCCCGGAACCAGCATGGGCACGGGGCTGCCCACGTTGTTCACGGCCCATGCGAGAGCGCTCTTGCGGATGACGTGCAGCCGCACGCTCACGTCGCGAATCCTCGCCGCCACGCGCAGAATGCCGAAGCGGCCCGAGGCGAGGTCCCGGAAGGCCTCCTCGCTCGGAACCGCGTCGATCTCGTCGGCCCCGAGCAGACCTCGGCGACCCGTGCCGCCCCTCAGGTGCGCCACGAGCTCGCCGTGAGACATGGCGTCCGGAATGATCGCGTTGCAGTCGAGGTCGTCCAGGTTGCCGTGGCAGAACTCGCTGAAGCCGTAGAGCGCGCTCCCGCTGAGCAGAATCGAGATCGGTAGCCGGAGCTCCGAGAGCCGCTCCACGAGCTCCCGCCGGCAGTCGCGCAAGAGGGCGAACCTCTCCCCGGGTGCGAGCTCTCGGAAGTAGGCGTCGCTCGTCACGCTCGCCCTCCTTCCCGATCCTCGCCACGGATGACGGCGGCCAAGATCTCGGGGTGGTCCGTCTGGATCCCGTCGGGGCCCAGGTCCACAAGGGCCTTCATTCCGGCCGGGTCTCCTTCACCAAGAGCGTCGACGAACACCCTCACGCCGCCCTGGTGAAGCCGCTCGATCAGCTCCTTGGTCGGCGTGCCCTTGGAGAACGCGACGACCTCCGGCCTGAAGGGCATGGTCTTGACGACGCAGCGCCGGAGCGGGGTGTCGATCTCCGGCATGATGTTGAGGCCGGGGTACGCGACCCTCGCGAGGACCTGTCTCCCGTAGACCTCTAGCGGACGGCCCGGGAGGTAGACGACCGAGCGGTGGAGCATGTCGTTCCGCCTCAGCGCGTCGAAGAGGCGGCTCATGGGCGCGTCCTTGACGTCGAGGTAGGCGCCGATCCTCCCGCTCATGAGCGCGAGCGCCTCGTCGAGCAGCGGAACCGCCTCGCCGGCGAACTCCGGAGAGAACCAGGAGCCGGCGTCGAGGGACTTCAGCTCCTCGGCAGTGAAGCTCGTGATCCGCCCGGTGCCGCCGGTCGTCCTGTCGACGTCGGCGTCGTGCAGGAGAACCAACCTGCCGTCGCTCGTCGTGCGAACGTCGAGCTCGACGTAGTCGAGCCCCAGCTCGATGGCCTTCTCGATACCTGCGAGTGTGTTCTCCGGCGCGAGGGCGGGAACGCCGCGGTGTCCGATGATCTTCGGGGTAACCGACGGCGACGAAGACTCCGGTCGTTGAGCCATGTTCAACCTCCGTTCGTGCACTCAGGGCCTCCCCCGGGCAGGAGCCCGGGCTGCAAGAGGCCGCCGAACTTGGTTCCGCGACGACCGCCCGAGGGCGGTAGGCGAGGCACTGAGCCTCGAACGCCGCGACGCTGCCTACGACTTGCTCAGATCATGTCCTCTTCGACTCCTTCTCTCTCCTCGATCTCCTTCGTCCTTCGGGTCTCCTTCTGTCGCGTCCTCTGGGCGCCGCGCTCGTCGACGTCCACGCCGAGGTCGCGGAGGTGAGCCTGCCGAAGCCACCAGAAAGCGGCGAAGATCGCGCGCCGCGGTGAGTTCCCCGGGGGAAGGAGGACGTCGCGGCGGGTTTCGGTGTAGGCGGTAAGGGCCGCCTCTCGCACCTCCTCCTCCGGGTCGTTCTTCGCGGCCCAGTCGAGGACGTGGTGTCCCGTGCCGCGGGGGTTGACCCGAAGATCGCGAAAGGCGCGGACGGAGCACAACCGCCAGTACATGCGCGGTTCGACGATCTTGCCGTCGCGCGTCTTCAACCGCTCGAGGCAGAACGTCCCGAACTCCTCGCGGAGGCGCCGCAGCCCGGGATCCGTGGCCTCTTCCCTTCGCGCGAAGGAGTGGACGACCTCGGCGATTCGAGTCGGAATGTGCTTCCACGGCGGAGCAGGCGACGGGGCGCCGCCGGCCAGTCCCTCGTCCCAGTACCGGAGGTCGGGGGTCACTGCTGGCAGCGAGAGCGACGCGAACGCAAGAAGGAGCGCCTTCAGGGCGGGCCACATGCCCTCCGCGTAGGCGAGAACCTGGGTCGCCTCATGGAGAACCGCGAAGGCGAGGACCTCGAACTCGTCGGCCGCCCCGGGCCGCTCCTTCGCGGCCCTGAGGAGCGGCCGCAGCTTGCCGAGGGCCCGTGTCGCAGTCGCTACAGCGGCGTGCCGGGCCTCGGACGAGAGCGCGTCAGGGGCGTGCACGAGGACCGGCCAAGTTGTTCCCCAGAAGACGCCGAGGAATCCGGGGTCGTCCGCGTGCCGATCGACTCGCGCATGAAGAACGTGGGCGAGACGGGCGAGGTGACGAGCAGAGCGTCGCCACACGGGCGAGGGCTGGTCGATGTCGACGTCGTGCGTGCTCCCGGCCCAGCGCTGAACGATCGGCCGAACCATTCTCGAGAGCTGCACGAGATCGGCGTCGTCGACACGCTCAGCGATCGTGGCTACAGCGGCGAGAGGGTCGGCCCCGACACTCCAAAGCCACGTCTCGAGCCCGCGGAAGTCCGTCCGCTCGACGTTGAACACGCTCCCCTGCGAGCAAGGAGGGTGGGACCACTCCAGCAAGTACGCGACGTCAAGTGACCGCGCCTCGCCGACAAGGCCGCGTCGCCGGAGCATGCGAACGCCAAGAGCCAGGGAGGCAGGATCCCAGCCGTCGTCGTCGCGGAGCCTGAGGGCGTGAAGGGCCGCGGTCGCGTCGACGTGCTCCGGCGCCGCCTGCCACGCCTCGAGCAGTCGGGTGAGAAGCCTGCCGCAACCGTGAGCCCGGGCGAGGGGGTGGTTACTGCTCGGGTTGACGTTCTCGCGCGTCACGCGCAGCAGAGCATCGAGAATCGCGGCACCGCTCGGCGCGGGGTAGCGGTCGCAGGCCGCTCGACACAGGATCGCGAAGCGGTCGAGCCGGTGGTCCGCGCCGCTCCCGGGATACCCGAGAGGGTCCGTGGGAACGGCCGTCACGAGGGCCGCGTAGATCCGCGCGAGAACGGCGGCGTCCGGATCCGGAACACGGTGCTCGAGAAGGGCCTCGAGGGCCTCGGCGCGCGGATCGGGAGCGTCGTCACGGGGCTCGACGAGAGGCATGAAAGGTGTCGTTCTCTGGCGACAGAAGACGCTCCCCATGTGCAACCTGGCGCGGGGAGCTACCGGACGGATCCGCGATCTATCCGGGTCGGAAGACGACCATTAGGGTCGAAGGCCGACACCAGCAGAGGAGAGCTTAGCCAGCACCGCCGCCCGGGTTCAAGGCGCGGAGCTACTTCTCGGGGGGCAGATCCTCCTCGCGCGACTCCATCTGTCCCTCGCACTCATACTGGATCCGGACGCCCTCGTTCCCGCGGAGAACGCCGATCAGTTTCATTGGGATCTTGATGCGCCGCGCGCGAGACTCCTGCACCTGGAGCGAGAGGTCGCCCGTCATGGACATCTTGAAGTGCCCGCCCTCGACGAAGGGGAGGTCCTTCGAGAGTCCTTTCACCTTGAGGTCGACCTCGACTTCGATATGACCGAGAGGCGCTCCGTTCTCGGTCTTGACGCTCGTCATCTTGCCCTTGGCGCTCGACTCGGACTCGTCGCACTCGAAGGTCGCCGCCATTGAGCGGATGACCTCGTGAACGTCGCAGATCCAGCTCGACTTGGCACCAACCGGAATGTTCGGGTAGAGCGGGTTGCTCGACGGGTCGGAGCCAGCGAGTTCCTTCTTCACCCACTCGACGCCGGCGCTCGTGACGGAGCTGTCGTCGTCGAGCTTGAAGCTCCGTCGTCCCTCGTGGCACTCGACGACGACCGTGTGGCCCTTGAGCGACGTGTCCGAGATCCCCTTGTGGTCGACCTGTTCCCACGTCTCGACGAAGACGCTCTCCTTCCACTTGTCTGCCCCGGACGCCTCAAGGACGCGGTGGACTGACCGATACTTGTTGCTCGGCTTCAGGACCGTGGGCTCCTGACCAGGTGCCTTGAAACTCATCTCGAAGACCTGGCTGTCCTCGCGCGCATACCGCTCGCCGGCCTTGCGAGCGCGCTTCTTCCGCGGGTCCCAGCGTACTCCGTCACCCCCAGCGTCGATCCCCTGCGCCAGCAACTTGCTCCGGCCGCTTGCCCGCACGAGGCCCATGAGTCCTTCGCTCAGTGCACGAGCTTGCAGACGCTTCACCAGGGTGCTGAACCGATCCTTGGTGAATGGAAACCCCTTGACCTCGGGCGCGGCGTAGCTCCGGCCCTTGACTCGTACGATCGTCGGCGCCTTCGACTCGACGACCTCCTTCTTGAAGTCGGCTTGCTTCGCGAGGAACGAAGCTATGCTGTTCGCGCTGAACGTCCCGCCCGCGCCGGCGGATTCCGCGCGAAGGGATAGTCCCGCTTCGACGCGAGCGGCTTCGAGGGCTTCCATCTTGCTCTTTTGCCCCGCGACTTCGCCCGAGACGACCATCGTGTTCCCGCCGATAGCGCCCTGGATCTGCTGGGCGATCTTGGCCTTCTCCTCAGCGCTCTGGCACTCCTTCGTCAGGAGGATCTGGACCCAACCGCCCTCGAGCACTTCGGACACGTAATGGGTCCCATAGTTGTCGAGCCAGTCGCCGAGGAGGACAGGGCTGTCGAGCGAGATCTGGGGGCTTCTGAGCACGCGCTTCTTGGTGACGACCTCGTACCAGAGCTTGAAGCAGTAGAGGTTCGTGTTCGTCGTCGCCTGCCCCGAGCTCTCGAGCCGGAGCGCGCCGCTCGCGTGTGCCCCGTAACCGAACTTCCCGTACTCGACCTTCATGGATGCATCGACACTCTGATCGACCTCGACATGGCTCGTCGCGGCGGAATCTGACTCGGTGGCGACGAGACGCTCCATGAGGAGGGGTGTCTCCTCGGCGGTTCCGCTCAGGATCTTCTGGCGTGCTGCCCCACTGAGCCCGTCCATGCCGGTCCCGAGGCTGTAGTCGGCGCCGCTCTGCACCCTGACGTCGACGTCGCGGTTCCCGATCACCTTGAGCAGCTTCGTGACGATCCGCTGGCGGAAGTCGAGAGCGCGCTCGTCCGTGTTGTCGATCGTCGCGAGCTGGCTGTCCTCCGCCTCGGCGGCGCCGTCTTTCACGCGCTTCAGCGCGACCTTCGGGCCCGGCTTGCCGGGGTTTGCCTCGGCGGCCGCCTCGTAGAACTGGGTCGCCTTCGGCTTGAAGCCGTTGGCCTCCGCCTGGAGACCGTTCCACATGGCCTGGAAAAACCTGGCTTCGGCGAGCTCGGCGTCAACAGAGCCGCCGGCCTTCTTCGCTTGACCGAGCTTCTCGACGGCCGTGTCGTAGTCGTGGCGCGTGAAGGCATCCACGCCGACACGCTCGAGCTGCTCGGCGGACTCCTCGTCGGCTCGGGCGGCAACGGCCCCGCCGAGCGTCGCGAGGCAGAGGGCGAAGACGGAAACGAGCGACGAGGACGGCCTGGTGGAGGCGCGCATGCTTGCTCCTCGCGTGGGTCTAACAGACGCGCAGCATAGCAGTGCCGAATGGGGCGTTCATTCCGACATCGCTCGACGCGATTCGCCGTCAGCGAGCCGTGCAGCACGCGGGCGTAGGGCGATGACACGAGGTCGGCGTTCATGCGTATCCTTCGTGAGCGGAGCCACGTCTGGATGAGCGACCCCATCACGGCGCCAGAGATCGAACGCCTCAGGATCTTCCAAGAGCGCGTGCAAGATCTTCGCGACTCCGGCCTGGCAAGGTCGGGGCCCATTACCCTTCGAGTAACGTTCGCCCTCGGGCGAGCCGCCTCAGCCGCGACTCCTTTCGAGGGGTACGACGAAGACCACTTCAAGGCGTACTTGACGACGTTGCGTCAGTTCACGCTCAATGAGGATCCAGCTCACTTCTACAGCATCTGCAACATCCTCTACCGGAGGCTCGACCGCGACGACCTCCGCCCGTGGATCGCGCATGCTCGCGAGAGTTGGAAGCTGGTCATGAAGAGTTTCCCGTTCAAGTTCCGGGTTGGCGACAGCGACCCGATCACGGTCAAGGACTCACTCGACTACCTGCTCTACGGGAAGTACGTCCACACGGACCCCGGGAAGCGTCAGTTCATGCAATCGCTCACGGACGGAGGGCGGGCGGCCCTGAAGTACTTCGTCCAGCGATCTCTGCCGACGCTGTTCGACATCGTCGCGGTGTTGGACAGCGTGATCCATATCTGGCTCGACGCGCCCACTACTCCTGTTCCGCCCGCCAAGGCAACTCGAGCGCCCGCTCCCACGCCGCCCTCGGGCGATCCCACCGATCCTCTGCCATCCTCGACTCAGGGAGAACGCCAATGATCCGGAAGCGAGACGTCCGGGTCATCGCCCGGCTTCTCCCTGGTGCCCGCCGCACCACACACACCCCGCGCTTGCCCTGCGCCCGTCGAGGACGGTAACGTCCCGCGACGGACGGGGTGTGTGCCGAGGAAAGCCCTCGCTAGGACGCTCAAGAAGGCAAGCTCGCCGGCGCCCGGCGCCTGCTCGCTCGTCATCGACGGCGCGCCGTGCCCGAAGCCGGCGCGGACGCGCGGGCTCTGCCCCACTCACTACACCTACGCCGTGCGGACTGGGAGGCTCGGCGAGCTCGCCGCCCCGAGCGCGAAGCCGTCGGCGGAACGGGAGCGCGTGATCTCGCGGAAGCCCGACCCGGCGGACGGCGTCTGCCCGCTCGTCGATAACGGAGTCGCGTGCGCCCGCCCCGTCCGGTTCCGCGGCCTCTGCGACGTCCACCGCCTCTACCTCAAGGCCGTCCGCAAGCTCGAGACCTTCGCGGCTCCGAGCGAGCAGTCCCGGAAGAGCGTCTTCTCCGTCGACCCGAACGCGCCCGAGGGGATCTGCTGGGTCGTCCAGGACGGCCGCTCGTGCGTCCGCCAGGCTCGTCCCTCGGGGATCTGCGCCACGCACCGCTCGGTCTTGCACAAGCGCCCTGACCTCCCGATCTCCAGCTTCACGCGGAAGAGCAGCCAGACCGTTTACTCGCGGCGGAAGGACCCCGAGCCGGGACGGTGCGTCGTCCGCGAGTGCCGCCCCGTCCCTGGCGAAGCGCGCGGGAGGTTCGTTCCCTGCGAGAACGAGAGCGTGAGCCGCGGGCTCTGCCAGAAGCACCGGCACCGGCTCGAGAAGACGCCGGCGCTCTTCCGCCAGATCGCCGACCCGATCCGCAAGAAGACCGTCTACCGGATCAAGGCCGACCTCAGGGACGGTGTCTGCGTCGTGATCGAGGACGACGTCGGGTGCACGATCCCGACGACACACGCCCGCCGCGTCTGCGACCTCCACCGGACCGCGCTCGGGAAGGGGCTCCTCCGGAAGCTCACGGACCGATTCGTGGGCACGAACTACTCCCTCGAGCGTAAGCCGCCCCACGCGATCGTCGAGGGCTTCTGCCTACTCGTGGTCAACGGGGTCTCGTGCACGAACGCTCCCCAGCACCGCGGGATCTGCCACGCCTGCTACCACCTGGTGAAGAAGTACGGCGACTACGAGGCGCTCGCGCTCCCGCTCGTCGAGCGGCCCGAGCCGTCCTTCTCGAGGAAGGACAGGCCACTTCGCGGCGTGTGCGTCGTCGTCGAGGACGAGGTGCCCTGCCGCGAGACCCCGCATGCGAGGGGGATCTGCCGCCGGCACTACCGGCTCGTCGACGCGCGCGGGCGCCTCGACGAGCTCGGGCTCGGCGTTGAGGAACTCGCCCACCTGGCGCAGCTCCCGCACTACTACCTGGACAAGAACGTCGCGATCCGCTTCGCGATGCATGAGCTGTTTGCCGTGAACCCCGATCACGCGTCCGTGGCCCTCGTCCGCGCTGTCCTCCGGGGCAGAGTCCGGGCGACCGTGAGCCTCGACTGCGTGCGGGCCATCTACTCGCACGTCGGGCACCGGCTCGCGAGGCCGGTTGCCGAGGGAGGCGGAGGGCTCCAGCCCGCCGACGCCGAGAAGGCGGCCCGCAACTACGCGGGGAAGCTCTTCTTCGGTTCAGGCGGACTCTGGAACTTCCTCGCGCCCACGGAGGAGTCCTTCCGCGTCTGCGCCCACGAGGGGCGCCTGCCCGGCCTGTCGCTCGAGGACGCGCTCGAGGTGCACCTCTACGCGGTCGCGAAGGCCGAGCATGGGGCGGAGATGTTCGTGACTGCGGACAACGGGATCCTCGAGTACGGCGAGGCCGTGCATCCGGACAAGGTCGTGAGAGCGAGCCCGGAACTTTTCCGGTGACCCGGCGAGACCGGGGGGTAACTGACTGTGAGCACGCTCAGATTCGGAACCTCCAGGTCCAGTAACGCGAGTTCGACCTACCTCCCAGGTTGGACCAGCGCGAACGTCGTGGACGGCGAGACGTCCGAGCCGCTCGTGATCGCGAACGACCGCCCGGTGCTCACGGTGGCGCCCTTCATGGGGAAGACGCGCCGATCGACAACCACTCCTCGGGCGGCTTTGGCCCGTCACGGGCCGCTGGGACTGCCAGACTCGATCGCGACGGCACGCGCTAGGAGTTGATCCGAGGCGCTCGTCTGGCCCTTCTCGTGGAGAATCGCGGCGAGCTGCCGCAGCACGACCGCACTCACACGGTGCTCCCGGCCGAGGGCCCGTTCGACGATGCCGAGAGCTTGGCGGAGGTCGCGCTCCGCCTCGTCGCGCCGGCCGAGGATCCCGAGCACTCTCGCTCGAACGATCAGAGGGTCGACGGCGTGCATGCCCCTGTCTCCGGTCCTTTCGCCGATCTCGACAGCCTCTTCGAGGAAGCCGAGCGCTTCGTCGAAACGGCCCCCGCGGTGCGCCTGTCGTGCCAGGGACACGAGTGCGACCGGAACCAGAAAGTGCGGCTTCGCGCCGCACTCCCGCCAGAGGGTCAGTCCGCTCTCGAGGGCCTCGCCGTCCTCGCAGTCGCCACCAACCACGTCGATGTGCGCGAGGAGGAGGGTTGCATGAGCGATCGGCGCCTTCTGCCTGGAGCCGAACTTGAAGCACGCGAAGGCTCGGCGCCCGAACCGCGCCGCATCCGCGGGCCGCTTCTGCGCGAGCATGTTGCAGGCGAGGCGGAACGCGGCCTCACCCGTCATGGCCTTCTCGGCTCCGAAGTCGAGGAACCGCGCGACGACCATGGCGCGGTGGAGATAGCGCTCCGATCGGACGAGGTCCCCGCGTCCAGCGGCGCGCCTGGCCCCCGACCAGAAGAGGAAGAGGGCGGCGAGCCAGGGGCCGGCGATGACGACGGTGACGCAGAGGGAGCCCGCGAGCAGCGCGCCTACGAACGCGAGGACGCCGTGCTGGACGATGAAGCGCTGGAAGTCGAACACGCGCCCGAGCTCCGGACCAAGTAGACTCTCGCCCGGATGAAGGCGCAAGCTCCCGTTCATCCGCCGCGCACGATCGCCGAGACGTTGAAGCGGACGCGTTTGTTCTGTTGAGCGCTTACCAGCCGGGTGGAGAGGTTCCCGCCTTCAATGAGTGCGTCCAGCCACTTCTTGGTCTTCCATAGCCCTGCTCTCGAGATGGACGGACGGGAGCGGGTCTTCCGGTCCAGAACGGCGACCCAGCCCGATTCCGGTTCGCCCTGTCGCTTCTCCATGAGGATCCGGAGGTCGTCGATCCGACCGCGGGAGCCGTCGAGCGTGATCGGCTTGGCGACTCCGCGCACGAACAACACCTTGGCCTTGAGATCCAGGATCGCGTCCGCGGCACCCAGCGAGACCTCGGTCGCATCACGCCTCCTCGTCCTCTCGAGGGAGGACTCCAGCAAGCGAGCGAACCCGTCCTTGTCCTTGTACGGCGCGGCGTAGACGGGATGGTCCTCGTCGGAGCAGGCGGCTTCGGCCATGGTCAAGAGGTCTGAGTCGAACCCCTCCGCGCGGAGCGAGTCCAGGTCCAGGTCCGACAGCTCCTCCGCCCCGGTGTCGTCGCAGGCGCAGGAGAGGGCTGCTAGCGCGGCGACTCCGGCCTCGCGCTGCTGCATGGGAACCCGGACATCACGCACTCGCCGTAGCAAGAGGCGCGCAAGTCGTCGGCGGAGGTAGAGCGGGTCCTTGACGGCGCTGTAAGCCTCCTCGAGCGCCTCGCGGTCGTCCCGTTGCAGGCTTGTGAAAGCCAAGCGGAATGCGTTCGCAGCAGCGCGGAGAATCGGCGGCGGCAGGAATCCCGCGTCGAGGTGGTCCTCGCCCTCGGCCATAAGCGGCAAACAGAAGGGGCTGTCGCACCCGGTGAGGTTGGCCGTGCTCAGAGCGGCTTCAACGAACACGTTGTAGGTTCCCGAGCACGCCACAGCGGGACGAGCGCGGCGCCCCGCGCTCGCTTTCCCAGTTCTCGTTTCGGCCGCTCGCGGCGATCCGCTGCGCGGTTCTTTCTTCGAGCTCACATTTACCTCCTGCTTGGGAACGAGGGTCGCTCATGGACGAGGGGTGACTCAATGGTGCAGCCACTGAAGTTCGCACCCAGGGGGCTCTCGCTCGCGAACGGCGCAATCTGTGGCTCCCAACGCGTGGGGGTGACGTGGGGGTGAGGAGGGGTGAAGGGGGGTGTCGTCAAGGAAACTACGACGATCCCGTCTTTCGGGCCCGCACCGCTCCTGCTCGCCCGCAGGAGCTTCGTTCCCTCCGGGACAAAAGGTAGGCCATAGCCACACCCAACCCACGAGCGTCGTCCACGGCGCCGGGGAGAAGGCCGAGGCGAAGCCATGAAGGACGACACGCGCGCTGCACAGCCTGAGCTCTCCCTGGCGCCACTCTCGTGGTTACGGTATGGTAGACCACGAGGTTGACGGCGACGATGACCAGGAAGCCGACGCGATCAGCGCCCGTGCGGCTAAGGATCGCGCACCATGCCGCGATCTCACGCCTCTCTGCCGCCGAGCGCCGGCCCTTCTCCGACGTCCTTGGGGACGTGATCGAGGCAGGACTCCAGGCACACTCCAGTGGCCGAAAGACGCCCGAGGCGCGACTGGCAGTGGAGATCGCGAGACTCCTTCAGGAGCCGCGACTGGCAGACCTCTCCGAGTTGCTGCGCGACGCGGGGAAGCGAGCCGCAAAGGGGCGAAGAAGAAGGGGCTCGTCGTGAGCGGCGCGAATCGACCCAGGCGGGCTCATAGCTTCGCCCGAATACCGCCGGACGCTGTCGACGCTGGGGACATCTTCGGGCTACCGGACCTGCGCACGTTGTTTTCGAGCGCCGCCGGCACGCCGCGTCCGGCTCCGTTGCCCCGGCACCAGATCTACGATATTCCCGCCTTTCGAGAGGGCGTGATCTTCGTCGACTTCGCCTTCCCGCTGTTCCGCGTCGGCGCCGACGTGAGTCCTGCCAGCGCGCCGCCTCGGCCGCGTCCGCGGTCGAGCAAGACCCGTATGGTGCCGCGGAGGCGTGAACTGGCCGCGCAGGCGACCAACCACGGTCCTGGAGGCGGGACGGACCCGCCAACGGACGCGCCACCACGCGCACGACTAGACGCCACGCGGGCTCCCGCGACGGCGGCCGAAGTCGATCGCTGGCTCGAGGCGCTCGCCCGAGCTCTCGTTGATCCAGAGGCCTCTCAAGGGGGTTAGTCGAGCATGCGCGAGTCGACAAGACGCAAGCACGTCCGCTTCGACGTGACGACGGAGTCCAGCTTCGACACGCTGCTTCGGTTCGTCGAGAGGGAGGACCAAGCCCCCCTAGAGTTCGAGGAGGACCTGCGGGCGTTGACTTCACCAAGTTCCGGCTCGATCCCAGTGTCTCTCCAGATCCGACGTTCAACGGATCGGAGACGTCAGGAGGGATCTCTTCGGAGCCAGCTCCTCCAGTTCACGACCGTGATGAAGCGGCTCGGAAACCGCCGCCTCGTCCTGGTGCATGCCTTCGAGACGATCTCGGGGGGACTGCTGTGGCGCGGTGGCTACCTTCAGCCCGTAGTGCACGATGCCAGCTCGGGCGCATTCTCCGAACTCTGGCACCTCGACTCCTCACGCCTCGGCCGCATGCCCGCGAAGCAGAAGGCCGCCTACAGAGACGCCCTCGAGGCCCATGGCGTCTCGGTCCGAAACCTCTCTCGCCCAGACCAGGGCAACGAGTTCTCGGAGATCCAGGACTTCCTCGAGGACAAGCAGGCGTCGCAGGAGATCCTCGACAAGGCCCGGACCGCCGTCGAGCGTGCCCGAGACCGACACGCCGAGCGCGGGCTCGCCACCGGCGTTCCCCCCTACGGCTACGCGATCAAGCTGACGAACCTCGAGACGGGCGCCATCGAGATCGTCCCGCGCAGCAAGCGGTTCCGGACGACGCAGTACCAGACGTCCGTGCGCATCCCGAGCGATCAGGTCCCGGGGTCCGAGCGCGAGCCCGAGGTCTACCGCCGCATGGTCGCGTGGGCCCTCGGCGAGACTGCCGACGGCAAGCTCGGCCACCGGACGATCGCCGAGAGGCTCAACGAGGAGGGCGTGCCCTCGCCCACGGGTATGCTCTGGGAGGCGAAGGTCGTTCGGGAGGTCCTCGAGAACCCCGTCTACGCGGGGCATTCGTCCTTCTTCCGGAGTTCCGCCGGCGCCTACCGGACGCTCGGCAAGGACGGCCAGGTCGCGCCCGCCGCGCCGAAGAAGCGCTACCGGCGCCCGAGGGACGAGTGGCGGATCAAGAAGGACACACACGAAGGGCTGATCTCGCCTGAGCGGTGGGAGGCGCTCCAGGCAGAGCTCGCGAGTCGTTCTGCGGAGAAGGGCGGGAAGAAGCGCGCGAACCAGTGGACGCTCCGGTCGCCTCGTATCGTGCCGGTATTGCGGTGCGACCACTGCTCATTCGCCATGAGCTTCCAGGGCCGCGATCAGATCATGACGTGCCAGGGCTACACCCACTACGGAACGAAGGTCTGCCAGCGCTACTCGATCCGGGAGAGGGAGGTCGCCCAGGTCCTCTGGCGAGCCCACGCGGAGGATCTCGGGGAACTCCTCGGGACGACCAACCTCGGCGACCGCCTCCGCGCCAAGGTGAGGTCGCTGCTCGAGGGGCGCATGTCGGCCGAGGCGGGACCGGCATTCGACGGCAAGGCGGCGCGCGAGCGGGTCCGCGAGATCGAGGCCAAGGTCGACGCGATCGCGCGCGACCTGTCGCCTGAAAGCGCGAAGCTCCTCGACCGGCAGCTCAAGCAGCTCGCCGCGGAGAAGGCAGCGCTCGACAGGCAACTCGCCGAGGCGAAGAAGCCGCGGGTGCGCGTCGATCCAGAGGCCGCCGTCGAGCGCGCCATGGGAAGGCTCAGCGTGCTCATGGGGCCGGTCGACAAGACTCCGCGGAAGGACGTGAGGGAGATCCTCGACTCGATCGTGCGGCCGGACAGCCTCCGCCTCCACTTCACGCGACAGCTCCTGAGGCCGGGCGGCAAGCTGCACGTAACGCATCTCGATCGGGTGACGGTAGATCTGATCGACCCGCGCGAGTTTCTTGAGACGTCTCTGCTGGGACCCAGGGCTTCTCGTGTCGGAACTGCGGCGGGTCGTGGGCACGGTGGCTCGACCATCGTCGCCTCAAGTGCAGCACCTGCCGCCGGAGGACTTCGCTCACGGCGGGGACGATCCTCGAGCGGACGCGGAAACCACTCGTGCTCTGGTTTCGTGCGGCCTTCCTCATGACCCAGCATGGAGTGAGTGCACGCGTGCTCCAGCAGACCCTGCGGTTGACCTACAAGGTCGCGTGGATGTGGGCGCACAAGCTTCGCCGGCTGATGGAACTGGAGACGAAGTGGCCCGAAGCTGCACCGCCGTTCCGGCCGCTGCCGTGGCAGGGGGACCTGAGCGAGCACGTCCTCGAACGAGTGCGGGCGAAGTGGCACGTTTTTCACGGCGCCTACGAATGGGAGGCGTCGCGGCCGGGCGGACTCGGAGAGTGTTGCGAGCGGCTCGATCGGCGCGACTGGAGCTCGTCGGTCCAGCACGTGCGCCTGAGAGCGCGCGACCTGTTGTTCTCGACGTGCACCGGGTCGCTGAGCGACAAGCACCTCGCGGCCTACGTGAAGCAGACGGAGTTCCGCCTGAATCACCGCGGCCTCGCGTTGCTGCAGCGAGGCCTCGCGGTGATCGGCCGGTTCGCGCGCACCGGACCATACCCGTACCCGGAGATCCGCGGCGACCGGCCCGCGAGGGAGCCGATCGCGATGTGGTCGGTCAGTCGCGGAGGAGCTTCTCCACCTGGAGGAGGAAGCCCACGTTGTGCTGAACCCCGTCGATCCGCACCTTCGAGCTCGTGAGCACGGAGCGGAACGCGCCGCGCGAGCGCTCGGGGTTCGGGAGATACCAGGTGTTGCGGGGAGTGTACTGGTGGCGGAGCGCGAAGGCGGCCGCGTGGCGGGTGGCGTCGCGGAGCTCGCGAGCCTGAGGGAGAGCTCGACGGCGGGCCATGCCGGCGATCGAGGCGAGCCCTTCGCCGAGGCTCGCCGTGGGCATGCCGCTCGGGAAGGTCTGTCCGGGAGGGGAGAGGCCGCCCATCGCGTCGCCACGGTCGGGGCCCGCCTGGTGCGCGAGCATGGCCTTGCCGACCTCGAGCGCGAAGGCGCGGCGGTCGGCCTGCTTCGGGTCCTGGTCGATACCGTCGACCTCGTCGAGCTCGGCGATCGCGCGGGAGAGCCAGGCGTCGAGGAGCGGGGCTCCGTCGCGGGCCCTCTGACGGACCTCGGCGATACGGCCGTCGCACGCCTTCTTGGCGGCGTCGAGCCACCGCTGGTCGCCCGTCGCCCTGAAGTGGCGGACGAGGGCGAGCACGGCCTCGCTGGGGGCGAACTGGGTGTCGTTGTCGCGCGGAGGGATCGAGCCCTTCGCCGGGACGCTCGATGCGAACGTCCCGTCGTCCCGCATGACGGCGACGATCGTGCGGGCGAGACCGTCGCGGAAGGCGGCGCGCGCGGGGTCGTCCTGGCCCGCGGCGACGGCGAGGGCGTCCTCGAGGACGAGCGCGAGGGCCTGCGTGCCGAGCTTCGCGTTCTTGTTGACGACGATCACGATGCGGCCGCCGTCCTCCTGCTGGGCGCGGTCCTCGAGCCAGCGCGCGGCGCGCTCGGCGGCGTCGCGGAACTCGGGGCGGCCGGTGCGGGCGTACGCGTCGATGAGGGCGATCGCGGAGCCCGCGTGGCGGACCTCGTTGTAGCCCGTGTCGTCGAACTGGTCGGCGCGCGCGCGGTAGTTGTAGTGGAAGCGCGCGAAGGTGAGCGTCTGGACGATCGCGACCTCGCCGTTCGGCATGGTCTCCCTGAGCCAGCGCTGGGAGCCAGGGGCCTTGCCGAGCTCGGAGGCGGGGCGCTCCTCGATGATCAGGACCTGGGCGAGCCACGAGGCGCCCGCCTGGGCGGCGTCGAGGAGGACCTCGGGGTGAGCCTCCGGGTAGGGGACGGGCTCGCCGCGGACCAGCTCGACGGGTGCGGCGCCCGCGGCGGGCGAGCAGAAGCTCTCGGTCTTGAAGCGGAGGACGCGCGCGGAGGCGTTCTCCCACGCGTGCTCGGAGAGGCCCGCGGCGCGCGAGGCGTACTCGAGCATGGCCTTCACGTCGGGGAGGTCCTCGGTGACGGCGTCGCCGGGGAGGCAGAAGATCTCGCGGTCGTCGACGCGGAGCGCGACGCCGTGGAGGCCGGGCTCGACCTCGGGGCGCGCGGTGAGGGAGAGGACGACGGGCTCGTCGGGCTGGACGAGCTCGGCCGGGGAGAGCTCGATCGGCTCGAGCTCGCCCTTCTCGACGTCGATCCGCACGGCCGAGTTCCTTAGGATCGTCGGGTTGTACTTCGGGTGATCCTTGAGCGCGGCGACGGCGCCCGCGATCGCGCCCGCGAGCGACTTGCCGCGACCGCGGCCGCGGAGCCGCGCCGAGCCGTCGGCGGGGATCATCGTCACGAAGATCGCGCGGTCGTCGGCGCGGAGGAGCCGCGGGTTCGGGCTCTGGGCGAAGAAGTCCTCGTCGCGCGCGGTGCCCTGGAGACGGGGGCGCACGGCGTTCCGCACGTAGTCGACGAGGAGCCGGCGCTCGGTGGCCCCGAGCGGCGGAGCCGTGCCGCGGACGAGCTCGCGGAGCTCGCGGACGCGCGCCGCGAAGACGGGCTCGTCGCCCGCGATCTCGAGGAAGCGGCGGGCGCACTCGATCGCGTGCGCGTCGTCGCCGAGACGCTGGTAGGCGCGGACGGCGAGGCTCTCGGTGAAGGGGTCGCGCGGCGCGCGGAGGCGGGCCTGGTCGATCGCCTGGACGGCGCGCTCGAGGTCGCCGCGGTAGAGGCTGATCCGCGCGACGTTCCGCCAGGGCTCGGGCGAGCCGTGCGGGACGCCCGCGTACTCCGCGGGGGGCGCCGCGCCCTTCGACTTGTTGGCGGCGAGCTTGGCCTCGATGTCGCGCTCCGCCTCGATCGCCTTGAGGTAGGCGTCGAGCGCGGCCGGGTGCTCGCCGAGGCGCTCGCGGATCTCGCCGAGGCGCGTCCAGGCGATGACGACCGGGACGTCCTGCGGGTTGAGACCGAGGGTGTTCTGGAGCTCGGTCGCGGCCCCGCGGAGCTCGCCCTTGTCGATCAGGAAGACGGCGTAGAAGTAGCGCGCCCGCGCGTTGTCGGGGTTCCGTCCGAGCTCGTCGCGGACCTCCTTCAGGGCCGCGTCGAGCTCGCCGTTCGCGTAGAGCCGGTTGGCCTTGAAGAGCGGGTCGTTCTCCTCTTCGTCCTGCGCCTTCTTCTCGGCGGCGGCCTTCTGACTGGGCGGCGGCGGAGCGGTGCCGGCGTAGTCCGTGCCCGGAGGCTTCTTGTCGCCCGACGACGAGCACCCGGCGACGAGGAGGAAGACCATGAGGAGACGGGACGACTTCATCGCGTTCTGCACCTGAGCCGGCCGATCCTAACCCGTGACAGGACGGCCTGAAGCCCCATTCTGGACGAACGGGGGCGTTGCGAGTTCAGGTCAGACCTGGAGGGTGGTCAGGATCCCGTAGTGGTCCGATCCGAGGACACCGCCGATCGACCGGTCGAGCACGACCTGAGCGTGCAGGACCTTGGGAGCCAAGCTGTTGGACACGAACGCGTGGTCGGGCCTCTGGAGGAGCTGGTCGTGGTACGCGCCGATCAGGTCGGGGAGACTCTTCCGCGTGCCGTCCGGGTACTCGAAGGACGCGCTCGGCGCGATGTTGGAGTTGTTGTGCGGGTCCCACGTCGGGCGCTCGTCCTTCACGAGCTGGAGCGTGCTCGTGACCTTCAACCGCTCCGCGAAGGCGCGGAGCTGGGGCGCATCGTCGTCGATGTTGAGGTCGCCGACGAGGACGACGGGGGCTCCTTGCTGGAGCTTCTCGATCCACGAGGCGAGGACCTCGATCTCGCCGTCGCGGCGAACCATGTTCGCGCGGACCGCGTTCACGAGCTTCTCGGGGACGGCGCCCTCGGCGACGCCCCGGGAGACGAGCGCGGCCCACGCCTTCTCGAACATGTCGAACGTGGCCCAGTCGTAGCGGACGTGGAAGGTGACGACGTGGAGCGGCTTCCCGTCGACCTCGATCGCGCACGCGAGGGCCATGCGCTTGTCGATCCACTGGAAGGAGACGCGGCGCCCGGTGTAGCCGTAGCCGGAGAGCGCGATCCGCCCGAGCGAGCGGAGGCCGAGGCCGGGGCGAGCGAGGATCGTCGAGCCCTCGCCGGTGTCGATCCCGAACGGGTAACCCGCGCCGAAGATCCGGACGCCGGCGTTGCTCACCTGGCTCACGTGCTCGAGGCCGAGGGCCTGCGCGATGCGCTCCCCGAAGGCGGGCTGCGGGTAGCACTCCTGGAGCGCGACGACGTGCACGTCGAGGGCGCGGATCCCCTCGATGATCGCCTGGGTCCGGCGCGCGCGCGCCTCGTCGGTCTCGAGGGCCAGGGCACGGTGCCACGAGCGAGCGTAGAGCCCGTGCCACACGTTCAGGTCGAGGATCCGGAGCTCCAAGCGGGGCCCGTGATAAACTCTTCGGGTCAAGGAAGCCATGGCCAAGGCACTCGCCGCACCCACCCTCAAGTGCGCCTGCGGCGCCTCGTTCGACATCTCGGGCCGCCGGATCGGCGACACCGTCGAGTGCTCCTCGTGCCGGAAGAGCCAGGTCGTCCTCCGCTCGCGCGCGACGGGCGAGGTGCCGCCGGCCGACGGGGCGCCGGGGCAGGTCTCCGACCGCCTCCCCGAGGTGCAGGCCTCGCTCGAGCGGATCCGCATGCGGCGCGCCGGTCACGCGGCGCGCGGCGTGGCGCTCTACCCGCTCTGGTCGGTGTTCGCGCTCGGGGTCTTCGGCTTCTACATCCCGGCCTTCCTCGCCGGGCAGAACCTCATCGCTCTCGGCTTCCCCGAGCGGGGGCGGCGGACGCAGGTCGTCGGCATCGCGCTCTACGCGATCGTGATCGGCGGGATCCTCGTGGCCTTCGGGCGCTGGCACGACGACCTCGCGAACCACTGGGCGTGGAAGTTCGTCATGCTCGCTCCGCTCGTCGGGTCGATCCCGTTCGTCCTCATCGGGCGCGGCGAGACGGCCGCCGCCTTCGAGGCCGGCGCCAAGCCCGCCTCGCCGGTCGTACCGGCGGTGCTCGGGCTCCTCCTCGGCGTCGCGCAGTTCTTCGCGGTCCGCTTCGTCGACCTGGCCTGGTACCGGTAGGTGCCGCCCGTGACAGGGCGACCGGAGGGAGCACCGCGGTGACGAGACCGCTCGAGCTCAACCCGGGGGACGTGCTGAGCGCACGGGCCCTCGACGGGCGCTCGGTCTACTTCGAGGTCTCGCGCAAGCTCGGCGCGGGCGGCGAGGGGATCGTCTACGAGGCGATCGCGGACGACGGTCAGGTCGCCGTCGTGAAGGGACCGCTCCACGTCGGGACGAGGGACCTGTCGCTCGAGCGCGAGGCGCGCTACCTCGCCGAGGTGGCGCCGCACGCGAACGTGATCCAGCTCCTCGCGACGCAGAAGGACCCGCGCGGGCACACGCTCGTCTTCCTCGAGCGCGCGTTCGACAACCCGCTCCGCGTCCTCGGGCGCGAGGACGTCCGCGCGCGGCTCGCGGGCCGCGAGGCGCAAGCGCGCGCGAGGGCGCCCGGGATCACGTCGACGCGGCCGCGCTACGCGGCGCCGCCGCTCTCGATCGGCCTCGAGCTCGCCTACGACCTCGCGCGCGGGATCGAGCGGCTCCACGAGAAGGGGCTCGTCCACGGCGACGTGAAGGTCGCGAACCTCATGATCGCGATCCACTGGCCCGAGGCGTCGATCCCCGACAAGGTCTACTTCGACCGCCTCGTGAAGGGCCGCTGGCAGGGCGTGCTCATCGACATGGGCGGCGTGCGGACGGCGAAGGAGCTCGACGCGCTCGGTCGCGGTCTCCCCGTCGTCAAGGCGCCCAAGATGACCGCGGCCTACGCGCCGCCCGAGGTCCTCCCGGGCTTCCTCGACTCGAACGGCAACGAGAAGTCGCGCTTCGGGCCCGCCATGGACGTCTACGCGTTCGGGCTCGTCCTCTACCAGCTCGCGACGGGGTGGCTCCCCTACGGGCACCTCGCGAAGCCGCCCGACGACCACGACCTCCAGCTCGTCGCCCGCACCAAGCGCGACGAGCGCGACGGCGCGCACCGGCCGGTGGCGCGCGCGGCGCTCGACACGATCGACTGGTCGGACTGCTCGATCGCCGCCGACAAGCCCTCGGCGAACGACCGCGTGCAGCTCCTCGACGAGCTCTGGGCGCTCCTCTCGAAGGCGACGCACGTCGAGCCCGCGCAGCGCGGGAAGATCGGCGAGGTCCGCGCGCAGCTCGGCGCGCTCCTCCGCGTCCAGGAGATCACGCTCGAGAAGGCGCGCACCCTCCGCGATTGCCCGGACGAGCCCGAGCGCACGATCCGCACGTGGGTGCAGAACCGCCTCAGGATCGACACCTTCTCCTCGCGGCTCGCCGAGGCGGGGCGCGATGGCTCGCAGGAGAAGCAGGACCCGAAGTCGCGCAAGATCCAGCGCCGCGGGAGCGACTTCTGGGACATGCAGGGTCTCGGCGGCGGGAAGACTAGCTGACGAGGACCGCGAGCTCGCGGTACCGCTCCTCCGACACGCCGAGCCGCCGCAGCCAGTTCGCGAAGTACTCCTCGAGCTCCCTCGAGCGCGGGTGCGTCCCGCGGTGATGGCGCTCGAAGTCCTTCCGGTTCTGTACCTTGTCGGCGACGAGCATCTGCTGGACGCCCTCGAGCGGGCTGAGCCGGATCTCCTCGATCGAACGGATGCGGCGTGGAGAGAGGTACTCGTTGGCGACGCTCCGGTACTCGACCGCGAGGAGGAGCGCGACGGGGTCGAGGTCCTTCATGGAGCGGATCGAGTCGGGCGCGCGGCGGAGGTCCTCGTCCGACTGCACGATCGGATGGAGACAGAAGGCTCGCTTCGCGGAGAGGTCGGCGGCGATCGCATCGAGGATCGCGAGCCCTTCGTCGATGTGCTTCATGTAGAGGACGCCCGACCGCTTCGCGCGCCGCGAGCCGTAGTAGGACTCGATGAGCGCGTAGTGGGCGTCGCCTCTCACGCACCGCGCCTCGCTACCGCTCGTCTCATTCGAACCCCAGGAGCTCGATGTCGAAGACGAGCGTCGAGTCGGGAGGGATCTTCCCCGAGCCCCGCGAGCCGTAGCCGAGGTCGGGCGGCACGACGAGGCGCCGGACGCCGCCCGCCTTCATGGTCGCGACGCCCTCGTCCCAGCCCTTGATGACCTCGCCCTGCCCGAGGCGGAACTTGAAGACGTTGCCGTGGTCGCGCGAGGCGTCGAAGACGGTGCCGTCGGTGAGGCGGCCGGTGTAGTGGACGATCACCGTCTGCCCCGCCCGCGGCGAGGGCCCCGAGCCGGGCGCGAAGTCCTTCCAGCGGAGGCCGGTCGGCGACGCGAGGGCCTCGGTGCCGAGGTCGGCGATCCCCGACGTCGAGACGGGCGGCCGCTTGTCGGGCGAGACGGCCCAGATGAGACCGGCCACTCCGACGATGGCGAGGAGGAGGACGACCTCGACGATGAGCTTCGCGAGGCCGGGCTTCGTCTCGTCGCCCTTCGCAGGCTCAGTCATCGGCGCCGTCCTCCGAGGGCTCGGCGGCCGCCGCGTCGCTCGGGAGGGGCTGGGTGCGCCAGCGG
>CAZYLP010000015.1:0-25888 GCA_964648345.1 uncultured Planctomycetota bacterium
ACGAGGTCGAGCTCGTCTTCGCCGGCACTCCGGGTCAGCCGCTCCTCCCGCTCCAGGCCGTCGCGTCGGGGGGCGAGCTCGCCCGCGTGTGTCTCGCGATCAAGCGAGCGCTCGCGGACGTCGACGAGACCCCGCTCCTCGTCTTCGACGAGGTGGACCAGAACGTCGGCGGGCGGCTCGGTGCGGCGATCGGCGAGACGCTCCTCGCGATCAGTGCGCGGCGGCAGGTGATCGCGGTCACTCACCTCCCGAGCGTCGCCGCGTACGCGATGCACCACTTCACGGTGTCGAAGTCGGTCTCGAGGGCCGGTGGCACCCCGGAGGGTAGGACGACCGTCCGGCCGCTCGTCACGCGAGACGACCGCGAGCACGAGCTCGCGCTCATGATCCGGGGCGAGCCCGTCAGCGACACCGCTCGCGAGCAGGCGCGCGAGCTCCTCCGGCTCGCCGCGGCGGCCGCGCGCGCCCCGCGCCGTGCCCGGCCACGACGGACCCGGAAGGCGACGCGCCTGCGACGCGCTTCGAAGGCTCCACGCTGATATGATCTCCGTGCGCCATGAGAATCGCGTGAAGGGGCCGTCCGGAGGAATCAAGCAGCCGTCGGGGTTCGAGGTCGCCCGCGCCGGCGACGTGGTCTACGTCCGCGTCCGTGGCCTCGGCAACATGGGCAACGCCCCCATCCTCAAGGCCTTCTCCGAGAAGATGATCGAGGAGGGGTTCCGCCGTTACATCATCGACCTCGAGCACTGCCGCGGGATCGACAGCACCTTCATGGGGACCATGCTCGACATCGCGACCAGCGCGCGCGAGGGCAACCGTCCGAAGCGAGCGCTCGCCGACTCGGACCCTGGCGAGCCGGGCGTGCTCCTCGTGAACGTCGATGACCACTGCCGGAAGCAGCTCTCATCGGTCGGACTCGACGCGTTCCTCCCGATCGCGGCCGACCGGGCCAAGCTCCCCGCCGGGCTCGAGCTCCGCGCCCTCGAGACGAAGGACGTCCCGCCTCAGGAGCGGCTGAAGCTGATCCTCAAGGCGCACCAGGAGCTCGTCGCGATCGACCAGCGCAACGAGGCCAAGTTCGGCGCATTTCTCAAGGACCTCCTCGCCGATCTCGGCCACTGAGCGGCATGACCGCCGTCCCCGCACCCATTCGATTCGTCCCGCAAATCCTCGCCAAGCCGTGGGGAGGCGGACGGCAGCTCCGCGAGTGGGGCTTCCCCGTCCCCGAGGATCCTCCGACCGGCGAGGTCTGGCTCGTCTCCGATGTGCCCGGCCGCTCGAGCCGGATCCTGTCGGGCCCCGGCGCCGGGGGGACGCTCGAGGACCTCCTGCGCGCCGACGGGGCGCGGATCCTCGGCGAGTCGCGGCTCCTCGCGGGCCGTTTCCCTCTCCTGGTGAAGCTCCTCGAGGTGCGCGGCGCGCTCTCGCTCCAGGTCCACCCCGACGCCGAGCAGGCCCGCCGCCACGGCGACGGCGACTCGGGCAAGTTCGAGGCCTGGTCCGTGCTCGGGACCGCGCCCGGCGCCCGCGCGACGCTCGGCTTCGACCGGGAGCTCAGCCCCGCCGAGGTCCGCACCCTCGTCGCGAGCGCGCTCCTCCATCAGCGCCTCAACACGTTCGACGCGGCCCCGGGCGATGCGTATGTGGTCTCCCCCGGCACCGTCCACGCCGCTCGCGGAGGGCTCCTCCTCCTGGAGGTCCAGGAGACGGCCGACGTGACGTACCGCCTCTACGACTGGGGGGCCGTCGGCCTCGACGGCCGTCCACGCGAGCTCCACCTCGAGAAAGCGCTCGCCGTGGCCAACCTTCAGCCTCTCAGCCCGAAGCGCCCGGTCCCTCCGACGGTGGTCGCGGCGGGTCCGGGAGTGCGTCGCCGTTCCATCGTCTCCTCCGGCATGGGCCCGTTCGTCTACGAGATCCTCGACCTCGACGCGGGCGCGCACGTCTCCGTCGGCGGCGACCGTCGCCCGTGGGTCGCCGTCCTCCTCGAAGGCGCCGCCTCCTTCGGCTCCGAGCTCCTCGGCGTCGGCGACGCCGCTCTCTGGCCTGGGGCAGCGACTGCGACGTCGCTTCTCGCCTCATCCGGCCCTGCCTCCGTCGCTCTCGCAGCTCCAACGATCTAACGAACGTGGATGAGCGTCTCTCTCGCTCTTCGACACGGAGGCAGAGAGGTCACTGAGACACAGAGCAGCTTCGCCGCGAGGCGCAGAGACGCAGAGGCGCGGAGAGGCCGTGACCACACCTCTGCGTCTCTGCGTCTCTGCGCCTCTGCGAAGGAACACGAGAGGAACGCTCCTCCACGCTCGTTCGCTCAACCGCTTCGCTCTGCGCACTCTCCTCCGGAAACGACGAGGCCCCGGCGATCGCCGGGGCCTCGTGCGAAGCGAGTCAGAGTCAGAGGTCTTGTGGACCTCGTCGGCTCACTTGAACGGCGCGTAGACGCGATCGACCGAGGCCGCGGCACCCGTGCCCGTCCCGAGCTTGAACGTCACCCGGAAGCGGACCCACTCGCCCTTGACCGCGCGAGCGTCGGCCTGGAAGCCCGTCGACGTGTCGGGGTTCGGCGCGCCCGCGAGGTCCTTGGCACCCTCGACCTCGACCGCGTAGGCCGCCCCGCCCGCGACCGTGCCCTTGTTGAGGACGGCCATGAAGCGCGGCGACGTGGCCGGCGTGGTGCCCGCCTGCGTGCGGACCCACTTCGAGACGGCCACCGACGTGTTGAACGTGCCGTTGGTGACCGCCGGGTAGATCGTGCCCTGCGTGAACGAGCCGACCGGATCCTCGAGGCGGATACGGCCGTTGCCGCCCGCGCCACCGTTGATCTTGCCGGAGCCACCGATCGCCGAGAGCGTGCCCGGGACCGTGATGAAGCCGAGCGCGCGGATCGCGATCGCACCGCCCGCACCCGCGCCGCCGTCGCCGCCGCGGACCGAGGAGCCCGCTTCGCCGCCGTTGGCCGAGATCGTGCCGGACACGACGACGTTGCCCTTCGCGATGATCGCGATCGCACCGCCGCCCGCGCCGCCGCCGGCGCCGCCCTCGAACTTGCCGGTGTTCAGGTTCGCCGAGCCGCCGCCACCGCCCGAGCCGCCCGCGAGCGTCGCCAGGTCGGCCGTGCCGTAGACCGCGCCCGACACGCCCGGCTTGCCGAGGGTCGTGCTCGAGAGGCCGTTCATGCCGTAGGTGCCGAACGACGCACCACCGCCACCGGCCGCCTCACCGTTCGTAGCGCCGAGACCCGCACCCGAGCCCTGGCCGCTGACCGGAGGCAGGTTGCTGGCGACGGTCTGCGTCGCCGTGAGCGTGAGGGACCCGCCCATGCCGCCGTCCTTGCCACCCGAGCGACCCTTGCCACCGAGGCCGCCGTTCAGACCGACCGACGCCTGGCCGTTCTGGCCGTTGAGGTCGATCGTGCCCGCCACGTCCACGTTGCCGCTCGCGCGGATCATGAGCGCGGAGGTGCCGACGACCGCGAGCGTCGCGCCCGAGCGGATCGTCAAGTTCTTCACGTCGAACGTGCCGTTCCCCTTGAACTGCGGGAGAGCGACGCCGTTGAGGAGGCCCTTGTCGGTGTCGAGGATGCCGTTCTGGTCGACGGTCAGGTCGTCCGTGCCCGCACCCGTCTGGATGCTGGCCGCGACCGTGCCCTCCGACGGAGCCGGACGGACGAGGCCCGTCACCGGCGGAGCGAGCTTCGTCAGCTTGCCGTTCGGCTCGATGAGAACGACGCCGTCCGAGCCGTCGCCGCCCGCCGTGCCCTTGCCACCCTTACCGCCCTTGGCCGAGAAGCTGGCGCTCGGGGCGAGGGTGATGTCCGCGCTCGACTGGATCAGAACCGAGCCGCCCGCGCCGCCGCCGCCGCCCGCACCCGTCAGGGTGCTCCCGCCGCTGCCGCCGTCGCCGCCGTTGACGCTGACCGTGCCCGCGAACTTGATGTTCGCGCCCGAGGCGAGACGGAACGCGCCGCCGCCGCCGCCACCACCGGCACCGGGAGACGTGCGCGGGGTCGTCGTCGCGGTCGTCGGCGTCGGACGCTGGAGGGCGCCGCCACCACCACCACCCGAGCCACCGACGCACGGCACGAGGTTGAGCTGCGCCGCCGACGCCATGGGACCGCCGATACCGGCCTTGAGCGTGGTACCGGAAGTACCGTTCTTGCCGGCCGTCACGAAGCCGGCGCCACCGGCGCCGCTCCCGTAGGTGTCCGTCCCGCCGCCGAGGCCGCCGCACGGACCGAGGCCCGTCGCGCCGGGCGTGATGTCGATCACGCCGCCCTTCGCGCCGTTACCGCCGTCGAAGCCGCCGGGGCCACCCTTGCCACCCATGCCCTGGAAGCCGCCGTAGGTGGTGAGGTTGTCTCCGCCCTTCTTGCCGTCCATGACGAACGTGCCGGCGACGTTCGCCGCGCCCGTGGACTTGAGGACGAGGCCCGCCGTGCCGGTGACGGTGACGTTGATCCGGCCGATGTCGATCGTCGCGAACTCGAAGACGCCCGCGCCCTTGAAGCCGGGCGACTTGACGCCGCCGATCCGGCCCGTGATCGTGTCGATCGTCGTGTCGGCCGTCAGGTTGAGCGCCGTCGTGCCCGCGCCCACGTCGAGCTTGCGGTTGCCGACGATCTTGGCCGAGCTGCCGACGTTCCAGTCCGCCGTCGTCTGGGTCGCGTCGTTCTGCGTGTCGTTCGACCCGAGGACATCGAGAGCGCCGAGCGGCTCGCTCACGTCCCACGCCGTCGTCGCCGCGATCATGTCGGCGTTCATGACGTTCGTCACGGCGCCGACCGTCGGCATGGCCGCCACGTCGATGCCAGACGCCGAGCCCGAGCCGAGCTTCGACTTGTCGAACGAGCCCTTCGGCGTCAGGACCGGGTTCGTGCCGAGGACGATCGTGACCTCGGCCGGGTTCGGACCGCCCTGGACCTTCGCGCCCGTGCCGAAGTTGTCGGCCGAGACCTGGAGGGCGAAGTCGGTCGTCTTGACCTTCGCCGTGTCCACGCGGACGGGCTCGTTGAACTCGACGATGATCCAGTCGTTGATCGATGCCTTGCCGTCGAGGTCACGGTCGACCCAGAACGCGCTCACGACGACCGGAGGCTTCGGCGGGACGAGCGTACCGCCGAGATCGACGACGAGGCCCGTGTCGACATCCTTGAGCGTGATCAGATCGACGATCGCGCCCTTCGGGAGCGTCGCCGCGAGGCCGACGCCCGAGGGGCTCCCGGCCGCCGTCTTGGTCGCGTCGTAGGTGCCGTTCGGGTTGAGGACCGAACCGGGCCCCATGAGGGTGATGTCGACTTCGTTCCAGTTCCAGGCGTAGTCCCAGTCGGCCAGGGGCTCGAGCTTGTCGCCCGTGACGGGCGTCAGCAGGTCCGTCGACTGGGGGGTGCCGCCGAAGTGCATGTCGATGTCTTTGTTGAAGCCGAGATTGACGACGTCGCCGGCGTCCAGCTTGCCGTTGAGGTTGTTGTCCTTGTAGGACGCGTACGTGAGGTAGGTGCCGCTGCCCGTCGCGAGCACGCCCGCCACGTCGACCGGATCGGGCGTGAGCGCCTTGGCGCCGAACTTCGACTGGAGCTTCGCCGCGGTGAGGGTCGCCGCCGCGCCGACGCCCGAGGGGGACGCCGCCGTGACCTTCGCCTTGTCGAACGTGCCAGTGAGCGTGACCATGCCACCGACGCCGAAGAAGATCACGACCTCGCTCGCCTTGGTCGTGGAGGTGACGTAGGCGCCGACGCCCCACGAGTCGCCCGTGACCGGGAGGACGAAGTCCACCGGCTTCGGCTCGTTCGTGCCCGTGCCGAACTTGCAGTCGGCGCTGAGGGCGAGCGTGATCTTGTCACCCGCGTCCACCTTGCCGCTCGAGTTCACGTCGGCGAAGGTCGCCGAGAGGATGTTGAAGTTCGCCGGCGGAGGAGGGGTCACCACCGGGCCCGACACGATGTCGATCGCGCGCGACTGCACGGCGACCTGACCCGTCGGATCCTTGATCGTCTTCTGACCCGCGGCCACGTCGATGCCCGAAGGCGACCCGGCCTTGGTCACCGTCGAGCTGAACGCGCCGGGGATCGTGAGGACCGAGCCCTGGCCGAGCGTGATGATCACGTCGGTCGGGTTCGCGCCGCTCGTGATCGTCGCCGTCGTGCCGAGCCGGTCGCCCGAGACCGGGAGGACGAAGTCGCCGATCGTGGTGCCGTTCAGCCGGACTTCCTTGCTGAACTTGACGACGACCTGGTCACCCATGTCGACCACGCCGTTGCCGTTGTTGTCGGAGTAGGTCGCCAGCGCGACCGTCGGCCCGACCGTGACGCCCGAGGTGATCGGGCCCGGCGTGCCGCTCGTGATCGGACCCGGCGTGCTGCTCGTCGGCGGGATGATCGCCGGCGGAGCCGTGGACTTCTGCGAGCTGCCCCCGCCTCCACCGCCACATCCAAGGGCAGCGAAGACGAGCGCGACCGAGACGACCGCGTGGATCTTGCTGAACGACATAGAACGAGTCCTCCCCGTCGGGCCGAGGAACGCCATCCCCTAGAACGGCGGCCTGAAATGAAGAAAGGGGTGATGGGTGCGCCCCCTCGGCGCGCTCCACCAGCCCCTCCCTGCCCAGGCCGTCCGGGCGTTCCCTGACGGTTGAGGCCCTATCCTAGAAACTCGTCACGTCGTGTCAACAACAAAAACACGTGCGGTTTGAGAACAATCCATCGCATTACGTTTTTGTGACTTGTGACGCAGCGTGCCGGAATGGCTCGCGCGTGACGTCTGCCGACCCGCGCATACCTCCAAACATGGGAAGCCACTTTTCGAACGCAGCGACCACCTTACGATAGAAATTGACGCGCCGCATTGACGCACCGCGTCGCACGCGTTAGGATGAGGTCGGCTGGAAGACAAGGAGACGACCATGGAGAACCAGAACGCCGTCAAGACCGAGACTCCCCCGACCGCCCAGGCCAAGGACGCGATCGAGAGGGCCCGCGAGAGCTACGAGCGCTTCGTCCAGAAGCTCACGGACGAGCTCAAGGAGGCGGGCAAGGGTGGCAAGAAGCAGTGGGAGGACGCCGTCAAGTCGACCCGGGACTTCCTCGCCAAGGCGAAGCCGCCGCTCACACGCGAGGAGCTCGAGAAGGTGGGCGACACGGTCCAGAAGGACGTGCGCCACGCCCTCCGTACGATCAAGGAGCGGGGCGACGCCTGGACCAGCTCCGAGAGCTTCCTCACGGCGCGCGACAAGGGCGCGCAGTTCCTCCTGAAGCTCGTCCACAGCGTCAAGGAGACGGCGACGAGCGTCGAGACGAACCTCGAGGAGAGCCTCCGCTACAGGACCGGCGAGGTGGTCACCGGAGGCAAGTTCGTCTGCGCCGCGTGCTCGCAGGAGCAGAAGATCGAGGCCCCGGCCGCCCTCGTCCCGTGCTCGCTCTGCGGGAAGAACGACTTCAAGCGCAAGGACTAGCGCTCGCCGCTCTCTCCGGAGACGAAGCGGGGCGCCCCTCTCGGGGCGCCCCGTTCGTTTTCCGATCTGTTCTCGGGGGCTTCGCCCCCGAACCTGGATCAGAACGGCCCGATGCCGAGGCCGAGGAGGCCCGGCTTCTTCGGGAGCTGGAGCGGCAGGCCGCCCGGCGTCCCGTCGCCACCGTAACCGGCGCGAACCTTCGGATGGAGGAACGCGCCGTTGAGGATGATGGTGCCCGAGCCTTCGGCCACGTAGCCGCCGCCCTGCACCTTGCCGTTCGAGATCAGGTAGCAGATGTTGGAGAACTTGTCGCCGGCGTAGATGTGCCCGAGGATGGTCGAGCCGCCGCCGATCCGGTACTCCATGAGGTACTTGTCGAGCGAGCCGCGCTCGCCCGTCTGCGGGTTGAAGTACTGCGTGCCGAGGAAGACGATGTTGTCCGGCGCGCCGTGCTTCGAGATCACGTCACCTTCGGAAGCGCCGGGGCCGACGACCTCGGTCGCGTCCGTTCCGTACTTCGTGTTCGAGATGCAGCCCTGCGCCCCGATGACGACGGTGGCGAGGAGGGCCACAACGAAAAGCTTACGCATCATTTTGTGGTCTCTCCTTACTTACCGAAGTCGCGGCCGTTCTGGCCAACGATAGCTGCACCCGTGCGGCCCTCCTGGCCGTACGAGCCGGGGTACCCGTAGTCGCCGCCGTAACCGACGCGCGCCTTCGGGTGCATGGCGTCCGCGAGAGCCATGAGGATCGTGCTGCCCTCACCCTCGTTCACGAAGCCGCCGTTGACGACCTTACCGTTGTCGATCAGGTAAGCGATGTTGCTGAACTTGTCGCTCTGCATGATCGTGCCGAGGAGCATGTGCCCCTCGCCGATGCGGTAGACCACCAGGTACTTCGTCCAGTGGTGCACGTTCGGGCCGACCGGGTTGCCGATCTCGATGATCTGATCCGGCGCGCCGTGCATGATGAAGACCTGTCCCTCGGGGCTGCCCGCGGCCACGAGAGAAGTGTTGTCGCAACCATACTTGTGGTTCGCGATGCACCCGACGGAAGCCGCAACGCAGGCCACCGCAAGGAGCGAGAGGAGTCGCTTGAACATCCTGCCCCCTTCTTCCTTACCGAAAAACCCCAGAAAACGGCACGACTTGGGACCCGGACCGACGACGACACGACCCGAGACCAAGGGGGCTAAACAAACCACAAACGGGGTCCCCCTGTCAAGGCGACCTGGCCTCCAAATTTTGGTCTACTCCCGCGCGTGAGCTCCGAGGACCTCCTCCTCCTCAGGCGATGCGCCAATGGCGAGGACGAAGCGTGGACGGAGTTTCTCTCCCGCTACCAGCCCTTCCTCGACTTCATCGTCCGTAAAGCGTTGGTGGCCTCGGCCCGAGGGAAGCTCCCGACCCAGACGAAGGTCGAGGAGATCCGGGACGAGCTCATCGCCTGGCTCCTCGAGAACGACGGCCGTGTCCTCAAGACGTACAGGGGTGAAGCGAAGATCACGTCGTGGCTCGGCGTCGTCGCCGGGCGGCGCGCCCGGCGTCTCGCACGAAGAGGCCTCGGACTGAGCTCGAAGATGGTCTCGCTCGACGCGTTGACCGAGGACGCCGCCACCCACCTCTCCGTGCAAGAAGCGGCTGCCGATGAAGATGAAGACGTGCGCGCCCAGGCGCTCGCGCGGGTCGCGAGCGCCCTCGAGGAGCTCCCCGAACGCGACAAGGCCTTGCTGAGAGGGGCCTTCTTCGATGACCGGAGCTACGAGCAGCTCGCCCAGGACGTCGGGGTCAAGGCCGACAGCATCGGCCAACTCCTTTATCGGGCGAAGGATAAGCTCAAGAAGAAGCTCGGAGGTCTCCCCTTCTTCGAAAAGCTGTCCGGTTTCGTCGTGGGCTTCCTCTCATCGCTGTGGGACTTGGGAACGTGAACTGTCCGACCGTCGAGCTCTCGGAGTACCTGGATGGCGCCCTCGCGCCGGACCGCTCGGCCCGCATCGAGCGGCACGTCGCGGAGTGCGAGTCCTGCCGGGCCCACGTCGCGGACGAACGCCGGTTGAGGAAGGGTCTCCTCGTCCTCGCGTGCCCGGGCGCCGAGGTGCTCGGGAAGTTCCTCGACGGCTCTCTCGCGGACCGTGTCTTCGCGGGCGTCAAGGAGCACGTCGCCCGCTGCGAGGAGTGCGCCTCGGTCGTCGAGTGGACCCGCGAGGCCGCCGTGAGCCTCGAGTCGGGCGAGCTCCCGAAGGCCTCGACCTCCGGCCGGCGCCGGCGGGCGATCATCGCGGGGAGGGGCCCGAAGCGGAACAACATCATCCAGCTCGCGATCCCGCTGGCCGCCGCCGCCGCGCTCATCGTCGCGGTCCTCGCGATCGCGCACGAGCCCTCGAAGCCGGTCGACGAGACGCCCGTCGCGACGGACAAGACCCCGAAGCCGCCCGTCGCGCCACCGCGGCCCCCCAAGCCGCCCGAGAAGGCGCCGCCTCCGCCGCCGCCGGTGAAGAAGCCCGACGGCGAGACGCCGCCGCCTCCGCCGCCTCCGCCGGAGACGCCGCCGCCGCCCATCGAGATGCCTCCGCCGCCCCCGCACCCCGACGTACCGAGGCCCGAGGTGCCGGAGAAGCCGCCCGTCGAGACGCCGCCCGTGAAGCCGGGCGAGGTCGAGCGCCCGGAGAAGCCGAAGGAGACGCCGCCCCGTCCGATCGAGGGCGCGGTCGCGATCATGAAGGCGGGCGGCGACCTCCGCGTCGGCCCCTCGCGCGAGAAGGCGACCAGGGTCTCGGGCAACGTGAGCGTCTCCACGCGGGACCTCGTGTTCGCGAGCATGGCGCCCGGACGCTTCGAGATGCCGGACGGGCCCGTCCTCCTCGCCGCGGCGACCGAGGCGCGCCTCGAGCCTTCGCGCCTCAACCTCGAGAAGGGCGAGGCGTGGAGCGAGAGCGGCCTCGAGCTCTCCTCGCACGGAGCGAGCGCGAAGCCCGACGGCGCCGGCGCGCAGCTCCTCCTCCGCGCCACGCCGCGCGGAGGACAGCTGTTCGTCTACTCGGGCAAGGCCGTCTTCACCTCCGCGGGCGGCCAGGTCTCCGTCTCCGCCGGCGAGGCCAGCGAGGTCGAGTCGGACGCCGCGCCCACGAAGCCCCACAAGGCCGAGGCGGGCACCTGGGTCGCCGACGCGCGCGCCGAGCGCTCCGCGTCGCTCGGGCTCGACTACCCGCGCGGCTTCCTCGCCGACGAGGCGGCGCGCACTCTCAGGGACGCGTTCGCGTCGGGTTCGCTCCGCGACCAGGCGCGCGCGCTCGACGCGATCGAGGCGGCGCGCGCGTCCGACGAGCGCTTCGCGCGCGTCGTCTCGGAGCAGGCGGCCGCCGCGGCCGACGCGGCGTTCGACCGCGTCATCAAGGAAGCCGACGCGCTCGCGGCCCCCGAGGCCGCGCTCGCCGTCCTCGCGCGCTCGCGGCGCCTCCCGGCGCAGAAGGATGCGCTCGCGAAGCTCTTCCTCGCCCTCGGCAGGACCCTCGAGAAGGCGACCGCCGCCGACCTCGACGCCCTCGCCAAGGACGCCGGCGCGCTCCTCGCGCTCAAGTCCCTCGAGCGAGCGGGCGTCAAGGTGAAGGGCCTCCGCGAGCGCGTCCTCGCGGAGCCGGTGGGCGCCGAGGACGACGCCGACTGGCTCGCGCGCGCCACCCTCGCGGGCGCCGCGCTCGCCCCGCTCGAGGTGGACGGCCGCTGGAAGCGGCTCGACCAGTCACTCCAGAAGGACGGCGTCGTCCCGGAGAACCGCCTCGCTCCGCTCGCCCTCCTCGCCTACGAGCGAGCGCAGGCCTTCACGGGCCGGCCTCAGGACGACGAGCGCCGCTTCTGGGACGCCCTCGAGCACCTCGCCGCGGCGGGCCCGAAGCCCTGCGCGGGCCCGAACGCCGTCGCCACGCTCCTCGTCCTCTCGCGCGAGGCGCACCTCCTCGCCGGACGCGGGCCGATCGCGCCGCCGCCGGCGTCGGTCACGATCCTCCCGCGCAAGGACGGCCTCCTCGAGGGCACGATCGCGATCGACTCCGCGAAGCGCCCGAAGGCCGTCCACCTGGGCGGCTCGTGGGACTCGTGGCGCACGGACAAGCCGAACATGGCTCGCCGTCGCGACGGGACCTTCGTCGAGACGCTCCTCCTCCCGCGCGGCCGCTACGTCTACAAGGCGCAGCTCGTCGAGAGCAACCTCTGGGAGCCCGACGCTCGCAACCCGCTCCACGAGTACGACGGGAAGACCGGGGACAACTCGGTCCTCATGATCGAGTAGCTAGTTGTCACCGTCGAAGGTGTCGAGGAGGCGCTTCTCCTCGACGCTCCCCGTGCCCGTGCTCTGACGGTCGCGGAGGCGCTGGATCCGCGAGTTCACGAGACCCTGCGCGTAGTCCGAGCGCCACCGGAGACGGCTGATCACGTAGATCGCGTCGTCGCGGCGCGGGTCCGAGCCGCTCTGCGGGAGGTAGTTCCCGCTCGCGGGGGGCGACTCGTAGAACGTCTGCTGCTGCTCCGCGTTCGAGGTGAGCGCGATCTCGAAGAGCGACTGGAGCACGCGGTAGAGCTGCGCGCCGTCGGCGCGCGCGCGGACGAGCGCCTCGCGGGCGGCGTTGGCGCGCATCTTGTTCGTCGGGTTCGCGAGGGTCTCGAGGATCTCGTCGCGGAACTTGTCGCCGCTCGCGTTCTGGCTCTCGGAGAGGAACGCGGCGCGGCTGAGCGCCTTGAGGCCGACGTCATCCTGGACCTGGAGCGTCGCGACGCCGCTGCACATCCTCGACCCGGCCGCGAGGCGGAGGAGCGAGCCGACCACCTGGCCGCGGTCGTCGTCGTAGGCCTCGAGCATGCCGTAGCGATTCGAGCCCTTCATGAAGAGGAGGACGTCGATCGCCGCGCTCGCCATGTCGAAGACGTCGATCTTGAGGTCGTCATCGACGGCCGAGTAGCGGAGCTGGGCGTCGATGTCGGCCGCCTCCTCGGGGCGCGCCATGATGTTCCCGGGCTGCCCGGGGCCGCCGCGAACGACGACGCGGTTGCGCCGCGCGGAGACGCGCTCGGGGGTCGCGCCCTCGATGATCCCGAAGAGCGCCGCGCGCGCGCGGAACGCGAACGCGCGGAGCCGGTTCGAGTTGTCGTTGTTCGACACCGGCACGTGCGCGAGATCGGACGAGAGGAACTGCGCGACGTAGCGCGCGCTCGTCTCGATCTGGTTCGCGAAGGGGATGTTGTAGGAGAGCTGGTTCGGGGTGCTCGGAGGGAACTTGTGGCAGCGGGCCATCGCCTCGACGAGCTTGCCGATGACGGACTCGGGCGTCTCCTCCCAGAAGTCCGGATCCATGGGCGTGTACTTGACGCCCTTGGGCGTCCACGTCGCCTTGTTCGCCGCCGCGTCGAAGGCGCCGTACTCCCCGATCGGGCCGCGCTTCTGGTGAGTCTCCATGACGCGCCAGCGGCGCTCGTCCGCACCCATCGGTCCGTAGAGGAGGAAGCGCGTGACCGCGCCCTCGTGGGCCTGGTTGTTCGAGCTCTGGCCCCCGCCGCCGCCGATCTTGAGCTGATCGTTCGGGTCGAGGTGGCGGGCGAAGAACGAGAGGCCGTTCTTCACGTTCTGCGCTGCCTGGGCGGGGTCGGTCCCGGTCTTCTGGCACCGCCAGGACATGAGCATGCAGATGTCGTCGAGGGTGTCGACCTCGTGCTTGACGCCCGCGACCCACTTCCACTGGAAGCGGAAGTCGGTCCAGTTGATCTGATCGCCGTTACGGCGGATCCAGTTGTACGGGCGGAACTTGAAGTACTTCTCGGGCTCCGCGTTGAGCTCGTTCGAGCCCGGACCCGTGTAGGCGAGGTTCCCGCCGTCGTCGTGCTCGACGATGATCATCCCGCGCACGAAGCCGAAGGTGCCCCGACCGGCGGCGCGTGGATCCATGTGCTGCTGGATGATGGGCTTGTTGCCGTACTTCCCGGCCTCGGCGTCCTGAACCTTCTTGACCTCGCGGAACCCTTCCTCGTTGAGCTCGAGGTAGTCCGCACGCGCGGCGCTCGCGGCGCAAAACACCAAGGCGAGGCTCAGGAACGACTTATGGTGCAATCCCATGTGTCTCCAGCTCGGTCACGGCAGATTCTTGACGGGCTTGGCCCAAAACCGTCAGCGACGTGGACAGCATCACTTCGAGGTCCAAAGAGCTAAGTCGTTGAAAAGACTCGATGGGTGCCGTTGGTATGCGGCGCGCTCTGAAACGGATCGGAAACAGTCGTGAGCCCGTGGACGCCCACCAGGCCACACCCAGGGTGAAAAGCAAGACGACACGGTCGGGGCCAACCGCGGTGACAGGACTGAGACCTGATTCTGATCATTCGGTGTGCGAAATCCTCAAAAAAAGAACGTGTCAACTCTCACCCCCACTTCGTCGTATAGGTGGCGGTGTGAGTGGGGCGGAAGAAAAGAAACCAGATGCGCCCGGATGGGGTGAGATTCGTAGAAATCGGTAACTGAACTCTCGGACGCTTCGCGCATCTAAAGAAAGGGATTGGTGGTCGCCATGGATACGCCCGTTACGAATACTCCGACGGCTCCTCTGTTCGAGATCGGAGTCGTTTACCGGAAGAACTCGAGGCTCTACCTCGCCGTCTCGGAGAGGAACCTCATCACCTTCCGGAACGGACGAGCGATCGAGGTCAAGCCCTACGCTCGCTACGAGGTCGTGCGTTCGATCTCCGTGGACGAGCTCTGCAAGCGCTGGGGCATCACGATCGAGCACCTCGACAAGTCGACCGCGCAGTACCTCGCGCCGTCGCCCGAGGGCATCAAGCCTCGCCCCCGCGGCTCGCGCCGTCAGCGCGTGGCCGACGAGTTCGCCTGGAAGTCGCTCCGGCTCATCAAGATCGCCGGCTGACCACTCCAGGAACACGCGAAGCGCACCCAAGACAAAACACCGGTCTTCCCCGCGGCCTCGTCCGGCCGTAGAGGACCCGCCCGTGGCGAAGGCCGGAAACCGCACACCAGTTTCCCCCCAACCAGTTTTCCCCCCAACCAGTTTTCCCTCAGTTTCCCCTCTACCCCAACAACACTCTCTCCAGAGTTCTCTCCGCTAATCGCAATCGCCCGAAGCTCCCGGCTCGAGAGGGCCGGGAGCTTCTTTGTTAGAGTCGCGCATCCATGGCTCCCGAGACCTCGATCGGCGGCTCCGAGCGCGAGTTCCCGAACACGCGCTGGACCGTCATCGCCTCCTCGCGGTCGGGAGCCGACGCGCGCGCGAAGGCGCTCGAGGAGCTCCTCGCCGCGTACTGGAAGCCGCTCTACTTCTTCGTCCGGAGGAAGGGCCTCTCCGTCGAGGACTCGAAGGACGCGATCCAGGACTTCTTCGCGCACCTCCTCGACCGCGAGTTCCTCGAGCGCCTCGACCCGAAGAAGGGCCGCTTCCGCTCCTACCTCCGCGGCGCGATGGACAACTTCCTCGTGAACCGGCACGAGCACCGCTCCGCGCAGAAGCGAGGCGGCGGGAAGAAGATCGTCTCGCTCGACTTCGAGGTGGACGAGTCCTCGACGCCGGGCACGGCGAGCCCCGAGGCCGCGTTCGACCGCGAGTGGGCGCTCGCCGTCATGGAGACCGCGCTCGCTCGCTTGAAGGCCGAGTTCGAGAGCGGGGAGCGGAAGGGGCCCTTCGCGCTCGTGAAGCGCTTCTTCGACTTCACGGCCGAGCAGCCGAGCTACGAGGAGGCGGCGAAGGAGAGCGCGATGAGCGTCTCCTCGCTCAAGGCCTTCCTCCACCGCGCGCGTCTCCGTTTCCGCGAGCTCGTGAAGGAGGAGGTCCAGCACACGGTCGATGACGGCGAGCCCGACCGCGAGGTCGACGAGCTCATCCGCGCGCTGAGGCCGTGACGTGAAGTGCAGGAAGTGCAGCTCCGAGCTCCCGCCGAGCCGGCTCGCCGCGTGCCCGATCTGCATGCTCCTCGGCGACGACGACGACGAGACGTGCGAGCTCCCCGCCGACGACTCGCCGCGCACTCTCGGTCAGCTCGAGCTCGAGGAGGAGATCGGGCGCGGCGGCATGGGCTCGGTCTGGCGCGCGCGCCACAAGGGGCTCGACCGGACGGTCGCGGTCAAGCTCCTCCCCGAGCACCTCGCGAAGGAGCCCGAGTTCAAGCAGCGCTTCGAGCGCGAGGCCCGCGCGCTCGCGCTCCTCGACCATCCGAACATCGTCCGCGTCCACGACTTCGGCCACGAGGGCGACGAGAGCTACATCGTCCTCGAGCTCGTCGAGGGCTCGACCCTCCACGCGAAGATCCCGCTCGATGCAGCGCGCGCGCTGGAGGTGACGAGCGAGCTCCTCGCCGCGCTCTCCTACGCCCACAAACGCGGCGTCGTCCATCGCGACGTGAAGCCGGCGAACATCCTCCTCGACGAAGAAGGCCGCGTGAAGGTGACCGACTTCGGCATCGCGCGCCTCGTCCAGGGCGCGGAGACCGACTGGAAGGTCACCGCGTCCAACGTGGCGGTGGGCACGCCGGGCTACCTCGCACCGGAAGCGCTCCAGGGAGCGCCCCCCGACCCGCGTCGGGACATCTACGCCGTGGGCGTTACGCTCTACGAGGTCACGACGGGCAAGCTCCCGCTCGGGACCTTCGAGCCGCCGCCCAAGGCCGTCGAGCCGATCGTCCGCCGCGCGCTCGCGTCCGATCCGGCCAAGCGCTACGCGACCGCCGACGACATGCGCGCCGACGTCGAGGCAGCGCGCGCCGCGCTCGCGGGGAGCGCGACCGCGGGGAGCGCCGACCTGCCCGAAGACGAGCTCACCTGGATGCGGATCGTCGCCGTCGTCCACGCGATCTCCGCGTTCCTCATCTTCTTCGCCGCCCTCGAGTGCCTGCGACTGAAGCCCGACACGCCCGACAAGCCTCCGGTCGTCATGGCGTACTCCGTGCAGCTCGCGAACGGCATGTGGCGCACGTACGCCCGCTTCGAGACGCTCTACGTCCTCCCCGCGCTCGCGACGCTCATCCCCTCGCTCGCGGCGTACGGAGTGCTGCGCTGGCACTGGCGCGTCGCCGGGCTCGAGAAGCACACGCCCGAGCGGATCGTGCCCGCATCGAGGGCGGTGCTCGCGTGTGGCGTCCTCGCGATGATCGTCTACGGCGTGCGCCTCGCCTTCGAGGCCGCGGGGCACACCTGGCCGGGGAAGGCCGTCATCATCCCCGGGGCCGCGATCGAGTTCGCGATGCTCTACTTCTTCTCGCTCACGATCCTCGAGGCGTGGCGCACGCGCCGCTCGCTCGCGCGCGAGTGGCGCGCGTGGGTCGGCGCGACGCTCTCGCTCATCCCGCCCTTCACGCACATGCTCGCGGACATGACGAAGGGGCTGCCTTCGTGACTCCCTGGCTCGAGAGGCCGTACCTCGCGCTCGGGGCCGCGGTCGTCGCGGTCGTCGTCCTCTACATCCTCGACCGCCTCCGCCGCCGTCCGGTCGTCCTCCTCGTCGCCTCGCTCGAGCTCTTCCCGAAGAGCGTCGAGGCCGAGAGCCAGGCCGACGAGTCGAAGAAGCGCGCGTGGCGCGACCTGATCCTCCGCGCGCTCGCGGCGTGCCTCCTCGCGCTCGCGGCCGGAGGGCCGCGGCTCGCGCAGGGCTCGAGCGCGGGGCGGCGCGTCCGCGTCCTCCTCGACCGGAGCGCGAGCATGGACGCGAAGGACCAGGGCACGACGCGCCTCGAGCTCGCGCGCGCCGAGCTCGCGCGCGCCCTCGAGAAGCTCGCCTCGGTGGACGAAGTCGAGCTCCACCTCGACCCGCCGGGCGAAGACGAGCCGCGGGCGCCGCTCTCGCCCGACGCGGCGCGCGCCTTCGTGCCGAGGGTCGTCTGCGTCCCGAGCACCGTCGCGCAGCGGATCGACCTCGTCGCCGCGGCGGCCGCCACGAAGACGGTCCCGCTCCTCGTCGTCACGGACCACGACGTGGCGCTCGTCCAGTCCGACTCCGAGCTCGCGAAGTGGGTCGAGGTCGCGATCGTCGGCACGCCGCAGAAGAACGTAGGGCTCACCGCGCTCGCTTCGCGAAGAGGTCCGGACAAGGAGGAGAAGCTCCTCGTCGCGACGACCGAGAGGACGGAGGTGGAGCTGATCCTCCGCACGCAGTCCGTGATCGCGGTGGACCGGAGCGCGATCGCCTCGGTCCCGTCAGGCGTCGAGCGCGCCTCCGCGACCATCACGACGCTCGACGCGCTCGCGTCCGACGACCGCGCGACCGCCGTCCGTCGAGTGGACGCGCCCCTCCGCGTGGTCGTGCAGCCCGGGCTCGGGAAGCCGCTCGAAGCGGCCCTCCGCGCGGTGCCGGGCTCCGACGTGACCGTGAGCGACCGCGAGGAGGACGCCGACGTCACCTTCCGCGAGTGGAAAGACCGCGACGTCGTGACCGCGAAGGTGAGCGGCTTTACCGTCTGGTTCACGCGCGAGAGAGTCGATGCCGAGCCGAAGAAGACTCTCACCCTCGACGATCAGCCGCTCGGCGTCGGGCACTTCCGGCGCGACATCCCGTCGGGAGTCCGCCTGGACACGATCGTGGTGAAGGACGGCGACGACCCGGTCATCGGCATCGGCCGCCGCGAGGCGTGGATCGGTTTCTGGCCGCCCAAGGAGTTCAAGGAGGGCTGGGCCAACCAGGTCAGCTTCCCGCGCTTCTTCGCGCGCCTCCTCGAGCACGTGCGCTCGCTCGAGCCCGAGGACCTCGTCTGCCACCCCACCGGCCGCCCGCTCCTCGTGCCTCGGCCCCTCGACGCGAGCCCGGGCGCGAGACTCGTCGTGCTGGACCCTTCGGGCAAAGCCTGGCCCGTCGAGAAGTCCTTCACGCCCACCGTCCCCGGCGTCCACGAAGTGCGCGCCGAGTCCGGCAAGAAGACGACCGCCTTCGCGGCCGCGCTCCTCGATCCCGACACGAGCGACCTCTCGAAGACTCGTGCGCGCCCCTTCTCGCCCGCGCTCCTCTCTGCGCTGAGCGCACGCCCCGACCTGAGGACGGACGCGGGCCTCGCCTGGCTCCTCGTCCTCCTCGCGCTCCTCCTCGCGGGGGTCGCCTGGTCGCTCGACAGTCGGTAAATTCCTGCTCGTGGATCCGAGAGCCCTCGAGGCCGTCCTCCGCGACCCCAGGGCCACGCTCGAGGGGGCGAGCTTCCTCGGCCGCGTCCTCGGCGCCGAGATCGACCGCGACCCGTTCGGAGTCACCCACGAGACGCTCTCCGCGAGCGGCGAGCCGGTCCACGTGCGGATCCTCCTCCCCGACCCGCAGCCGGGAGAGCTCAACCGCCTCGGACGGAACGCGCGCGTCGCCGCGAAGGGGAAGCCGCCCGCGCTCCCGCCCGCGAGCTCGTTCGGGACGCTCGCGGGCCTCGCCTACTTCGACTTCCGGCCCACGAAGGCCGTCCTCCTCGCGGAGCGGCTCCACGTCCAGGGACGCCTCGAGGCGCGCGAGACGATCACGCTCGTCGCGGCGCTCGCGCGCTCGCTCGGCGAGGTCCACCTCCGCGGCGGCTCCCCCGGCGCGATCCGGCCGACGGCCGTCCTCCTCGGCCCGCACGGCATCGAGCTCGCGCACCCCTCCTACTCGGGCTGGAGCCCGTGGCGCATCGCGCTCGCGAGCGCGATGGCCGAGGGCGACGCGAAGGACTCGGCGCTCGACGCGCTCGCGTCGGCCGCCCCGGAGCAGCTCGCCGCGCGCGACGCGGAGTCGGCGCGCGGCGTCGCGGCGTCGAACGACGTCTACGCGCTCGGCGTGCTCCTGTTCACGATGCTCACGGGCCGGACGCCCTACGCGCGCGCGACGGCGGCGCAGACGATCGACGCCGTCCTCCGCGGCGCGCCCGAGCGCCCGCGCAAGCACGCGCCCGACATGCCGCGCGGCGTCGAGGAGGTCATCCTCCACTGCCTCGCGAAGAACGCCGGCCACCGCCCGCGGAGCGCCCTCGTGCTCGCGGAGATGCTGCTCAAGCCCGAGAGCGCCCGGACCGGGATCCCGGAGACATCGGACGCCGCGCTCATCGCCCTCGAGCGCGCGAGCGACGCATCGGGCGTCGCGCCGCCGCCCGCGCCCTCCCGCGCGACGCCGTGGCCTCTCCTCATCGCCCTCGTCGTCTTCTCGATCGTGGCGCTCGGCATCGCCCTCGCCTTCGCGCAGCAGAGACGCCACGCGTACGACGCGGAGATCGCGCGCGGCGACGAGGCCCTCGAGAAGGGCGACGCCGAGATCGCCCTCGCGGCCTTCGAGCGCGCGAAGGGGATCAGCCCGAGCGGCGCCGGCCTCAAGGAGCGGCTCGAGAAGGCGACCACGGCGTGCGACCAGCAGAAGCGCCACGCGGAGGCGAAGGCCGCCCTCTCGAAGGCGATCCTCGCGCTCCCGCGCTCCGACACGCGCCTCCAGCTCCTCGAGCAGGCGGTGACGCTCGACCCGACTCTCATCGAGGCCCACCGAGAGCGCGCGCGCTTCCTCGTCGCGCGCGCGCAGGACGAGCCGAGCGGCACCGACGGCCGGAAGCAGGCCGTCGTGAAGGCACGCGCGGCGGTGGACGCGCTCCTCGCGGCGGGCGGGAAGAGCGCCGACGACCACCTCCAGGACGCGAAGGTCCTCGCCCTCGACCGGCGCGACGCGACCGGCGCCCTCGAGAAGGCGGTCGCCGCCGAGCCCCGGTCCGTCGCGGGCTCCCAGGCCTCGGCCCAGCTCCACCTCCGGCGCCACGAGCTCCAGGAGGCCCAGGCGGCCATCGAGCGCGCGCTCCAGATGCAGCCGTTCGATGCGCGCCTGCTCCTCATCCGCGCGAAGGTCCGCCGCGGGCTCGGCGAGTCCGACCGCGCGCGCACCGACCTCGACGCCGCGATCGCCGCCGACCCCGAGGACCGCGTCGTCCGCGCCGCCGTGCTCGACGCGGCGATCGAGGCGCGCGACCTCGGACGCGCGAAGCGCATGCTCGACGAGCGGCCGATCGAGTCGGACCGCGACCCCGACCTGATCGGCGCGCGCGCCTACCTCCTCCTCATGGAGGGCAAGAGGGACCAGGCCGCCGAGCACGCGGGCCGCGCCCTCGACATGGACGCGAGCTGCGTGCGCGCGAAGGTCGTCCGCGGCCGGCTCGCGCTCCTCAAGAACGACCTCGCCACGGCGCGACGGGACCTCGAGGCGCGCGACAAGGACGCGCCCATGGACTCGATCGTCGCCTCGCGCGCGCTCGAAGGCGGCGACCTCGCCTTCGTGCCGCACGACCGGGCCGACGTGCTCATCGACGTCGGAGCGGCCCTCGACCACGAGGCCGAGCGCACGCGCGCGAAGCGCGTCCTCGACCGCGCCGTCATGCTCGCGCCCGAGGACCAGCGCGCGCGGCTCCTCCGCGGCCAGGTGCTCGCGGGCCTCCAGGACTACGACCGCGCGATCATCGACGCCGACGCCGTCGTCCAGCGGCGGCCCGACAACATCGCCGGACACGCGCTCCGCGCGCGCATCTACGAGGGGCAGGGCCGGACCGAGCAAGCCCTCGGAGAGTGGACGACGCTCGTCGGCCTCGCGCCCTCTCACACCGAGTTCCGCGCGCTCCGCGGCTTCTGCCTCTTCGAGCTCAAGAAGTACGACGAGGCCCGCGAGGACCTCGAGCTCTACATGGACACTCAGCCCCGGGGCACGTTCTCCGAGCGAGCGAAGAACACCCTCGACAAGATCAAGAAGTGAGCTTCTGATCTCTCCATGCGCCCGCTCATCTACGAGCTCGTCTTCGGACCGGTCGTGGCCGTCATCGCGATCCTCGGCACGATGCTCTGGTCCGCGATCCTCCTCCGTCGCGACCCGGCCGCGAAGGACCCGAGCTGGGGCGCGGCATTCCGCGGCGCGTTCCTCTCGCTCCTCACCTTCGGCTCGAAGGGCTCGACCGAGAAGACGGACATCTCCGTGCCGGGCTCGCTCGGGACCGTCGCGGTCGCCCTCGGGGTCTACGGGCTCGTGAAGCAGCCCGTCCACCTGCCGCTCTTCGGCTACGCGGCCATGGCGTTCCTCGGCTTCACGGTCACGGCCGCGTGCGGCTGGAAGACGGGGCCCAGGCTCGGAGTGCCGCCCGAGACCGCGATCCGCGTCGCCTTCCTCTGCGCGTTCTTCGGGATCCTCGGCTCGCGGCTCTTCTTCGTCGTCCAGTTCCGCGAGCAGTTCAAGGAGCAGCCCGCGCGCATGGCCCTCGGGCGCCTCCACCCGCAGAAGGACCAGACGCTCACGGTCCAGACCGAGCGCGGGACGAGGCAGGTCGTGTTCACGGGTCACGAGAGCACGCGCGACACGATGATCGCGAAGCTCTCCGAGCTCGGCGCGATCGGCGTGACCGCGAAGCCGATCATCGTGAAGCGCCGCGAGCGCGACGAGCTCCTCGAGATCGACCGCGGCGTGGACCTCGAGACCGAGGGCCGCGGCCCCTCGAGCTTCATCAGGATCTCGGGCACCGCGCTCACGGGGCCGGCGGAGACGACGGGCTGGGCGCCTCCCTGGTGGGAGGTCTTCGCGATCTGGCACGGCGGGCTCGTCTACTACGGGGGGATGGTCTTCGGCACGGCCGCCGTCCTCATCTTCGTGAAGCTCCAGGGGCAGCGCGTCTCGCAGATCGCCGACCTCGCGTCCAGCGTCGGCGCCGTCGGCATCGCGTTCGGGCGCGTGGGCTGCTTCCTGAACGGCTGCTGCTGGGGCCGCCGCTCCGAGCTCCCGTGGAGCGTCCGCTTCCCCGTCTCGAGCCCGGCCTGGCTCCAGCACGTGACCTCCGTGCTCGGCGCCGAGTGGAACGACCTCATCGGCGGACGCGACCTCACGGCCGCGTCGCAGGTCCACCCGCTCGTCGAGGGCGAGCTCAAGCGTCTCGGCGCGTCCGAGCTCTGCACGGGGAGCTGGCCGCTCCACCCGGTGCAGGTCTACGCGATCCTCCTCGACCTCGCGATGTTCGCCATCCTGTTCCCCTTCACGCTCTACAAGGTGAAGCGCGAGTGGCAGACGTTCTTCCTCTGGTTCATCGTCTACGGCGTCGTCCGCTTCAGCATCGAGCACTTCCGCGGCGACCACGACCAGTTCACGAAGGTCCTCGGCTACCCGCTCACGCCGTCGCAGCACGTCGCGGTCGTCACGATCCCCTTCGCGATCGCGGGCTTCGTGTGGGCGAGCAAGAAGGGGCGGCTCATCGTCCCGTGGACGCCCCCGGCTACTCCTTCCGCTTCTCCGCCCGCTGCTGCTCCAGCTCCTTCTTCACGACCCTGAGGACGAGCCGCGCCGGGTCGTCGGGCCCGCGGATCGGCGGGATCTCGACGTAGGTCTCGAGGTCCTTCACGGCCCCCTCGAGGTCGCCCTTCTCGCGCTTCACGGCGGCCCGGTTCTTGTAGCCGAGCGCGACCCCGCACTCGATCGCGCGCGTGTGGTCCGCGATCGCGGCGTCGTACTCCTGGAGCTGTTGCCGCGCGTTCCCGCGCGCGATGTAAGCGGCGCCGAGCTTCTCGTCGATCTCGATCGCCTTCGAGGCGTCCTCGACCGCGCCCTTCGGGTCGTCGCGCTTGAGCCGGATGTTCGCCCGGTTCACGTAGCACGCGGAGTGCGCGGGGTTCGCCGCGATCCCGCGCGAGTACGCCTCGAAGGCGGAGTCATCGTCGCGGTTCGCGTCGTGCGCGCGGCCGAGCGTCGTGAAGGTGTAGGCGTCCCGGTCGCCGAGCGCGACCGCGTGCTCGAGGGCCGCGATCGCCTCGGTGACGCGCTTCAGCTCGAGAAGCGCGGAGCCGCGGTTCGCGTGGTAGATCGTCGTCTTCGGGCTCTGGAGGAGCGCCGCGTCGAAGTCCTTGATCGCCTCCTCGTTCTCCCCGAGCTCGCGGTGGGCGATCCCCCGGTTCGCGTAGAACCCGTGCCTCGGCTCCAGCTCGATCGCGCGCGTCAGGTCATCGATCGCCTCGCGGCGCTGGCCGCGCCGGAGTCGCTCCGTCCCGCGCTCTCCGAGGAGGTTGGCGGTCAGTCTCCCGCGACGCACGGCCTCGTCGTAGTCCTCGAGCGCCCCCGCGAAGTTGCGGACGTTCGAGCGCGCCATCCCGCGGAGCTCCCAGGCCAGGGTGTCCGGGCACTGGAGCGCGATCGCGACGTCGAGGTCCTCGATCGCCTCGTCCCATCGCTTCAGGTTGAAGCGGCACTTCCCGCGACCGAGGCGCGCCGCCGCGCTCTCGGGGTTCGAGGCGACGACGACGTCGAAGTTCCCGAGCGCCTTCTCGAGCTCGTCGAGCGCGGAGTGCGCCTCCGCGAGGAACATCCACGCCGAGATGATGCCGGGGTCGCGCTCGATGAGCTTCTCGGCCGTCGCGACGACGCCCTTCCAGTCCTTCGCCTCGTACCGCTGGCGCATCTCCTTCTCGAGAGCCTCGAGCGAGGAGGGGAGCGCGGGCCCCGTCTTCGTCTGCGTGGCGACGATCGCCGGCACGTTCGGCTTCGGCGGCTCGGGTGGCCTCGGCGCCATCGCCCAGAGGCTCGCCGCGATGAGCGCTCCCCCCGCGGCGACGACGCCGACGACGGGCCCGACGAGCGAGCCGCCGGTGCGCTCGCCGCGGAGCGCGCGCGCGAGCTCGTGCCCGTCCTGGTGGCGGTCGTCGGGCTTCGGCCGGATCGAGCGCTCGACGATCTCCTCGAGCCAGGGCGGCACGTCGCCGCGCTCGCGGCGGAGCGGCGTGTGGACGCCCGCGTTCACGTTCGCGACGAGCTCGAGCACGTCGTCCGACTCGTACGGCGCGTGCCCCGTGAGCGCCTCGTAGAGGATGACGCCGATCGAGAAGACGTCGGCCGGCGGCCCGACCGCGCCCGCGTCCTGCATCTGCTCGGGCGCCATGTAGTTCATGGTGCCGCGAAACTCGCCCTGGGCGGTGAGCGTGAGGCTCTTGCTGCCGCCCAGGTCTTCGCGGCGGAAGTGCTTCGCGAGGCCCAGGTCCGCGACGAGCGGCTGGCCGTCGGCCGTGAAGAGCACGTTCTCGGGCTTGAGATCCCGGTGCACGATCCCGCGCTCGTGGGCGCGCGCGATCGTCTGCGCGAGCTGGCGGCCGAGCGACGCGACCTCCGCGATCGGGAGCTTCCCGCACGCCTTGAAGCGGTCGCGGAGCGTGCCGCCCTCGATGAGCGGCATGACGAGGTAAGGGCCCTGCGGGACCTCGCCCTGGTCGATCAGCGGCACGAAGCCGTCCTGGATCCCGAAGCTCGCGAGGAGCCGCTTCTCGCGGTCGAAGCGCTTCGCGGCGTCCTCGCTCGGCCGCTGGACGACCTTGATCGCGACGGCGCGTCCGTCGGGGGCGCGGCCCTTCAAGACGACGCCCATGCCTCCGGCGCCGAGCGGCCCCTCGATCTCGTACGCGCCGACTCGCCTCACCGGCGCTTCACGACCGCCTCGAGCCGGGCCATGGCGGGCGAGTCCTTCACGTAGAGGCGCCCGAGCTCGGTGAGCTCGATCATGTGGTCGATGCCGATGCCGGCGAGGCGCCGCCGCGCGCGCTCGACGTCCTTCCGCTCGACGAGGAAGCTGATCAGGTCTCGCTCGGGCGCGCCGCCGCCGAAGATCGGCGCGACCGCGAGCCCGCGCTCCTTGTCGTGGGCGACGTGCGCGCTCACCTCGTCGATCAAGCGAGCGGTGAGCTTCCGCGGCACGACGACCTCCGCGCGGAGGAACGACCGCGCGTGGAGCCGCGCCTCGACGGCCTCGACGAGCGGGCGCACGAGCGCGAGCCGGTCGGGCGCCTCGCGGAAGGCGGCCGCGCTCGCGATGAGGCACGCGGCGCTGCGGAGGATCGTCCCGCCGGCGAGAGGGCGGAGCCCGTTCTCGACGAGGGTCGTGCCCGTCTCGGAGAGGTCGCAGATGAGGTCCGCGTCGCCTCGGCGCGGAGCGGCCTCGGTGCTCCCGTGAGAGGGCACGAAGCGGACGGGCCCCACGTCCTTCGACTTCAGGAAGGCCTCGGTCAGGCGCGTGAACTTGGTCGCGATGCGGAGAGGGCGGCCCTCCTCGCCGCGCTCGCGGCAGAGGGCGCGGAGGTCTTCCAGGTCCTCGACGTCGAGCCAGCCCTCCGGGACCGCGAGGAGGAGGTCCACGCGCCCGAAGCCGAGGTCCTCGACGATGACCACGGCGTCCTTGCGCGGAGACTCGGCCTCCGCCTCCTCGTGGAGGTCGCGGCCCGTGAGCCCGAGGTCGAGCTCGCCCGCCCGGATCCGCTCCACGATCTCGGGGGCGCGGAGGAAGGTGACCTCGGTGTCCTCGAGGTTCCGCAGGCGCGCCGTGTAGCTCCGCGAGCTCGGCCGGTCGATCGCGAGCCCGCACTCCTTCAAGAACGCGAACATGGGCTCGCTCAGGCTGCCCTTGCTCGGGAGCGCGACGCGGAGCGTGCTCAACAGAGCGCTCCCTCGGCGGGTCGCTCGCTTCGCGAGCTCCCGCCTCGGTCG
>CAZYLP010000016.1:0-849 GCA_964648345.1 uncultured Planctomycetota bacterium
GCTCGCGGCCATGCCATTCTTCTACGAACGCCCCGGCCCCGTCTACGGCCGGCCGTTCCGCCGTCGCGGCCGCGCGCGCCTCGCCGACCTCGAGGCCGGTGAAGCGTGGAGCGGCCCCGTCACGCCGCTCGGCCTCGACCTCTCCGCGGACGAGAGGGCCGCGTGCGCGGAGCGCTGGCTCGCCGCCGCCCGCGCCGAGCACGCATCGATCGCGTCCTTCTCGCAGCTCTCTCTCGATCTCCTCTCCGTCGGCGCGCCGCCCGAGCTCGTCGCGTGGGCTCACCGCGCCGCCCTCGAGGAGGTCGAGCACGCCCGCCTCTCCTTCGCGATCGCGACGGGCTACTCGGAGGTCGCGCAGACCGCGGGCCCCTTCGCGGCCGCGGCGCAGAACGAGCGGCGCGCCGAGACCCGCGCGCAGGCGCTCGAGCGGATCGCGCGCGAGTCTCAACGCGATGGTGTCGAGAACGAGGGGCGTGAAGCCGAACGCGCTCGCCGCGCTTCCCTCGAAGCGACGGAGGAGCCGGTGCGCCGCGCGCTCGAGCGGATCGCGAAGGAGGAGGAGCAGCACGCGGCTCTCGGCCGCGCGATCGTGGAGTGGTGCGAGAGCCAGCTCGCGCCCTGCGCTACCTGACCTGCGCCGGGAGCCGCGCGCGGTCCTGCTCGAGCCAGCCGAGGAGGCCGGTGATCGCGACCTGCTCCGAGACGGCGGACTTCCGTCCGTACGAGGAGCCCGGCAAGAAGTCCTGGAGATACCAGAGCCCCGCCGTGTCCCAGGCCGCGCTCCGCCCGACGAGCGACTCGTGGGCGCGTCCGAACTCGAAGAGCCAGGCGCGCGTGTCGGTGCGGGGC
>CAZYLP010000016.1:859-25140 GCA_964648345.1 uncultured Planctomycetota bacterium
ACTTCACGACGGCCTCGACGACGCGCTCGTCGAGCGGCAACCGCTCGAGCGACCACGCCGCGAAACCCGGATCGCGTGACCCGAGGCAGCCGACGAGCACCTCGAGCGTGCTCCTGTCGAGCTCGGGCCCCGGCGGCCGCTTCGGCGGCGGCACGAAGACGACGCTCGTGAGCGGGCTGCCGTGCGGCGGAGGACCCGTCGTGACCTCGAAGACGAGCGCGCGGTGACAGATCTCCGTGTCGCGTGCCGCCTCGGCGCGGGCGAGGTCGAGGAGCTCGGGGAGGAGCTCCTTCGCGGCCGGGCTCCGCGCGAAGGCGAGCGCGTGGCCCGTGAGGACGATCGCACCGCGGGCGCGGATCACCTCCTCGGCCGACGCGCGACGGAGGTGATACCGCGCACGGATCTTCGGTTCGGTGGCGACGAGCACGGCGCTCGCGACGAGCGCGAGGCCGGCACTGGCGAGGAGGACGGCGAGGACTCTGCGGCTCACGTTCGGCTCTCCGCGTGGTCATTCCGCGGGCGCCGCGGACGAGACTCGGAGCGTTACCTCACCTGCTCGGGCAAACGGTTGCGGTTCTTCTCGAGCCAGGACTCGAGTCCTCTCATTGTCTGATGCACGAAGTCCAACTCGCGGGCGCCTCCTCCCGGACTCAAGAGCACGGTCCCCCAGAGCGAGGCGCGTTTCCACTCCTCGAACTCCCTCACGTACGCCTCGTGGTTCAGAGCAAACGCACCGAGCCAGTCGAGAGCCTCCCACTGATCCGGGTGACGGATGACGACTTCGATCAGTCGCTCGTCGAGAGGAAGCCTGCTCAATGACCACAATCGAAGGTTCGATTCCCTCGCTCGCAGACACTCCACGAGCGATCGAAGGACGAGGACGTCGATCGGCGCCTGAAGAGGATGTTCGCGGCGCAGCAGGACCCGCTGCTCCGCGGCGACAGGCGACCACCTGGGACCTGAGCCCGTCGTGATCTCGAAGAGGAGCGAACGGTAGCAGGCCTCCTCGTCACGTTGCGCCTCGGCATGCGCGAGCTCGATGAGCTCGGGGAGGAGCTCCTTCGCGGCCGGGTTCTGCGCGAAGGCAAGGGCGTGGCCGGTCGGCAGTGACGGCGCCCGCCACTGGAGCTTCACCTCCGCGGCCGTCACTCGACGAAGGTGATAGCGCGCACGGATGGTCGGGCTCGACGCGACGATCGCCACGCCGGCTCCGAGCGCGACGAGGATGGTGACGAGAAGGACGACGAGCCCTCGACGGCGCACGGCTACTTCACCTGCCCGGGCAGGCGGTCGCGCTTCTCCTCGAGCCAGCCCTCGAGGAGCACCACGGGGTCCTGCGGCAGCTCGTGGTTGTTGCCTCTCGGCTGGATCCACTGCCACCGGGGGTCGTCTCCGCAGAGATCGGCCCGCGCTCCGCGGAGCTCGAGGAACCAGTCGTATCCGAGCGCCACCTCGGTCGCGCGGGCCGGTCGATCCGTGAAGGCGGCCGAGTAGACGCGGATCACGATCTCCGCGAGACGGGCGTCCACGGGGGCGCGCGCGAGCGCGTAGACGCGGAGCGACTCCTCCTTGGCCTTGAGGCCGAGGACGAGGCCCTCGATCGTGCTCCGGTCGAGCTCCTCCGGCGTCAGGTCCGGGCGCTTCGCTTCGCCGCCCGTGAGGACCTCGTAGACGAGCGGGCGGAAGCAGACCTGGCTCTCGATCTGCGCCTCGCCGTGCGCGAGCTCGATGAGGTCGGGGAGGAGCTCCCTCGCCGCCGGACTCCGCGCGAAGGCGAGCGCGTGACCGTTGAGCGCGATCGGTTTGCGCTCGTGGCCGATGCGCACCTCCGCGGGAGTGATGCGGCGGAGGTGATACCGCGCTCGCACGAACGGGTTCGTCGCGACGAGCGCGGCGCCTCCTCCCAGCGCGAGGAGGACGACGACCACGAGCAGGGCGACGAGCCCGCGCCGGCGCATGACTACTTCACTTGCCCGGGGAAGCGGTCGCGGTGGCGCTCGAACCACGCCTGGAGAGCCGCCGGGTCCGCCTGGTAGTCGAGCACGTTGAACCGCTCGTGCCCGCAGTTGTCCGAACGCCAGCGAAGCGCCCAGAGCCACGCCGGATCGCTGCCGATCTCGGCCTTGTGGTCCGCGTGGAAGGCCGCCAGCCAGAGGAGCGCCGCCCGACGCTCGGGTGACGGCTCGTAGGGCTGCGCGGGCGCTCCCGTCAGCGTGGCGAGCACGGCCTCGAGGAGGCGCTCGTCCTGCGGGATGCGGACGAGCGACCACCGGCGCAGCTCGGAGTGCCGCGACCTGAGCCCGAGAGCGAGGGCCCGGAGCGTCGTGACCTCGAAGCGAACCAAGGGCCGCCGGGTGTCGGGCGGGATGCCGATGATCGTGATCTGGACGGGCCGATCGGCCGCGGAGCACCCGGCGACCTGGAACACGAGCGGACGGTAGCAGAGATCGAGATCGCTCTCCGCCTCCTCGTGCGCGAGCTCGATGAGCTCGGGGAGGAGCTCCTTCGCGGCCGGGCTCTCCGCGAACTTGCCCGCATGACCGATCAGCGCCGGCGTGTCGGCCGCGAGAAGCCAGACCTCGGCGGCCGATGCGCGGCGGAGGTGATACCGCGCGCGGATCTTCGCCTCCGCGACGAGGAGCGCGACGCCGGCGACGAGGCCGGAGGCGACGAGGAGAAGTCCGAGGGCGAGGAGACGGCGCCGCATGGACCTCGACTCTAGCTCGCAAGTACACTCTGCGTGTGGATCTCGCGAAGGCCGAGCGCCCCCTCGAGACGCCGCGGCTCCTCCTCGAGCCGCTCGCGGCGAGTCACGCGGCCGTCGTCTTCGACGACCTCCGCGACCCGGCGCTCTACGAGCTGATCCCGCGCGACCCGCCCGTCTCCGCGACCGAGCTCGCGATCCGCTACCGGAAGCTCGCGACGCGCTCATCGCCCGACGGGACCGAGGCGTGGCTCAACTGGGTCGCTCGCCGCCGCGAGACGGGCGAGCCCGTCGGGACGTTCGAGGCGACCGTCTACCCCGACCGCCGCGCGGCGCTCGCTTACACGGTCTTCCGGCGGTTCTGGCGCCAGGGCCTCGCCAAGGAGGCGTGCGCGCGCGTCGTCGAGAGCCTGTTCGCCGACTGGAACGCGAGCGTCGTGTTCGCGGAGATGGACACGCGCAACCTCGCCTCCGTGCGGCTCGCGGAGTCGCTCGGCATGGAGCGAGTCGCCCTCGTGAAGGGCGCCGACTCCTTCAAGGGAGCGACCTCCGACGAGTTTCGTTACGAGCTCCGTGGCGGCGCGAAGGCCGTGAAGATCCTCGACGCCTCGACGCCCGAGCGGCTCGAAGACGTGCGCTCGCTGTTCCGCGAGTACCAGCGGTCGCTCGAGGTCGATCTCTGCTTCCAGGGCTTCGAGAAGGAGCTCGCCGCGCTCCCCGACAAGTACGCGCCACCGCGAGGACGCCTCTACGTCGCGCGCGACGCGGAGCGGCTCCTCGGGTGCATCGCTCTCCGCCCGCTCGAAGACGGCGTCTGCGAGATGAAGCGCCTCTACGTCCGGCCCGAGGCCCGCGGCACCGGGCTCGGGAGGCGGCTCGCGGAGCGGCTGATCGACGACGCGCGCGCGATCGGTTACGAGCGCATGCGGCTCGACACGCTGCCGCTCATGGCGACGGCGATCGCGCTCTACCGGAAGCTCGGGTTCGTGGAGATCGCGCCCTACTACCCGAACCCCGTCGTGGGCGCGCTGTTCATGGAGCTCTCGCTTCGCGGGTGACTACTTCACCTGCTCGGGGAGCTTCGAGCGATTCTTCTCGAGGGACTCGCGCAGCGACCGGATGACCCTGTCGAGCATCGGGCCTGCGCTGATCGAGTCGGTGTAGCGCGTCGTCAGCCGCCACCCGTCGAGCCACGCGAAGGCGTCCTGCCACTCCTCCTTCCGCTCGATGAGTTCCCGCCGCGTCGAGCGCTCGCCGCGCTCGAGGACCGCCTCGAGCGCGCGCGAGTCGGCCGGGAGCCGCGCGAGCACCCACCGCGCGAGCGCCCGGTCGCGCGAGCGCAGGCACGCGACGAGCGCCCCGAGCGTGCTCACGTCGAGGAGCTCCCCGCGCGCGGCCCGCATCACCTCTCCGGTCGCGAGGGTCATCCCGTCCTGGGGGCCACGCCGCGGCGTCGAGCCGACCGCGACCTCGACGAGCAGCGGCCGGAAGCAGACCTCCGTGTCCTGCGCCGCCTCCTCGCGGGCGAGGGCGACGAGCTCGGGGAGGAGGTCCTTCGCGACCGGGCTCTGCGCGAACGCGAGGGCGTGACCGGTGAGGACGGAGGCCGCGTCGCTCGTGAGCTTCAGCTCGCCCGGGGCCGCTCGCCGGAGGTGGTAGCGCGCCGTGAAGCGGGGGTCGGCGACGACGAAGCCGGCGATTGCGCCGAGGACGACGAGGACCATGAGGAGCAAGACGACGAGCTTTCGCCGGCGCACGGCTACTTCACCTGCTCGGGGAGCTTCGAGCGGTGCTTGTCGAGCCCCCGAAGTTCCCACGAAAACGTTCGCTGGGCGAACGTTTTGGGGGGAACTTCGTGGCGTCAGCCCCGCGACGGGAGCGTGGAGCTGAAGATGTCGAGCGGGTGCCCGCGCTTCGCCGCGTCGTGCGGACAGGCGTAGACGCAGCGAGGCTCCATGCCGCCGCCGCAGAGGTCGCACGTGACGGCGCGGCCCTTGCCGGAGTTGACGACGGCGAGCTCCTTGATCATGACGGCCTTGCCGTCCTTGCCGATGACGGGCTTGCCGTCCTTGTCCTTCTTCTCGACCTTCTGCTTCTTCTCGAAGGGGTGCATCGTGATGTTGCCGTAGGGGCACTGCTGGGCGCACTTGCCGCAGCCGATGCACCAGTCCTCGATGATGATCTCGAGCGAGTTGCGCCGGCGGATCGAGCCGACGGGGCAACCGATCATGCAGACCGGGTCCGTGCAGGCGCGGCACGCCGTCGCGATGAGGTACTTGTCGAGACGGAGACCGTCGCGCACGAGGCGCGTGAGGCCGTCGTGCTGGTCGGCGCACGCGCGGACGCACTCGTCGCAGCGAGTGCACTTGTCGAGGTCGATGACGAGGAGGTTCTGGGCGTTCATGACGCCCTTCTCCGCGAGCATCGAGAGCGGCATCTCGCCCGGACGCTCGGTGATCTTCCGCTGCTGGCCGAGGCGCTCCTCGATCTTCTTGTTGATCTTCTCGAGGACCTGCGGGTACTTGGCGATGAGGGCGTCGAAGTCCTTCTTGTCGATCTTGATGAGCTCGTCGTGGTCGAGCGCGGCGCACGAGGCGGTGCGCTTGCCGCCGCGGATGAGGCCGATCTCGCCGAAGTATTGACCCGGGCCGAGATACTGGAGGACGACCTCGCCACCGGCGCGCTGCTGGGCGACCTTCACGAAGCCGACGCGCACGAGGAAGAACGCGTCGGCCGCGTCGCCCTCCTTGCAGACGTACGTGTCCGGCGCGTACTCGGTCATCGTGATGTGCGGCTTCAGGATGTTCACGAACTCGCCGGGGAGCCCGGCGAACAGCGGCACGCTGCGGAGAGCGAGGTCGAGCGTGCGCTCGCGGTACTTCGCCTCGATGCGCGCCTTGTACTCGGCCTTCGCGTTCGAGCGGATGAAGTCGAGCACGGAGCGGAGGAGCTCGAGCACCTCGACGCCATCGTCGCCGGCGACGCAGGTCGCCGAGCGAGGGTAGAAGCTCATGCAGCTCATCTCGCCGAAGAGGTCGCCCTCCTTGAGCTCGGCGACCGGCTTGTTGTGCGGGAGGTGGACCGGAGCGTCCACGGGGATGAGTCCGGGCGAGTCGTCCTCCTCCTCGTCGTCGTCGGCCGCGCTCGAGAGGTTGAAGCTCTTGAGCAGCTTCGAGACGACGCCGTCCTGCTGCCGCTCTTCATCGTTCTGCGGCGCGTTGATGCCGATGTAGACCGCGCCCTTCGTGATGAAGAAGGCGGTCGAGCCGTAGTCGCCCTCCTTGCAGATGATCTCGCCCGGCTTGTACTTCCTGAGCCAGATCGGGGGCTGGTCGTTGATCTTGTGCCGCTTGATGATCGAGCCCTCGATCGTCTTCGCGGGGATGCCGGCGAAGAGGGCGTAGCCGGCGAGCTCCTCGGCGGTCGGCTCGGAGCTGTCGCCGGGCAGGAAGACGACGGGCAGCGTGCCGGTCTGGTCGTTGACGTCGTCCGAGAGCTGCATCACCGGCGTGAGCGGGATCGTGCGCTTGTCGATCGCGGCGCCCTTGATCGGGGCGACGCCGACCTGTCCCCCGCCCGCGGCGGGCGGAGCGACCGCGGGTCCGGCGACGCCGCCCTGCGCGGCGACCGGGGCCGGCGGGTTGATCGGCGGCGGAGCGCCCGAGGCGGCGGCGGGTGCGACGGCGGGAGCCCCGGGGCCGGCCGCGGCGGCCTCGGCGGGCGACTGGAGCGCCTGGACGGGGCCGCGCTTCATGGGGCCTCGGGTCGGCGGCTCGTTCGCGCCCGGGAAGGACGACTTCAGCTTCGACGGGTCGACGAGCTCGAAGACGAGGAGCGTGCCGCCGACGAGGACGACGTCGCTCGGAGAGAGCCGCTTCTCGCCCGGGACGGGCGCCCCCGCGACGTACGTCCCGTGCTGCGAGCGGTTGCGGACGCGCCAGCCGTCGCCGTCGGGGGCGAGCTCGCTGTGCGCGCGCGACATGTAGGGGTCCTCGGGGAAGCGGAGGTCCGCTTCCTTGCCGCGGCCGATGACGTACACGCGCCCCGGGGCGAGCTCGGTCGTCTCGCCGGCGCGCGCGCCGCCGCTGACTCTCATCCGATAGGCGGGGGGCATCGATTCACCGATCCGTCGGGTTGCGGGGGAGCTTGACGAACGGGATGCGCACGTCCTTCAGGCCGCGCGAGAAGCGGTCCGCGATCCGGTCGCGCTCCGCGCCGAGGAGGGGCGTGTAGACGTTGCGGATGCGCGGGTCCGGGTGCGCGCCGAGCGCGGCGACGATGAGGTCGATCTTGTGGCGCACGACCACGTTGAACACACCCTCGGGCACCTCGTCGCAGCGCGTGCCGGCCGGCGGCTGGAACGCCTTGCCGCCGTTGAAGGAGGCCGAGTCGTCCTCGTCGACGCCGTCGCCCGACACGCCGACCGCGCCCACGAGACGGCCGCCCTTGTAGAGCGGGATCCCGCCCGGGAAGGTCATGAGACCCGTCTGGAGGCCGGGCGACACCCAGTTCGCGTCCGGCCGATCGGCCATGGGCGAGAAGCCGCCCGTCGCCGCGAGGAGCCCCCGGACCGCGGTGAGCTCGCCAGGCGTCGGGCCCGTGAAGTCGTCGAAGAGCTGCACGCCCGCGTTGATCGGGTTCTCGTCCGTCGTCCCGTCGCTCGGAGCGCTCGGCGGCGGGTTGATGATCGTGAGGCTCGGCGGGAACTCGCGGACGATCTTGCCGCGGTTGAGCAGATCGCGGAGGCGGGCGAGCGGGCCGGCCTCCCCGTCCGTGATGCCCGGCGGGAAGAAGGGCTGCGCGATGAAGCCGATCGCGCGCGCGGAGATCGCGCACGCGGGGACGCCGCCCGTGCCGTCCGAGCTGAAGAACGCGGCGGTGCGCGCCTTCTGGATCGCGATGTCGTGGGAGAACAGCGTCGCGTCGCCCATGCGGTAGACGCCGAGGTTGTTGCCGCGCGCGTCGCAGACCGCGATGTGGACGACGACGTTCGTGCCGCGCGGGAGGCGGATGCCGGCGACCGAGAGGCGCGCGTTGCCCGCCGCGGCGTCGATGATCTGCTGCACCTCGGCCGAGGTGAGGCCGCCCTCCGCGGGCGGCGGCTCGACGCCGTCGATGAACGGCGTGCGGATCTCGCCGGCGCCGCCGCCCAGGTTCGCCTGGGTCATCGTGCGGACCGGGACGCCGCGGAACCGGTAGAAGACCGGGTCGAACGAGACGGACGCGGGCCGGTCCACGTTCGTGAAGGAGCCGATGAACGACGCCGACGCGCGGGCGACGACCCGGCCGAGGTAGCGCTCGGCGGGCGTGCCGCCCGTGATCGTCGTCGGGACGTTGTTCAGGTCGAGGCCGGCGATGTCACGCCGCGAGGTCGCGAGGCCGAACTGGAAGCCGACGCGCACCTCGGCGAACGGGCTCTCGCGGACCGGGAAGCGCGGGTCGATCGCGCCTATGCTCGCGTTGATCGAGGTCGTGCTCGACGCGATGTCGGCGGGAGCGAACGGCTTGGTCGTCCCGTACATCGGGAACTGGATGCCGTCCACGAACAGGTTCGTCGCCTCGATGTTGAAGGGGGTCTCGAAGTCGCGCGAAGCCGCGCGCGCGATGCCCTCGTCCATGTCGTTCTGGACCGGCGACACGAGCGTCGGCGCCTGGAGCGGGTCCGTCGCCGAGGCGCGCGTCTGGATCACGGCGACCGTCGAGATGCCGACGCCGCCCACGGGCGTGCCCTGCTTGTAGAGCGGGACGCCGCCGAGGACGCCCGAGATGCCCACGCCGACGCCGTTGCCGCCCTGGTCGTAGGCGATGATGTGGACGTCCGAGCTCGCCATGCCGGAGTCCTGGACGCCGAACAGCGGGCCCGCCCCCGTGTTGAGGACGTTCGGCGGGTAGTGGCCCTGGACGATGAAGAAGGCCGTCCGGGTCGTGAAGCCTTCCTGCTCGCTCTGGAAGGCGGCGGCCGTCGCGGCCTTCGAGATCGCAGTCTGGATGTCCGCCTCGGAGATCTGGTCGATCGTGCCGTCCGAGTTCACGTCGCGGCCGGTCATGACGAACACGCCGAGGACCTCGCCCTGGCGGTCCACGACGGCGGCGACGACCGGCGTCTGCACGGCCTCCGCCTCGGAGACGGCCTGGATGAGGATCTTGTCGACGTCGGCCTGGGTCAGGGCCTCGCCGCTCTGGGCGATGTTGCCCTTGTTCTTGAGGCGTCCGCCTTCGTTCGAGCAGGCCGCGATCGCTGCGGCGCATCCGAGGAAGAGAGGAGCGAGGTAGCGGAGACGGGGCGAGAAGTGTCGATCCTTCACGGTTTCCTCTCGAGGCCGGGGGCGAGCTCGAAGCGCGGCACGCGACCGTTCATGTCGCGCCGCTCGCTCCCGCGATCGTGGTAGAGGTGGCACAGGGTGCAGTTCGAGCTCGCGCCGCCCGACTTGTGGCAGTTGCGGCACGACTCGACGCCGGGGAGGAGCACGTCCGTCGTCACGCTGCTGCCGCTCGCCTTCGGGTGGCACTCGGCGCACGCGACGACCCGGTGCTTCTCGTGGTGGAACTGGCCGTTCGCGAACCAGCGCGCCGGCACCTTCGTCGGCGCGATGCTCTGCGCGTCCTCGGGGCCTTCGAGCTTGTGGCACTTGGCGCAGCCGCCCTTCGCCTCCGCGTGGAGGAGGTCGTCGACGATCTTGTTGCCGACGCTGTCGCGCCAGCTCGCGAGCTTCTTCTCGACCCACTCCTCGGGCGTGAGGGTCTTGGGCTTCGGCGCCGGCTGTCCGGGCGGCCGCCTGGGGCCGGGGCCGCCGCCGCCGGACGGCTCGAGGTCCTTCGGGTTGTCCTTGATGTAGTCCTCGAGGCGCTTCTTGACCTCGCCCTCGATGCCCATGCCCTTCACGTGGGAGACGAGGACCTGCGCCGGCACGCCGTGCGGCAGCGGGGTCGGGGGCTGGCCCGTGTCCTTGGTGATCTCGAGCGGGTGGCAGGGCGCGCAGTGGCGCGCGTAGGCGATCGGCTTGAAGTACTTCCGCGACTGGTCGGGCTCGTGGCAGTCCGAGCACTCGATGTGGTCGCGGCCCTTCTCCTTCTTCCACGCGAGGCGGCCGGGCGTCTCCATGGCCGGCGCCGGGTGCTCGAGGTGGCGCGCGTGGTTGAGCGACAGCGTCGCGGTGTCGGTCTTGCTCACGACGGCGGCGAACTCGACGTGGCTCGAGAGGCTCGAGACCGTGCGTCCGCCCGACGAGACGATCGCGAGGCCCGCGGTCGTGACGTTCGCGGTGAGGTCGGCGTGGCAGCTCGTGCACGAGAGGTCGGAGACCGCGCGCGCGAGGATCGGGTGGCCGCCGTGCTCGACGTGGCAGGTCGCGCAGGCGGGCGTGTTCTTCTCGTTGAGCTGGTGCGTCGGCCAGATCTCCTTACGGTTGCCCACGAGCTCCTCGAACTGGCCCTTCGTGAGGAGCCCGTCGTGGCACGAGAGGCAGGCCGCGTCCGGCACCTGGAGCGAGAAGGGCTTCACGTGGCACTTGGCGCACTCGTTGCCGAAGATCTCGTGCCCCTTGGAGACGCTCTCGCTCGTGAAGACCTCGCGCTTCTCGCGGAACATGACCGCGCCCATCCAGCCGACGGAGAGGAGGCACGCGATGAGCCAGCTGTAGCGGAGCGTCGAGCGCCAGACGTGGCGGCGCTTCGGGTAGGCGAGGTCCGACGACATGGGCTTGGCGTCGGCCTTGGTCGGCTCGGCGTCGGCGCGGGCGAGACGCTTCAGGCGCCGGAAGTAGGTGTCGTAGACCTTCTTCACGTCGGCGCCGACGGCCTCGCGCTTGGCGACTTCCTTCTTCTCCGCGGGCTTGGCGTCGGGCTTCTTGTCGTCCTTCTTGGCCGCGTCCGCCGGCTTCTTGTCATCCTTCTTCTCGTCCGGCTTCTTGTCGTCCTTCTTGGCCTCGTCCTTCTTGGCCTCCTCGGGCTTCTTGTCGTCCTTCTTGGCCTCGGCGGGCTTCTTCTCCTCCGGCTTCTTCTCCTCCTCCGGCTTCTTCGCCGCCTCGGCCTTGGGCGCCGGCGGAGAGGCGGGCGGCGGCGGGTTGATCGGAGGCGGCACGGAGGGCGGCGGCGGGACGCGGCCGAGGCGGCTCGACGCGGCCTTCTCGAGCGCGGGGTGGTCCGCGGCGAGGCTCCCCGCGGCGTTCATGAAGACCGAGATGTTCTCGTTGAACTCCTGCGTGTCGGCGAGGCCGTCGCGCGGCGCGATCGGCGGCGCGCGCATGATCGTGCCCTGGCCCGTGAAGCGGCAGCGGACCTGGAAGTCCGAGAGCTCGATCACGTCGTTCGTCTTGAGCTCGTGCTCGGTGACGGGGTTGCCGTTCACCTTGAGGCCGTTGCGGCTCCCGAGGTCCGTGACGACATAGCCGCGCTCGGGGTAGTACGAGAGGAGCGCGTGGATCCGCGAGACGTGCGGCGACTCGAGGACGATGTGACCCGCGCGGCCGAGGACGAGCTCGGTCGCGTGGATCTCGTAGCGCCCGACGAGAACGGACTTCTTGAAGACGTGGAGCTCGTCCATCAGTAGTACAGGCTCGCGACGGCGTGGACCACGGAGAGCACCAGCAGCGCGGCCGCCGCCGGCAGGTGGACGATGAGCCAGCCGTGCATCCAGTGGTGCAGGCGCACCTGGACGGCGAGCTGGCGGCGCTCCTCGCAGAGCTCCTCGAGCTGCGCGAGGGCGGTGTGGATCGTGGGCGGTACGAGCATCTTGATGCTCGAGAAGACGGCGTCCCGGCTCGCGACGTTGCCGAGGCGGCCGCGGCCGTCCTTCAGGTAGGTGCCGAGCTCGTTCACGTAGAACTGCTTGAGCGGCTCGCTCCCCTCGAGAGGCTCGACCTTCTTCGCCGGCTTGGCGTGCTTGGCGCCCTCCTTCTCCTTCTCCGACTTCTCGGGCTCGGGAGCGAGGGGGCCGCAGATGTCCGTCACCATGCGCGTCGCCTCCTCGACGACGCGCCCGATGTAGATGTTGAGCTGCTCGTACATCGTCTCGACGTTCACCTGGACCGTCATGAGGCGCGGGACGATCGCCTGGACGACGAGGCCGTGGATCCCCGTGACGATGACGATGCTGAATAGGACGAGGAGCGCCAGCGTCAGAGCGCCGCCGATACGGAAGCCCGCGTGAAAGAGGATCAGGGGATACGACAGGAGCCCGAGCCAGATATGGCCCTTGAGCCAGAAGGTCGCGCGGCCCAGGTTCCAGGAGCGGACCTTGCGCCGGACGCCGAGAGCGCCCGCGAAGAACATGAGCGCGGTGCCCACGCCGCCGTAGATGAGGCCCGGGAGCGTGCCGCCGCGCGGCCCGACCGGCGACCACCAGAGGTGGTACGGCACGTACGCCGCGGTCGCGGCGACCATGAGGAACAGCGTGAACCGGATCCAGCCCCGGTGCGACGCGTCGATCAACACGTGGACTTCCCCGCACCCCTTGGGGCGGGGACTATAGCACAGCGAGCGGGCATCACGGTATCGTGTCGCCCTTCTCGAGAGGGAGGGGTGTCGTGATCCGACGCATCGCGATGTGGTCGCTCGTGCCGCTCGCCGTCCTGGTCCTGGCCATCGAGGCGCCGCGTGCGTTCTTCGAGGACGCGGGGGCCGCCGACGAGGCCGTCGCCGCGCCCGGGAAGTACTTCGGGGCGAGCACCTGTGACGGCGCTTCCTGTCACTCGAAGGGCGAGCCGCGCAAGGAACCGCCGGCGCTCCAGGAGTACAGCACCTGGTCCGCGCCCAACGCCGACGCGACGCCGCCCGTCGTGGACCGCCACAGCTACGCCTTCAAGCGGCTCAAGCCGAAGGACAAGGGCGGCGACGACAAGTCGCCCGCCATCATGAAGAAGCTGAACGAGCTCGAGAAGACGAACGAGACGGCCGAGACGAGCGAGCGCTGCCTCACCTGCCACGGGGTCGCGGTCCACGACTACGGCGTCGGCAAGAAGAACCCGGGCGCCGCGGTCGGCAAGCACAAGGAGCTCCAGGGCGCCAAGTACCGCGCCGAGGACGGCGTCTCGTGCGACGGCTGCCACGGTCCGGCCGAGAAGTGGTTCAAGAAGCACGACAAGAAGGACTGGACCATAAAGGAGTGGAACAAGCTCGGCGGCAAGACCGGCGGCTCGCAGAAGCTCTACGACGACAACGGCATCTACTACTCGAAGGACCTCGAGCTCTGGGCGAACCAGTGCGTCCGCTGCCACCTCAAGATCGACACGAACCTGCTCGACGCGGACCACCCGCCCATCAACCCCTTCGAGCTCTTCTTCCAGAGCACCTACCTGCCGACTCACTGGCGCGACTACACGACGGCGACGCCCTCGCCCGAGCTCCCCGGCGCCGGTCCGATGCACGCGTCGCTCGTCTGGCAGACCGGTCAGGCGGCCGCGCTCCGCGCGTCGCTCGAGCAGGTCGCCGTCCGCGCGAAGGGCGACAAGTTCAACAAGGTGGACGCGACGCACCTCGGGACGTCGATCACGCGCGTCAAGGCGCACTGGACCGTCCTCCGTCACGCGATCGCCAAGATCTCCGCCGACGACGCGAAGGCGCTCGACGAGGGCATCGAGAAGCTCGACGACAAGACCGCCGCCGAGAGCGCGCCCAAGCTCGCCGAGAAGGTCGGCCCGCTCGTCCGGAAGGCGGCGGATCACAAGAACGACCTCGCCCACGTGACGGGCGTCATGAAGGCGCTCGTCGAGGACGGCGCGCTCCTCAAGGACGACAACACCGCGAAGCAGGGGGCGATGGCGCTCTACGCGCTCAACTACTCGCGGCTCGCGCAGTCGGACGCCGCGGCTCTCGCGGCCAACCCGCCGACCGACGCCGTCATGAAGGCCGTCTACGCCATGCTGGAGAGCGCGGACCCCAAGGCCGACGCCTTCAAGAAGGCGGTCGAGGAGATCAAGGGCGCGCTCAAGTAGCGTCCGGGGACGAACCATCGGGACCGTGACGCAACGGTCCACGAAAACCTGACTACCTAACTCGCGAGAAGGCCGCGCCCAGGGCGCGGCCTCCTCGTTGCTCTCGACCTCTCCGGGAGAGTTGGGTGCACAGGATGTCTAAGAATCGTCTGCTCGCCGTATGCGCGGCGACCCTCGTCTTTTCGTCCACGGTCTACGCCAAGATCACGGAGGGCGAGGGCCTCCGCGCGATCAAGGCCGTCGACTTCAGGCTCGAGCGCGATGTCGCGGGCGACGCCCGCCGCGCGAGCGCGATCGCTCTCTTGCCGCAGATGCGGGTGACGCTCGATCAGGTCCTCCAGGACTGCAACCGCGACGGGGAGCGGATCTCCTCCGTGCCGGGCGTGAACCACTTCTTCTCGGGCTTCGAGTGGCAGTCGGATGACGGCAACTCGAAGAACTGGTACCCGCAAGGGATCACGGGCCGCGTGATCAACGAGCGGAACATCCTCCTCGTGAGCTGGTACGACCGCTCCGACACGAACCGCGGGGTCCGGATCTCCTTCTGCGACCTCACCGACCCGAACAGCCCGCGCTACCGTCACGTCCTCCTCGTCGATGCCGTCAAGGAGGGCACCGGCGCGAAGATGGTGCCCGTGAGGATCCACGCCGGCGGCATCGCGTGGGTGGGCGACTTCATCTACGTCGCCGACACGCACAACGGCTTCCGCGTCTTCGACACGCGCGAGATCCGGCAGATCCCGTCGGACGAGCTCGCGAAGACGTTCGACTACAAGTACGTGCTCACGCAGACGAGCGCCTGGAAGCTGCCCGCCGGGAGCAAGACGGCGATCTTCTCGTCGGTCTCGGTGGACCGGACGACGAGCCCGCCCTCGCTCGTGACCTGCGAGTACCACGAGAAGAGCCTCGCGGGCCGCGTCTTCCGCTGGCAGCTCGACGCGAAGGGCCGCCTCGCCGCGGCGAACGGCCGCACGACGGTCTGCCGCGAGGCGTACACGGCCGGTCAGAACAAGATCCAGGGCGCCGCTCGTTACAAGGGCGAGTGGTTCCTCTCGTGCAGCTCGCAGAAGCTGACGCGCGGGTCGCTCTACGCGGTGAAGCCGAACGTCAAGAGCGCCGAGCGCTCGTGGTGCTACGGCCCCGAGAGCCTCCACGTCGCGACGGGGCCCTACCTCTGGAGCCTCTCGGAGCACCCGGGCAACCGCAAGGTCTTCCGCGTGCGGCTCGCGAAGTACGACACTCAGTAGCCGCGATACGTCCGGGCGAGGAGCTCCGCGCGGTCCCGGACGAGGACGCGCAGCGCGAGGGCGACGGCGAGCTCCGCGGGCTTGAAGGCCACGTGGAGGAGCGTCGCCCCGCGCGGCGTCACGCGCGCCGCGAGGCGCGGACCGACGCGGTCGTAGACGGCGCGCACCGCTCCGTGGACGCGGGGAGCGCGCGCCGCGAGGACGAGCTCCGCGGCCTTGAAGCGGCGGAGCTGCTTCGAGACGAGGAGCTCGCGGCCGTCTCGCAGTCGCACGAGCTCCGAGCCCGTCACGCGCCGGTCGCCCCGCGCGGCGACGGTGCAGAGATAGCAATCCCTCGTGTACGTCGCCGGCAGCTCGCGAAAGCGGCGCTGCATCTCGAGCCACGCCCCGAGGCCGCTCACTGCCGTCGCGGCCCACCAGACGAGGGTCGGCACGGAGGCGCGCCGCTCGCCCTCGGGCAGATCGTCGTCGTAGGTGCGTGAGGCGTTGAAGTAAGCCAGGGACGCCATGTAGGGAGTGAAGCCGAGGAGGCCGATGCCCATGAGCATGATCCCAACGGCCGCGCTCGGAAGCATGGGTACGTAGAGCGCCGCGAAGAGGAGCGCGAGGACGAGGCCGCCTCTGAGGCCCTGCCGGATCCAGGACGCTCGATAGCCGAACGTGCGCGCGAGGCAGGCGACCATCGCCCACAGGAGGAGCGGGTAGAAGCACCGCTGCACCCCTGCGGCGTAGAGCATCTTCCAGAACGCATCCTTCTGCGAGCGCGGCATGAGCTCGCGGTCGATCCCTCCCTCGTTGAAGAAGAAGGCCGCGAGCGGCGCGACGACGCCGAAGAGAACCTCGGCCGCGTGCGTCAGCCGGGCGTGGCGGAGGTCCGCCCCCGCGACGGCCGTCCGGTTCGCCGGGCTCGTGAAGTCGTGCGTGCACCCGAGGGTCGGGCACTTCCTGGCGACGGCGCACTCCGCGTGGAGGAGCGTCGAGCACCGCGGACACTCGACCGGAGTCGCCCCCGCGTCGTCGTGGCAGTACGCGCAGCGCGCGGGGTTCTCTCTACGTTCACGGAGCGAAAGGTCCTGCGGCACGGGCACAGAGTAGCCACACCCGGACGGAGCGTGGAGGAGCGTCCCATTCGTTGAGAAACGCGGAGGCGCAGAGACGAGAAGAACGCTCATCCACGTCCGCGGACGAGCGCCGCGTCTCTTACTTCGGAGCCTCGGCCGGCTTCGGCTCCTCGGCCTTCGGCTCTTCCTTCTTCGGCTCCTCGGCCTTCGGCTCCTCGGCCTTCGGCTCCGCGGGCTTGCTGCCCGGCTTCGGAGGCAGACCCGGGCGAGGCGGACGAGCGGGGCCGGGCTTCTTCGGCTCCTCGGCCTTCGGCTCTTCCTTCTTCGGCTCTTCCTTCTTGGGCTCCTCGGCCTTCGGCTCTTCCTTCTTCGGCTCCTCCGCGGGCTTGTTGCCCGGCTTCGGAGGCTGACCGGGACGAGGCGGACGAGCGGGCCCGGGCTTCTTCGGCTCCTCGGCCTTCGGCTCTTCCTTCTTCGGCTCTTCCTTCTTGGGCTCCTCGGCCTTCGGCTCTTCCTTCTTCGGCTCCTCCGCGGGCTTGTTGCCCGGCTTCGGAGGCTGACCGGGACGAGGCGGACGAGCGGGCCCGGGCTTCTTCGGCTCCTCGGCCTTCGGCTCTTCCTTCTTCGGCTCCTCGGTCTTCGGCTCTTCCTTCTTCGGCTCCTCGGAAGGCTTCGGCTGGCCCGGCTTCGGAGGCTGACCCGGACGCGGCGGACCCGGCCTCTTCGGAGGCTGCTTCGGCTCCTCCTTGGGCTCTTCCTTCGGAGTCTCCTTCGGCTCTTCCTTGGGCTGCTCGCCCGGCTTCGGCGGCTTCTGGCCGGGCTTCGGCGGACCCACGGGCTTCTTGCCCGGGTTGAGCGGGAGCGTCTCGCCCGGCGGGACCGTGCCCTTGAGCTCGAGGGGCTTGCTCGGAGCCTCGTCCGACACCTCGAGCCGGAAGAACATCCGCAGCTCCTCGGCGTTGAACGGACGGGCGCCGACGCGGCCGAAGACGGCGGTCTGGTTGCCGCTCTCGTCCACGGCGCGGTCGCGGTCGATGCCCTCGGAGACCCAGAGAGCCGGACCGTGCGTCTTGTAGGTCGCGATGAGGCGCGGCTTCGGCGTCATGGAGTAACCCATGGCGCCCGCGTCCTCGTCCGCCGACGTGAGCTGGAGGACGCGGAGGCCGTTCTTCCCGTCGGCGACGTACGCGTAGAGGCTCGCGTTCGTCATGGCGGTCTTCACGTCGCGCGCGTCGTTGATCTGACCGTTCGCCGTGAAGTTCTCGCCGACGAGGACCGGCTTCGAGGCCGTCGTCAGGTCCACGATCGCGATGCCCTTCGCGCCGCACGCGATGTAGCCGTGCGTGCGGCAGACGTAGATCGAGTTCGCGCCCGCGATCGGGAGCGACGTGACCTTCCTCGGCTCCGTCGGCTCCGAGAGGTCGAGGACCGTGAGGCCCTCCTTGTCCACCGCGAAGCCGAAGCGGAACTGGACCTCGAGCGACTTCACGCCCGCGAGCTCGAGCTCGCCCACGATCTTCGGGTTGAGCGGGTCCTCGACGCTGACGACGACGATGCCCTTGTCGCAGCACACGTAGACGTTCGTGCCGGCGACCGTGCAGTTGACCGCCCCCTTGAGCTTGTTGCCCGGGTTGAACGTCACCGCGCGCTCGAGGAAGTTGTTCTTCGGGTCGCCGTCGAGGAGCGTCGCCGCGCTCACGAGGATGAGGCCCTCCTCGGAGTCGGTGACGTAGAGGAACGCGTACGACAGGTGGATCGGCTGCTCCTGGTTCTCGGGGCGCCGCGTGCGCGTCGGGTCCACGCCCTGCGTCGAGGGGGCCTTCACGCTCGTCGCGTTCTTCGTGTCGACCGTGAGGTCCTGGCCGAGCGGCGAGACCGGGGCCGTCACGATCTTCTCCGAGAAGCCCTTCTGGTCGATCTGCGCCACGTCGTAGACGCGGAGACCGCCCGAGCCGCACGCCGCGTAGAGGTACTCGCCGCGGAGCTGGACCTGGAGGATCTCGGCCGAGCCGAACGGCACGGCCACACCGGCCACCTGGTGCGCGGAGTGGTGGACGCCGTCGTTCAGCTCCTTGTTACGCGCCTGGTGCTCCTTGAACTGGTCCGGCCACGCGAGCTCGTGGAGGCGGCTCCCGATCACGGCCTGCGGCTCGCCGCCCTCGGTGACGATCGGCACGTCGATGCCGCCCTCGCCCGAGGCGACGTAGCAGTAGCGGCCGATGAAGTTGACCGCGTTCGTGCCGAGCATGAGGAGCTGCGCGATGTAGGCGTTGTTGTCGCCGTCCTTCGACGCGTGGCACGACGTGCAGGTCTTCGTCTCCTTGGAGCGGACCGTGTGCGGGAAGTGCGGGCTGAACGCCGTGCCCGAGTAACCCTCCGCGGAGATCGTCTGCTGCTGGCTGTAGACGTTCTCGCGCTGGCCGTTCTGCGAGCCGACGGTGACCGCGCACGCGGAGCGGACCGGGACCGTCTTGCCGCCCGAATAGCTGCCGTCCTTGCCGAGCATGAAGATGTCGTCGCGGAGCGTCTGCCACGAGTAGGTCGTCCAGTTGCGCTGGATCTCGCCCTCGTAGTGGAGGGCGGGGCGCCGCTGGTTCGCCTTCATGTTCAAGTGGCAGCCGAAGCAGCTCGCCATCCACGAGCTGTGGCACGAGTAGCACTCGAGCTTCTTGTCCGAGTGCGCGAGGTCCGTCGGGTCCTCGGGCACGTCGCCCCACTTCATGTTGCGGCGCATGGTCTTCGCGAGGCGTGACTTCTCGTTGTAGTGCTTCGTCCCCGGGGTGATCGTGTCCTTGATCTGCGGGACTTCCCACTCGAGCTCGGGGTAGAGCGTCGAGTGCTGGTAGACCGTCTTCCCTTCCTTGCGGAAGCGCGGGCCGAAGGGCGTCTTCGTCTTGAGGAGGTCCTGACCGCCGGCGTTGCCCGTCGTCTTGAGCGCCGTGTAGGCGTCGATCGTGCCGTGGCAGTCCTGGCACTTGATCGCGGTCGCGGCGCGGAGCTCGCCGTAGAGCTTGCCGTCGCCGTGCTCGTCCACGGTGAAGTGGCAGTCCGTGCAGTGCATCCCCTTCTCGAGGTGGATGTCCTTCAGGTGCACGGCCTTCTTCCAGCGGTCCGGGTCGTCGTCCGCGACGATCTGGTTCTTCTCGTCGAGGAGCGCGCCCTTCTTGTCGCGCTTCCACACGGCGCGGAACACGAAGCCGTGGCCGTGGAAGTCGCCCATCTGGTTCTTGTCGAGCTTCTTGTTGAACTCGGGCGAGCCGAGCTCCTCGAGGAACTTGGCGTCGTTCCAGTTGCCCTTGGGCGTCGAGCCCTCGGGGTTGTGGCTCAGGGCCTCGAGCTCCTCCTCCGGCGTCGGGTACTTCTGCTTCGCCGGCCACATGTGCTTGCCGTCGGTCTCGAGGTCCCACCACGTGTAGCCGAGGTAGGTCTGCTCGACGGCCGTGCCCGGGTGCATGTGGCAGACGACGCACGTGGAGGACGGGATCCGGCGCGTGAGGATGTGCTGGATCGGGTGGCCCGGCTCGTCCTTCGGGATCGTCGGGTCGGGCTGCTGCGAGAGGCCGCGGTTGCCGAACTTGGCGTAGGGCCCGGAGTGGTTCGCCTCGGGCTTCCCGCCGCGGAGCTCGTTCAGGTAGTCGCGGTCGTTCGCGTAGGGCGTGTGGCAGGCCGTGCAGCCGCTCGACCGGTAGTCGCCCGCGTGGTCGTTCGTCCCGAGCATGTTGAGCGTCGGGTCGAGGAGGCGCGTGCGCTGGAGGTTGAGCCACACCGGGTCGATGCGGTTGAGCGTGCCGTAGCCGCGCGGCGAGAGACGGTTCGCGGGGCGGCCCGGCTCCTCGTCCGACGTCGGGACGCCGATGATGAGCTGGTTCTTCTGACCCTCCTCGAAGATCCGGAGGATGTTCGACGGCTGGCCGATCTCGAAGCGCGGGAGCGGGTCGAGGTGCGTGAGGACGCCCTTCGAGCCGATCTCGGCGATCGACGGCATCGGGTTCGCGAGGATCCGCTGCGCCTCGCCGTGCGGGCCGTAGCTCTCGCCGAAGCGCGCGTTCTTCATGGGATAGGAGCCGTTGTTGTAGAGGGCCGCCTCCCAGAGCATCGAGCCGTGCGCCATCATGCTCTTCTGGACGCGGAGGACGTGGTTCTCGGTGTCCTTGCCGTGGCATCCGGTCGTGCCGCACGTGTAGCTCGCGACGCGGAGGTCGCCCGGGTTGATGAAGCGGACGAACTCCCAGCTCTCCTTCTCGAGGGCCGTGTAGCTCTGCTTCGGGTTCGCCGTCGTCTTCCAGAGCTCGGGGTGGCGCGGCTGGACGTGCGCCTTCTCCTTCGCCGTCGCCATGGCGTCGCCGCCGTGGCAGTCGGTGCAGCCGATCTTCTCGGCGAAGCGCGGCGGCGTGGTCGGGTCGGTCGGGTCGGCGTGCGGCTCCGTCTGCCCGACGTGGCACTTGACGCAGCCCGCGGTGCGCGAGCCGACGCCGGCGGTGGACGCCTCGGACGAGAGGTCCACCTTCCGCCAATCGGGGATCTCCTCGTGAACCTCGTGCGCGGTGCACGCGACGATCACGCAGAGCGCGAGAAGCCCGAAAATCTTCTTCATGGGTCTCTGGTCCTCAGTACGTGAAGGTCAGGGCCGCGAAGCCCGAGTAGAGGGTCTGGTCCGTGTAGATGTTCCTGAAGCCCTGGCCCGGCGTGAGGGCGCCCGCGCCCACCGTGATGATGATGTTCTCGTTGAGGAGCGGGCGGTACTGGACGCCGACGCTGTAGTCCACGCCCACGAACTTCCCGATCTTCGACTGGACGAGGACCTTCTCGAGGACCTCGGTGCGCTCGAAGAAGATGAAGTTCAGGTTCAGGTCGACGAACAGCTTCGGGGTGATCTTCATGCTCACGCCGCCGTTGTAGAGGAAGATGCCGGGGTTCACGAACTGCGACTTCCCCTGGCCCTTGCTCGAGCGGAGGTCGTTGAGCAGCGAGAAACGGTTCGTCAGGTTGACGCCGGTCTGGACGAGCGGGATCGACTGGCGGTTGTAGTAGCTGAACCCCGAGCCCGCGAAGAACGGGTTGTCGAAGATCGCGGAGAAGCCCGCCGCGGTGTTGTTGTCGGGGTTCCGGTCGCCCGAGCCCCAGAGGAACGAAGCCTTGGGGCGGATCCAGTCGATGTCCACCGACGCCTCGATCGCGAAGAACTGGGCGAAGATGTCCTGCGCCTTGCCCGCGATCGTGTTGTAGGAGTCGCGCCCGACCGCCAGGTAGTACTGGTGCGTGATGTTGAGGGGACCAATGTGCCCGTCGCCGCCCCAGCCCAGGTAGTGCACGCGGAGCTGGTTGTTGTGCTGGTGGCCGAACGCGTTCGTCACCGCGCCGATCTTGCCCGGCCGCACGAGGAAGCCGTTGTCGTCGTACTCCGTCTTCGCGTAGTCGAAGTTGAAGTGGTGCGAGAACAGCATCGTGTAGCCGAGGAAGTTGCTCGAGAAGCTCGACAGGAAGTCCTGGATGTAGAGGTTGGTGATGACCACGTCCTGGTCGCGGAACTCGTAGTCGTTGAGGCCCGAGTTCGTGTTCTTGTCGAGCTGGTGGAACCACGCGACGTTCAGCTGGAGCCGGTTCGAGAAGTAGTTCCCCTGCAGGCGCACGCCGAGGTTCGAGTCCGAGTAGAGGAACCCGCGGAAGTCCGACTGGAAGGGCTGGATGCCGATGATCGACGTGAGGAAGTCGTAGTTCGGCGAGAGGTCCATGAGGTGGTACTCGAAGGCCACCTCCTGGAGAGCGACGTGCCCGTCGAGACGGTCGCTGCCGTTCTCGGGGTTGATGTTGACGACGTTCCGCTCGAACAGCTTCAGGTAGTTCAGGTTGTAGACCGACGTGACCTTGAGCGAGATCTCCTTGGGCTTGAAGGCCGTGTCGCCCTTGAAGAGCTCCATGCCGACCACGAAGTTCTGGTTGAACAGGAACTGGTGGAAGTCGCCGAAGAACCCTTCGCGGCGCGCCGCGTTCGTCGAGACGCCGCTCGGGATCGGGAAGGAGCGGCCCTCGGCGAGCGTGTCCGACTGGAGCGTGAGGACGTAGAAGATGTCCTCGCCGATCACCGGGTAGTCACCCTTGAGGACGTTCTGCGCGTAGGGGTTCGCGAGGCTCCCCTTCTCGTAGGGCTGCTCGCCCGAGCCGGGCTTCTTGAACTGCGGCCCGATCCGGTTCCACTCGGGGAACTCGAGGCGCCACCGGTCGGGGAGCGGCGCGAAGTCCTGCTTCTCGTGATCGGGCCGCGGCGGCGCCTCGACCGTCTCCGGGCCCGCGGCGCCGAGGGGGTGACCCTCCTCGGGCTTGCCGGCCTTCTCCTCTCCCGACGCGACGCCCGCGAGCGCGATCGCGACGAGCACGGCCCCCCACGGCCTTCTCATGGAGCTCCCACCCCTATAAGGAAGCGAGATACTAGCGATTCACCGGTGAGCCGGCTAGCTATCGATCGAGCAGTGCGGCGAGACTCGACGGTGGGCCGAGGAGTTCCGCGAAAGCGACACGCAGTCCGTCAGCGTCGGGGTAGCGTTTCGCGGGGTCGTGTTCGAGAGCGCGACGCACGACGGTCGTGAGCCCTAGGTTCTGGGAGGTGTCGCTCCCCTCGAAGTCGGCGGGCGGCTCGCCGCGGTCGAGCTTCTCGAGGACCTGGTTCGCCGTCGCCTTGGCGCCGTAGGGCGGCGCGCCCGAGAGGACGTGGTAGAGAGTCGCCGCGACGCCGTAGACGTCGGCGGGCGGGCCCGCGTTCGCCGGGTCGAGCGCCTGCTCGGGCGCCATGTACGCCGGCGTCCCGCGGCGCGAGCCGCGGATCGTGAGGCGCTCGCTGCCCTTCTTGTTCCCGGTCTGCTTCCCGAGGCGCGCGACGCCGAAGTCGACGAGCTTCACCTTCCCCGAGCGGTCGATGAGGACGTTCGACGGCTTCACGTCGCGGTGGACGACGCCGCGGCGGTGCGCGAGGGCGAGCGCGCTCGCGAGCTCGAAGCCGATCTGCGCCGCGTCGATCGCGTTCAGCTTGGTGTGCGCCTCGATGAGCGACTCGAGGTCGGCGCCCTGGACGAGCTCCATGACGAGGAAGCGGTCGCCCTCGTGCTCGCCGGCGTCGAGCAGCCGGACGATCCCCGGGTGGTCGAGCGAGCGGAGGATCTCGACCTCGCGCTCGAGGTAGGCGACGGCGAGGTCGCTCGTCTTCGCCTTCATCTTCTTCACGGCGACGATCCGCCGCACGTCCTCGTCGATCGCCTTGAAGACGGTCGCGACGGCGCCCTCGCCGATCTTCGCCAGGAGCCGGTAGCGCTTCGCCATGCGGTCGCGCTTCGCGAGGCCCGTCGTGCAGCTCGGGCAGATCACCGCGCCGTCGTCGAGCCGGAGGACGCCGATCCGCGGCGAGGGCACGGGCACCGGGCGGTCGCAGGACATGCACGACGTCCATCCCGCGGGCGCGGCGAGCGAACGATCCGGCGGGATCGTCATCGCCTCGCTCGGGTCCGGCGCCGCGGGGGCGACGACCGGGACGGGCTTCGAGCCCTCGATCTTCCGCGCCTTCACGGGCTCGTCCGAGAGCTTGACGCCCATGAGGACGGCGCGCCCGAGGCGGATGGCGTCGCCGTCGCCGAGGAGGACCTCGGTCTTCGCCTCCTTGCCGTTCACGTACGTGCCGTTCTTGCTCGCGAGGTCCTGGATCGCGAACTCGTCCTGGAAGATCGAGAGGAGCGCGTGCCGCCGGGAGACGCCGCTCCCCTTCACGACCAGCTCGCAGGACTCGTGGCGGCCGAGGACGAAGCTGCCGCGCGGCGGGAGCTCGATGAGTCCGCGCGCGACGCCGTCCTCCGTGATCTCGAGGCGCAGGGGCATGGGCGGCTACGATACCGTCTCTCGATCGGAGAGGGGACCGATGCCGCACTCCACGCACCGCTACCCGTTCGAGGCGAAGGTGTGGCGTTGGGCGCAGAGCGTGAACGGAGACCAGGGCTTCTTCGCTCTCGTCGGCGCGGACGGGACGCTCACGGTCCTCGAAACGAGAAGGGAAGCGTCGAGCTGGGTCTTCTACGACCCGTTCGACTTCCCGGTGTACGCGTGGCTCGAGTGGACGAACGTGTCGCGGGAGATCCTCGAGAAGCTCCTCGGAGCGGGCTTCCAGTCGGAAGATCTGAAGGACTTCACGGGTGCGAAGAACCTCGATGAGATCCCGGAGTCGTGGGGGGTCATGTTCTCGTCGAAGGACTCGAAGGCGTAGAGCGTCGGATTGTTGAATCGCACGAGGCTCGGAAGGAACGAGTAGGGCGCGGTGTCCGCCGATGCGGGCACGATCAGCAGATCGGCCTGCGCGGGT
>CAZYLP010000017.1:0-24907 GCA_964648345.1 uncultured Planctomycetota bacterium
CGGCGACGTCCTTGAAGCCCTGCGGGAGGTAGTTGTCGAGCCAGCCCTTGTTCGGGAGCTTGCCGCCACCGACGGGGGCGGGAGCCGGGGCCGGCGGCGGAGGCGGCGGCGGCGGAGCCGGACGCGGCGGCGGCGGCGGCGGCGGAGCCGGACGCGGCGGCGGCGGCGGCGGAGGAGCCGGACGCGGCGCGGGGTTGTTCGCGACGGGGCGCGAGTGCCAGCGCTCGTTCAGGCCGGGGCCCTTGCAGTCCTTCGAGCCCTCGACGTAGATGTACACGTCGCAGTTCGCACCGCGGAGGTAGAAGTTCCCGGCGACGCCGAAGTCCTTGAAGACGAAGTTGTCGCCCTTCACTTCCATGCTGCCGTCGATGATCGTCTGCCCGGTGCCCGAGCCCGTGATGCGGAGGCCGCCCGGCACCGTGCGGAACTTGATCTCGCGGTCGTGGAGGCGGTAGATCCCCGGCTCGAGGATCACGTCGCCGCCGTTGCCCGGCGCGGGGAGGTAGTTCTCGAGGCGCCCGCGATCGGGGAGCGAGTTGTGGTACCAGACCGCGTTCGCCGGCGGGTTGTCGCGCTGGCGCGGCGGCGGCGGGGGAGGCGGCGGGTCGCGACGCGGACGGCCACGGCCGCCACCGCCGTTGTCGTCGTACTGGCTCGTGTCGTTGCCGCCGCCGTCGACGACGACGGGGCGCGGCTGGTCGTGACGCTCGTGATCCGTCGCGGTGACGGTGCAGCCGATCACCGCGGCCAGAAGAACGAGCGTCAGGGCTCCGAAGACCCTCATCAATTCCTCCTGGGGAGCGGAGAGCCTAGGTCACGTGCGACGCGGCCACAAGGCCATCACGCGCCGATGGCTTCAGGGAGGCGAGCCCCGCACCGTGACCCCCGGAGCGGGGAGACCGTTCGCCGCGATGAGGCGGGCGGAGATCCGCCACCGCTCCGTGGGCTCGAGGCACTCGAAGACGATGGACGTCGTGCCCTCATTCAGGCGGAAGCGGCCGCTCTCGACGGACTCCGCGAGCTGGGCCACGACCACGCCGTTCACGAGGATCCGGCCGGGCTTGTCGCTCGTCGCGAGGACCCTCACGTCCTGCTCCTCGGCCGAGGTCACCCACGTCTCGAGGCCCGGGACCTTGCGGCCCTCGAAGGTCTTGCCGACGTGCTGCGCGACCTCGAAGCGGCGGCGCGGCGACTCGAAGGAGACGCGCGTCCCCTTCACGCGGAAGGCGCGAAGGTCGGCCCCGTTCCACGGGTTCGCGGCGTGCGCGCGGATCGTCGCCGCGCGGAGCATGCGCGGCGTCGCGTGCTCGCAGAGGACGTGACGGAAGAACTCGAGCCGCGGGCTCACGTGCCCCTTGCGGCTCCAGCACTCGTCGGGGCACTCGGGGTACGCCTCGTAGTAGCCGTCGGGCCTCGGGAAGAGCCCGGTCGGCCAGCCGTGGGCGTCCTCGAAGCTCGAGCGGAGCATGTGGACGAGCATGTTGAGCTCGAGGGCCCCCGGCTGGTTCACGAGCTCGTCGTCGCGCTCGAAGATCGGGAGCACCCCGTAGCACGCGGCGCCCGGACGATCGAACCAGTCGGAGGCCATCGTCGACGTGAGCCGGGGGATGCCGCCCTGCCTCGGCCCCATGGGGACGTACGCGACGACGGCGTCGTACTTGCCGGCCTCGATCCCGCGCGTCGCGTCCGCCGGGAGGATCTGCGACCACGGCATGAACGGCCCGACGCCCAGGCCCGAGAGCTCGGTCACCGTGTCCGTGCTCTCGACGACCTCGAGCTCGAGCCGGAGCCAGCCGCGCGAGAGCTCGAGGACGAGGCGCTCGAACGAGGCGCGCGAGGCCTCGATCGACTTCCTGTCCTCGGGGAGGAGCGGGCAATCCCAGCTCCCCGCGCCGTCCGGCTTCCAGAGGACGGTCCTCGGGAAGACGAGCACGCGCGCGCGCCAGACGCCCGCCTTCCTCGGATCCGTGTTCGGTGGCACGCGCGCGTGGAGCGCGCGGACGCGCCGCCGCGCCTCGAGGAGCTCGTCGAGCGTCGCCTGCGTCGAGTCGAGGACGCGCTCCCACGTCTCGAGGGCGCGCGCGGGGTCGCTCGCCTCGAGCGCGCGCGCGGCGCGGCTCAGGTCGGCCGCACGTCCGATCTCGAGCTCGACCGCCGGGGAGAGGTCGGGCGGAGGAGGAGGAGCCGGAGGAGCGACGGCCGGCGGCTGCGTCCGCGGAGCGGTCGCGGCGCCGAGCGCGTGGACGAGGAGACCGCCCATGAGCGCGCCCCCGAATGCGACCGCGAGGACCGCGCGCGAGGAGCGCCTCGCGCGGCGCTCGGGCCTCAGCGCGGCGAGGAGCGCGGCGCCGTCCGCGAAGCGGACGTTCGGGTCCTTGTCGATCGCGCGCTCGACGATCGCGACGAGCGGGGCGGGCGCATCCGCGCGGAGGTCGGGGATCGGCGTGTGCGTCCCCGAGTCCACGGCCGCGAGCATCTGGAGGATGTTCTCGCCCTCGTGGAGGCGCTCCCCCGTGAGGCACTCGTAGAGGATCGCGCCCCACGCGTAGACGTCCGCGGGCGGCCCGATCGACTTCGAGTCCGAGAACTGCTCCGGGGCCATGTAGCAAGGCGTGCCGCGCGCGGCGCCCGTCTGGCTCAGCGACTGCGACTCGCTCGCGCCCGTCACGTCCTTCCTGAAGTGCTTCGCGAGGCCGAGGTCGGAGACGAGGGGGACCCCGTCGGGCGCGCCCTTCGCCTCGGGGCGAGCGGTGAAGAGGACGTTCTCGGGCTTCAGGTCGCGGTGCACGATCCCGCGTCCGTGCGCCACGGTGAGCGCCGCCGCGAGCGCGCGTCCGATGGAGAGCGCATCCGCGATCGGGAGCGGCCCCGCGTCCAAGCGGTCGCGGAGCGTGCCCCCCGTCATGAACGGCATGACGATGTAGCCGCCGTCCTTCGTCGCGCCCGCGTCGAGGATCGGGACGAACCCCTCCTCCTCTCCGAGCCGCTCGTGGAGCCGCCGCTCGCGCTCGAAGCGCTGGAAGGCGTCGCCGCCGCGCGTGCGCAGGACCTTGAGCGCGACCTTCTCGCCCTTGAAGTCGCGCGCCTCGTAGACCGTCGCCGAGCCGCCGAAGCCGACCTCGCGCACGACCTCGTAGGGGCCGATCCGCTTGCCGGCGCTCGGATGCACCACATCCGCCACATCCGGGGAGGCGATGAACCGGTCGAGCTCCTCGACGAGCTCGCGCGCGGACGGGTGACGGCTCGCGGGGTCCTTCGCGAGCGCGCGGAGGACGATCGCGTCGAGCGCGGACGGGACCGCGGGGTTCTTCCGGCTCGGTGGCTCGGGAGGTCGGCGCAGGACGGAGATCGTGAGCTCGGCCGGGCTCGACGCCTCGAACGGCGGCTCCCCGGTGAGCGCGTGGTGGAGCGTCGCGCCGAGCGCGTAGACGTCCGTCGCCGGGCCGATCGCCGCGGTCCGCCCCTCGTGCTGCTCCGGCGCCGCGTAGGCGGGCGTGCCGTGGCTCACCCCCGAGGCCGTGAGCCCGGGCCCCGCGTCGGCGAGGCGCGCGAGGCCGAAGTCCACGACGACGGGCTCGCCGCTCGGAGTGACGATGATATTGGACGGCTTCAGGTCGCGGTGGATGATCCCCTGCTCGTGCGCGGCCGCGACGCCCGCGGCGACGCTGCGGATGAGCCGCGCGGCGGCGCGCGGCTCGAGGGGCTCCTCGCAGACCGCGTCGAGCGTCTTCCCCGCGACGAGGTCCATGACGAAGAACGGCCGCCCCTCGAGCTCCCCGGCGTCGAAGACGGGGACGACGTTCGGGTGCCGGAGGCGCGCGAGCGCCTTCACCTCGCGGTGGAAGCGCGCGCGCGTCTGCTCGTCGAGGCGGCTCAGCACCTTGATCGCGACGGGCCGCTCGAGCTGCGGGTCCCACGCGCGGTGGACGATCCCGTGGCTCCCCTGCCCGAGCACGGACACGAGGACGTAGCGCCCGAAGCGCCGCTCCGGGTCGGCGAAGGCCCGCCTGTGCGCGGAGTCGTCCGGGGCCTTCGCGCGGGCCTCGAGGTCCTCGTCCGTCGGCGGCTCGAGCGCCTCTCGCGGCGCGGAGCGGCTGATCCCGAGCGGGTCGGGCTCGCCGCTCACGACGCTCCGGCCTTGGGCAGCTTCGCGGCGACCTTCTCGAGAGCGGCGTCGAGCTCGTCCACGGACGCGAAGCGGTCCGCGGGCACGTAGGCCATGCACTTCGAGATGAGGTCCTCGAGCGCCTTCGGCGCCGTGGGGAGGCGCTTCCTGAGCGGGACGCGCGCCGGGTCGAGGACCGTCACGAGCGGGTGGACGCCCTTCTTCAGCTCGAGCGGGAACTGCCGCGTGATGAGGTAGTAGAGCGTCGCGCCGAGCGCGTAGATGTCCGACACCGGGCTCGCGAGATGCGCGTGCTCGACCTGCTCGGGCGGCATGAAGGCGGGCGTGCCGCGGCCCTGGCCCGTCTTCGTGAAGGAGAGGCCCGCGCCCTCGAAGCTCCGCATGAGGCCGAAGTCGGTGAGCTTCGGGATGAACCCGCCGCCCGCGATGTCCTCGAGGAGGATGTTCGAGGGCTTTATGTCCCGGTGGACGAGCCCTCGGTCGTGCGCGGCCTTGACGCCGCCGAGCACCTGGCGGAGGACGGCGATCCCCTTCGCGGGCGAGAAGGGGCGGCCGCGCTGCGCGAGCTCGCGCTCGATGTCGAGCCCCGAGACGTGCTCCATGACGAAGTAGAAGACGTTCGCGTGGAAGCCCGAGCCGAGGACGCGGACGACGTTCGGGTGCTGGATCGACTGGCCGAGCGACGCCTCGCGCAGGAAGCGGCCCACGTCCGTGTCGCGGACCTTCCGGTCGGGGCGGAGCGTCTTCACGGCGACGATCTCGCCGCTCGCGCGCTTCGCGCGGTAGACGACGCCCTGGCCGCCCTCGCCGATCACGTCGAGGACCGTGAGGTCGGGGAAGTTCGGCGCCCCGCCGACGGCCGCGAGCCGCTCGCTCGCTGCTCGCGAGGGCCCGGCCGGAGTCGGCATGGCCGCGGGGAGGTCGAGGCGCAGGGTCGTCCGGCCCACGGAGATCTCCGCGCCCGAGGCGACCTCGGCCTCCTCCACGATCTTCTCGCCGTTCACGCTCGTCCCGTTCTTCGAGAGGTCGCGCACGATCGCGCGCGGCCCGCAGACCGTGACGAGGCAGTGCTGGCGCGAGACCTTCGCGTCGTTCGCGAGGCACACCTTCACGTCGCCCGCGCGGCCCACGACGAACGACGCGTCGCCGCCCGCCGGGAACGAGAAGACCCTCCCGGTGTCCGGGCCGTCCTCGATCGTGAAGACGACCTGCCCCTCGTCGGGGGCGAGGGAGCCGTCGTCGAACGCGGTGCGGACGAACGTGGGCGCGCTCGCCATCACCGCCTCGAGGCCGGCCGCGAGCTCGCGGAGCGCCCTCGAGCGCGCGGCGCCCTTCGTGCTCGCGGCGGCGCGCGCGTGCGCCTCCAGCCGCTCGCGGGTCGCCTCGCCGAGCAGCGCGAAGACCGAGCCCGAGGTCCTCTCGAGCTCGACGATCGTCGGGACGGGGGGGAGCCGGATCGAGCCCTTCTCGAGGAGCGCGGCGAGCTCGGAGGCGACCGACGCGACCCCCGTGACGGACGCGGCCGCTCCGCGCAGGAAGGCCTCGAGCGCCTCGCGGCGGCCCGGTCGCGAGGAGGAGCCGGCGCTCTCGACGCGGACGAGCTCCTGGACCTCGCGCACGCGGTTGGGCGTGAGCACGCCGTACGCGATGCAGAGCGAGGCCAGGTCCGGCGCCTCGGGCCGGTTCCTCCGCCACGCGAGCGCGTGCGCCGCCTGGTCCGGCCTCAGGTAGCCGAGACGCAGCGCCACGCGCGCGAAAGCTTGGTCGTCCCCCTCGTCCAAGCGTCTCCCCGGTCGCCTGGCCTCAGGCGAGAACGTTGCGGTACTTCCCGTCGCCTTCCTTCACGAGCTTCTTGAAGCCGGCGCGCTTCAGGTTCTTGTCGGACATGGTGTGCTTCTCGCTCTTGAGCGTGAAGCCCGGCGCCCCGATGAGCTTGACGATCGGTGCCTGGCACATCGGGCACTTCTCGAGCGGCGCCTCGCTCATCGCCTGCACGATCTCGAACCCCTCGGAGCAGCACTCGGACGCCTTCGAGGGGTCGGACGCCCGGTAGTCGTAAGTCGGCATGGCCAATATCCTAACTCACGCCGCGGCTCTCTTCACGGCCGCGTCCACGGGCTCGATTCCGAGGCCCAGGCGCGTCTTGATCCGCTCCTCGACGGTCGTCTTCACGACCTCCCAGAGGAGGTCGCGGTTGGGGCACGACGTGAGGAGGCCGAGCGGGACCTGGAAGCCGCCGGCGCCGCGGCGCCCGCCGCCGTAGGGGCGGGCCGTCTGCGGGTCGGCGCCGAACGTCTCCTTGAGCCACTCGTCCGGGTCGAACGCGGGCGAGCGCGTGCGGAGCGAGCCGTCGATCGTGTCGCCGCCGACGACGCCGTAGACGATCGCCGTCGCGATCCCCTCGCGACGGAGGAGGAAGTCGGCCGTCTGCCCGATCGCGTCCCGGTCGTCGTCGCGCACGTGCCCCACGCCCGCGAAGACGAGCGTCCCCTCGACCTGCCCCGCGGCGAGCGCGGTCTCGATGATCTCCATGGTCCGGGGCGTGATCGACGCGTGCGCGAGCGAGCCCAGGATGTCGAGGTCCACGGACGACTGGACCCACGCGAGCGCCTCGAGGTCCTCGGGCGTCGCGCGGACGAGGTCCTCGGTGTCGCTGCGGATCCCGTAGGCGAGCGCCGTGGCGAGCGCCCGCGCCTTCTTCCTGTCCTCGGGGAGGCCGATCGGTCCGAGCTTCAGGTACTCGGCGTAGATCGTCGAGGTCGCGCCCACGTCCTCTCTCAGATCCACGAGCTCGGCCCGCGGCGTCTCGGAGGGGCGGTGGTGGTCCACGATCGTGAGGCACGGGAGGTCGGGCGCGCCGGCGGGGAGCCGCGCCTCGTTGGCGTCCACGAGGCTGTAAGCGTCGTAGCCGAGGAGCTCGTGCGGGGCGGCGACCTTCCGGATCTTCAGGTCGAGGAGGTTCACCATGGCCCGGTTCTCGGGCCGCGAGACCGGGTCGAAGTGGACCACGTCGCACGAGACGCCCGCCTTCTCCGCGATCCTCCGGTGCGCCCACGCGCTCGCGATGCTGTCGGGGTCGGGGTAGCCGCGGATCGCGACGAAGGTCCGCTTGCCTTCGTGGGACTTGAGCACCTCGAAGATCCTGCGGGCGCGCTCGGCGCGCTCGTCCGGAGTCGGCGACTCGACCGGGACCGGATCCACCACGTCTTCCTCGTCCCGGAGGACGAAGGAAGCGGCGTGCCGGTCGCTCAGGTCTCGATCGTCTTGCCGCCCTCGAGCTCGATCTCGTCCACGATCCCGACGACGGCGACCTGGTAGCCCACATCCTGGCCGCGACCGATCGTCGTGCGTGCCGCGCGGCCGAAGGCGACGATCACGGTCTCGCCGATCCCGGCGCCGATCGTGTCCGCCGCGACGACCGGAGCGCCCGCGGCGTCGCCCGAGAGCGCGAGAGGACGGACGAGGAGGAAGCGGATCCCTTCGAGCGTCTCCTGCTTCTTGGTGGCCCAGACCTGGCCCACGACGCGTCCGCAGAGCACTACTGGCCTCCTCGACGAACGGACGGCGGGAGCGGCGGGTCGGTCGCGGCGACCGAGGCGGCGAGGTCGAGCTCGTCCACGATCCCCGCGACGGCCGCCTCGCAGGGGAGATCCTGGTCGCCGCCGAGGCAGACGCGCGCCGCGCGCCCGTAGGCGACGACGACGTGCTCCCCGACTCCGGCGCCGACGGTCGCATCCGCCGCGACGACGAGGTCTTCGCGCGGGACCGGCTTGCCGCCGACCTCCGCTCTCTGGATCGGAAGGACGAGGAGGAGCTTCATCCCCTCGAGCGCGGGCACGTGCTTCGACGTCCAGAGCTGCCCGACGACCTTCCCGACGAACATGGGCGCGGAGGATAGCACGGAGGCGCGGAACGGATGTAACGTCTACGGCTCATGAAAGCCCTCATCACGAGCGGCGGACACGGGACGCGCCTCCGCCCGATCACCCACACGCAGAACAAGCACCTCCTCCCGATCGCGAACAAGCCGATCCTCCACTACGCGATCGAGAACGTCGCGGGGGCCGGCGTGAAGGAGGTCGGGATCATCGTCCGCGCCGACAACGAGGAGGTCCAGAAGGCCCTCGGCGACGGCAAGCAGTTCGGCGTCAAGATCACGTACATCCCGCAGGAGGCGCCGCTCGGCCTCGCGCACGTCGTGAAGATCGCCCGGCCGTTCATCGGCAAGGACAGGTTCCTCTTCTACCTCGGCGACAACATGATCGTCGGCGGCGTGAAGCGGTTCGTGGACGCCTTCGAGGCGTCGAAGGCGAACTGCCACCTCGCGCTCGCGCACGTGAAGGACCCCGAGCGCTTCGGCGTCCCCGAGCTCAAGGGGAAGCGGATCGTCTCCATCGAGGAGAAGCCGAAGAAGCCGAAGTCCCAGTACGCCGTGACCGGGATCTACCTCTACGACTCGCGGATCTTCGAGGCGTGCGACGCGATCAAGCCGAGCAAGCGCGGCGAGCTCGAGATCTCGGACGCGCACCAGTGGCTCCTCGACAACGGCGCGCGCGTCGAGTGGAGCGAGATCACCGGCTGGTGGAAGGACACGGGCAAGCCCGAGGACCTCCTCGCGGCGAACCGCCTCGTCCTGGAGCATCAGGCGGGGTCGATCGTCGGGTCGGTGGACGACGCGAGCGAGCTCACGGGCCAGGTCGTCGTCGCCGACGGCGCGAAGGTGATCCGCTCCCACGTGCGCGGCCCCGTGATCATCGGAGAGGGCGCCGTCATCGAGGACAGCTACCTCGGCCCCTACACCGCGATCGGCCCCAACTCGCGCGTCGCGAAGAGCGAGGTCGAGCACTCGATCGTCCTCGACGGCTGCAGGATCGAGGACGTGGGCGTCCGCATCGAGTCGAGCATCCTCGGCACGGGCGCCGTCGTCGTGCGCGCGAAGGACAAGCCGCGCACGCACCGCTTCTTCGTCGGCGACCAGAGCCGGATCGAGGTCGCCTGAGCATGGAGGGCCTGCTGAACGTCGCGAGCGACTTCGTGCACGACGCGGGCGCCGTGACGCGCTCGCTCGACGTGGACCGCCAGCGCGAGGTGCGCCTCGCCGGGCTCGGCGACACGCTCGTCCAGTTCGCGCGGGGCGACCTCGCCCTCGACGAGGTCATGCGCCGCCTCGCCGCCGCCGTCCGCGAGCAGCACACCGGCCGCGCGGGCCCCGTCTGGCTCTGGGGCTTCAAGAACGAGGACGAGCGCGCGTTCCCCGAGCGCCTCGCCGCGGCCGCCGCGCGCGCGCCCGAGGTGGACCTGAACGGAGTCCTCCGTTCGCTCCTCCGCGACAGCGAGACGCTGACGGACGACGAGCGCGTCGCGCGTCTCCTCGCCTTCGCCGACTTCGTGGCCGACCTCGACACGCGCGGCCAGGAGGGCGACCCGCGCCTCGGCGTCGGGCCCTCGGCGAACTTCCTGACTCTCTGCTGGCACCTGATCGCGCAGGCGCGCGAGCCGGTCTTCCTGTTCGAGACGAACAAGGCGATCAAGGCGGTCAGCGAGGCGTCGGGCGACCCCGAGCTCCGCGCGCGCGACCTCGAGGGCCGCTTCCGCGCCTTCTACATCGTCGCGCGCAAGCTCGCGCCGTCCCTCGCGTCGGCGCCCGTGCCCATGCGCGCGGGCTGGGCCTTCGAGCACGCGCTCGAGTGGACGCTCGAGAAGATCGCCGGGATCCCGCAGGCCGCGGGCACGAGCGAGGACCCGGGCACGTCGGGCCTCTGGAAGCCGCGCCCGCGCGCCGAGCTCCGCGAGCGTCCGCCCTCGGGGCGCCTCCCCGTCCAGAGCTCGGGCGGGAAGCCCGCGACGCGCTCGAACATCACGATCACGCCGCCGCGCCGGCCGTCCTCGGAGGAGAAGCCCGTCGAGAAGATCCCCGAGGCGCCGCCGCCCGCGCCGGCCCCCGCGCCCGACGTCGAGGTGAAGATCGAGAGCATCAAGACGGAGCGGATCTTCGCGGTCAACAAGGGGCGAACGATCATGCACCAGGACCCGGTCCCCGAGCGCCGGGAGCCGGCCTCGCAGGAGGTCCAGGGCACCGTCACGCCGCGCTCGCTGCCGCGGCTCGTCGCGAGGAGCTCGCCGCCGCCTCAGACCGTTCCGGCCGCGGAGCCCCCCCGGGTCGCCGAGCCGCCCAGGGTCGTCGAGCCGCCCAGGGTCGTCGAGCCGCCGCGCGTGGCCGAGCCCCCGCGCGTCGTCGAGGCCGCGCGGGTCGAGCAGCCTCGCGTCGAGCAGCCTCGCGTCGAGCCGCCGCGCACCGCCGCCCCGCCGAGAGTCCCGACCGAGTCGGCTCCCCGCCCCGTCGTCATCTCGCCGCGCTCCGATCCCGCCCGCGGAAGCGACTCGCCCGCGCGGAGCGAGACGCCCGCGATCGCCTCTCCGCGCCTCGAGCCGCGCGGAGCAGACCCGAAGGGCACGACGGCTCCACAGCGCCGGCAGCCCGTGGACACGTCGGGCGAGCTCCTCACGGCCGCGCTCGGCGAGCTCATCGGCGAGATCGCGACCGCCGAGTCCGAGCCCGACGCCGCTCCGGCCGCGGGCCAGACCTCCGACACCTGGCGCTCGGAGCGGCTCTCGCGCGACCTCGGCTTCTCCGAGCGCGTCGTCGCGGACGCCCTCGAGGCCCTCGCGACGCGCGGCCGCGTCCTCCTCGCGGGCGTCGTCGGCACGGGCAAGACCTACCTCGCCCGCCGCATCGCGCTCCACCTCGCCGGGCGCGACGAGCGCGTCGTCGTCCTGCGCATGCACCCCTCGCTGGGCTACGACGACCTCGTCGAGGCGCGGCGTCCGAACGGAGACATCGAGCGCGGCGTCGTGCGCGAGCTCTGCGAGCGCGCGAGGAAGGAGCGCGAGGCTCGCTTCGCGCTCGTCCTCGACGACGTCGATCGGGGCGACTTCACGCGCGCGCTCGGCGAGCTCGCGGGCGCGATCTGCGAGCGCGGCGTCGAGATCCAGCTCGGCCGCTCGCGCGAGCGGGTCTCCTCGCCCAAGAACCTCTACGTCATCGCGACCGCGCGGAGCGCGCCGCACGAGCTCGTCGGCCGCTTCCCGTCCGTCGAGGTCGAGCCCGACTCCGACGCTCTGCGCCGCTTCCTCGCTCGGTCGCACTCGGCGCTCGAGTGGGTGGCGGACCTCCTCCGCGAGACGAACGCGCGCCTCGTCCGCGACCGCGGGCCGCAGGCCCGGCTCGGGCAGGCGCTGCTCATGGACCCCGAGCTCGACCTCCACCGGCTCGAGGGCATCTGGCGGCGCGAGGTGCTGCCGTTCGTCCGGTCGCTCGGGCTCGACTCGAAGGACTTCGAGCTCTCGGCGCTGAGGAAGTAGCTCACGTCCGAGTCCCCGAGCGAGGGGTCCGTGTCCCCGAGCGAGGGATCGTCGGCATCCGCCGAGTCGAGGGGCGGCGTCGCTTTGGACGGATAGTCGCGCCAGGCGCGACTATCCGTCCAAAGCGGCGTCGCTCGCGGACGCGGTTCGGAACTTGTGCGACTCGAGCGCGACGAGGACCGCCGCGGCGACACCCATGAGCCGCGCGCCCCAGTCGAAGACGTAGCTCGCGCGAACGGTCTGCCCGGGGAGGGAGAGCGCCGCGAGCGCGCAGACGGCGGCGACGACGCGTGCGAGGAGGACCCGGCGCGGCGTCACCTCGAGGAAGGCGAGCGTCGCGACGACGAGGGCCGCGAGCGCGGGCACGAAGGCGAGGAGGGAGGACGCGTCGCCTCGGGTCACGGCGTACCAGGGGCCCGCCTCGACCCCGCCAACATGGCGCTGGTAGCGCACGAGGAGCGTCACCAACGCTCCGGCGAGAAGCGTCGTGAAGACGAGGGCCCATGGCCTCCTCGTCCGCGGCGGAGTGAGGAGGAGCGCGATCGCCAGGGCCGGGACCGAGAGAAGCGCGAGCAGCAGGCAACGAATGTGGAGATCGCCCACGTCGCGGGAGATCCCGAACGTGCGCTGCAGGCTCTGGATTTCGTGGCCGAGGAAGTAGAAGGCTTCGCGTGGGGAGCCATGTATGTCATTCATCTGCGCCCAGGGAGCGATGAAGAAGCAGACCAGAGGGCGAGCAAGGCCGTCGCTCGGCTCACGAAGTAGGTCCACCGCCACCGCTGGTCCATCGGATTCTCGCCCCGGAACTCTAGCGACCTCTCGCTGAACGCTCGACCTCGGCCCCTCGAAGCTCGTGCCCTCCTCCTCGACGGTCCGCCCCTCCTCCTCGACCCACGGCGCGAGGTCCCGAGCTTCGCCCCCTCGCTCCCGATGCTCATGGACCACGGCCTGAGGCTCCTCGCACACGGCCTGGACCTCATGACCGAGAGCATGGAGCTCCCGACCCGTCGCCTGGACGAGTCGGCTCGTCGCCGGAAGCCCAGGGATCGAAGCCGGAAGCTCAGGACCTGTTCCTGGAGGAACAGGAGAGTGCCCTCGAGCTCCAGGAACCCTCGCTGGAGCTCCAGGGTTTCGTCCCGACGCTCGGTTCTTCATGCCGGAGCTGGGGACCTGCTCCCCGAAGCTCGTCCTTCACGACCCGGGCGCGAAGAACCCGAGCTGGGAGCACGACCCCACGCCCGGCGCCCTCCGGAACGAGGCCACGAAGAAGAGCGGTCTCGGCATGAAGGTCCGGGACGAGGTCATGAAGCTCAGGGAGAAGGTCATGAAGCTCCGGGAGAAGGTCATGAAGCTCAGGAACTCGTCCTGGAAGCTCAGGAACTCGTCCCGGAGCTCCCGGACGAGTCCCGGAAACTTCGAAACGAACGCCTGGAGCCGCCCCCGACGGGACCGTGACTTCGAGCGCGAATCGTCTCGCCTGCCGCAGAGCGTGATGGCGCCACCGGGCGTCGGGGCACCTCCGTGCACCCGCCTGGTGGCGTCGCCGAGGGCGGACACGGCCCTTTACACGCGCGGTGTCCTCCTCGGCGACACTCGATGCCGGGTCCGTTCCTTGCGTCAGAGCGCCGAAAACAGGAGGACCTCATGCTTCACATTCTCGGCTGGATCCTCGCCGGTCTCGTGATCGGCGCCCTCGCGAAGCTCCTGCATCCGGGCAAGGACCCGGGCGGCCTTCTCATCACGATCGCGCTCGGCATAGGCGGCGCGCTCCTCGGCGGGTTCATCGGCCGCGCGGTCGGATGGTACGAGGCCGACGAGAACGCGGGCTTCATCGTCTCCATCATCGGCGCCGTCGTTCTCCTCGCGATCTACACGGCGTTCGCGAAGCGGCGCACGGGACGGCTCGGCTACTCGCCGTAAACCCAGCAGCCTCGGTCGGGCCACGGGGAAGAAGATGGACGCCGTGACGCGGCGTGCTACGTTTCTCTCCCCGTGACCGATCAACTGTCCGCCGACCTCGCGTCACTCAGGATCGACCGCTCCGCGCGGCCACCGTCGAGCTTCCCGTGGTGGGGCTGCGCCATCGTCATCCTGGGGGTGCTCGGGGCCGGCGGATACTTCGCGTACACGAAGCTCGCCCCGAACGTCTTCAAGACCGAGATCACGCCGACGGAGGTCATCTCCGTGTCGCCGGCGCAGGCGTCGACCGAGCTCACGGGGGTGGGCTACGTCGTCGCGCAGCGCCAATCGAAGGTCGCCTGCCGGCTCCTCTCCCGGATCGCGGAGATGAAGGTCAAGGAGGGGGACAAGGTCAAGGAGAACGACGTCCTCTTCCGCGTCGAGGACTCGGCGCAGAAAGCGGCCCTGAGCGCCGCGAAGGCGCGCGCGGAGGGAGCGAAGGCGCGGATCCTCGCCGCGACGGCGACGCTCACCGAGCTCAAGCAGCAGTACGCCCGCGAGAAGGGCCTCTCCGAGCAGCAGTCGATGTCCATCGCCCAGGCGGAGAACCGCCGCGAGCAGGTGCGGGCGCAGGAGGCGACCCTCAAGGCCGCCGAGCACGAGGCGGCGGCCTCCGCCGAGGACGTGCACGCGGCCGAGATCCAGCTCGAATACACGACCGTCCGCGCGCCGTTCGACGGCATCGTCATCGGCAAGCCGCTCACCCAGGGCGAGCTCGTCGGGACCATGACGGAGAAGCCGGCCGTCGAGCTCTGCGACCCGACGACCCTCCTCGCCGAGATCGACGTCCCCGAGCGCCGGATCGACAAGGTGAAGATCGACGGCGCGGCCGAGGTGATCCTCGAGTCGTATCCGGACCAGCGCCTCCGCGCGACGATCGTCGAGGTCGGCTCGCGCGTGGACCGCTCGAAGGGGACCGTCGTCGTCAAGCTCCGCTTCCTCGAGCTCCCGGAGCGGCTCCTCCCCGACATGCGCGCGCGGGCGAACTTCCTCACGGCCGCGCTCGACGCGAAGGCCGCGAAGGAGCCGCCGAAGACGGTCGTCCCGAAGTCCGCGGTGACGGAGCGCGGCGGCGGCAAGGTCGTCTTCAAGGTCGAGGACGGGAAGGTCCAGCAGGTCGCGGTCACGCTGGGCCCCGAGTTCGGCACCGGCTACGAGCTGCGTCGCGGCCCGCCGGTCGGCGCGATCCTCGTCTCCGAGCCCCCCGAGACCATGGCGGACGGACAGCCCGTGAAGGAGAAGAACCGATGACCGAGAGCGCCGCGAAGGCCGACGAGACGCTGAAGGGCGCCGCGCCGTCTCTCGACCAGGTGGACACGATCATCCGTCTCTCCAAGGTCAAGAAGACCTTCTGGCGCGGGAGCGAGGCGGTGCCGGTCCTCGACGGCCTCGACCTCGCGGTTCCGCAGGGCTCGTTCGAGGCGCTCATGGGTCCTTCGGGCTCGGGCAAGTCCACGATCCTGAACCTGATCGCGGGCCTCGACCAGCCGACGGAGGGCCGCGTGGACGTCGCCGGCCAGACGATCAGCGGCCTCTCCGAGAGTCAGCTCGCTCACTGGCGCGCGAACACGATCGGCTTCGTCTTCCAGTCGTTCCAGCTGATCCCCGTCCTCACAGCCGTCCAGAACGTCGAGCTGCCGCTCGTCCTCACGCCGCTCGCGCGCAGCGAGCGCCGCAAGCGCGCGCAGATCGCGCTCCGCGTGGTCGGCCTCGAGGACCGCCAGCACCACTACCCGCGGCAGCTCTCGGGCGGCCAGGAGCAGCGCGTCGCGATCGCCCGCGCGATCGTGAACGACCCGAAGATCATCGTCGCCGACGAGCCGACGGGCGACCTCGACCGGCAGAGCGCGGACGACGTGCTCAACCTCCTCGTGCGCCTGAACCGCGAGCAGGGGAAGACGATCATGATGGTCACGCACGACCCCGCGGCCGCCGAGCGCGCGGGCGTCGTGCGGCGCCTCAACAAGGGCGTGCTTCAGTGAGCCTCCCTTACCTCGCGGCGAACAACCTCCGCCGCAACAAGCTGAGGAGCTTCCTCACGATCTTCGGCGTCGGCTTCGCGCTCCTGACCTTCGTCCTCCTCCGCACGGTGGTGGACGCGTGGACCGGACAGGCGCAGGACGCGGCCGTCGAGCGGATCGTCACGCGCCACAAGGTCACGTTCGTCCTCCAGCTGCCGAAGCGCTACGTGGAGGAGGTCCGCGCCATGAAGGGCGTCCAGAAGGTCACGTGGGCGAACTGGTTCGGCGGCAAGGACACGAACCCCGAGCACGACCACGAGTTCTTCGCGACGCTCGCGTGCGACCCGAAGACGACCTTCGAGGTCTACGAGGACATGGAGACCTCGCCCGAGCAGCAGAAGGCGTTCATCGAGAACCGCCAGGGCGCGCTCGTGGGCGAGGTCCTCATGAAGCGCATGGGCTGGAAGCTCGGCCAGACGATCACGCTCACGAGCCAGATCTTCGGCGGCGACTGGGAGTTCAAGATCGAGGCGACCTACAAGGCGAAGCGGAAGTCCGTGGACCCGGCCCAGGTCTTCTTCCACTGGGACCTGTTCAACGAGCGGCTCCCCGAACGGATCCGGGACAAGGTCGGCTGGATCGTGGCCAAGGTGGACAAGGGCACCTCGGCCGTCGCGCTCTCGAAGTCGATCGACGACGCCTTCGACGCGAACGACATCCAGACGCTCTCGCAGGACGAGGGGACGTTCCAGAAGTCCTTCCTCGCCATGTTCGACGCGATCCTCACGGCCCTCAACATCGTGTCGGTCGCGATCCTGGGGATCATGATGCTGATCCTCGGCAACACGGTCGCGATGGGCGTTCGAGAGCGAACCGGCGAGATGGCCGTCCTGCGCGCGATCGGATTCCTGCCGCGGCACCTCCTCATCCTCGTGGTGGGCGAGGCGGCCTTCCTCGGCCTCATCGGCGGCGCCGCGGGTCTCGCTCTCGCGTACCCCTTCATCAACTTCGGCCTCGGCCGCTGGATCGAGGAGAACATGGGCTCCATGTTCCCCGTGTTCCGGGTCAGTCCCGATGCCGCGCTGACCGCGCTCGGCCTCGCGATCGCGCTCGGGCTCTGCGCCTCGATCCCCTCCGTGATCCGCGCCTACCGCCTCCACGTGATCGACGCGCTCAGGAAGGTCGCATGATCCCGATCGCCTACAACCTCGGCAGCCTGAACTCGCGCCGCACGACGACGGCGACCGCCGTCCTCGGCATCGCGCTCGTCGTCTTCGTGCTCGCCGCGGCGCTCATGCTGTCGGCCGGCATCCGCAAGACGCTCGGCAGCACCGGCCGCCCCGACGTGGGCATGGTCATCCGCAAGGGGAGCGACGCCGAGCTCTCCTCGAACTTCGAGCTCGCGAACGTGAGCCTGATCCTCGACGGGCCCGAGGTTCGCCGCACGCCCGAGGGGAAGGCGATCGGCGTCGGCGAGCTCGTCGTCGTCGCCGCGATGGACAAGGTCGGCAAGACGGTCGGGTTCTCGAACGTGAACGTCCGCGGCGTGCCCGACAACGTGTTCGTCATGCGGCCCACGATCAAGATCGTCGCTGGCCGCGCCGCGCGTCCCGGCACGGACGAGGCGATCTGCGGCGCCAAGGTCCGCGGCCGCTTCAAGAACCTCGAGCTCGACCACAAGGTGGAGCTCAAGAAGAACCGGCCCGTCGCGATCGTCGGGATCTTCGAGGACGACGGCTCCTCCTTCGAGTCCGAGGTCTGGACCGACGTGGACGCGCTCAGGAGCATGTTCGGCCGCGAGAGCATCGTCTCGTCCGCGCGCGCGCAGCTCACGGGCGAGTCGGCGTTCGAGGCCTTCAAGAACCGCATCGAGAGCGACAAGCGCCTCGGCCTCGAGGCCATGAAGGAGTCGAAGTACTACGAGAAGCAGTCCGAGATGCTCGCCAAGTTCCTGGGCTACCTCGGCACGATCACGGCCTTCTTCTTCTCGATCGGCGCCATGATCGGGGCCATGATCACGATGTACGCCATGGTCGCGAGCCGCGCGCGCGAGGTGGGCACCCTCCGCGCGATCGGGTTCTCGCGCCTCTCCGTCCTCGCGAGCTTCCTCCTCGAGTCGGTCCTCATCTCGCTCCTCGGCGGCGCTCTCGGCGGCCTCGCGTCGCTCGCGCTCGGCATGGTCAAGTTCAGCATCATGAACTTCGCGACGTGGTCCGAGGTCGTCTTCACGTTCCATCCGACGCCGCAGATCCTCGTCGTCTCCATGTTCTCGGCGGTCGTCATGGGCGTCTTCGGCGGCTTCTTGCCGGCCGTTCAGGCAGCGCGGCTCTCACCGATCCTCGCTATGCGAGGCGAGTGACGGCTCCTCGCGGTTCATCCGTCAGCACCTCGACGCGACTCCGCACCCTCTCTCTAAATCCCGGCATCGCCTCTTTCAATCTCTTCGCTCCGCCTCCCCCCATCGTCTGTCTCGCTCGATTCAAGACTTGCTCGGTCCTGAAGACGACTCCGTCGTCCGTGGAGTAATCGAGGAGGAAGCGCGCCTTCGTGAAGCGATCCATCCATCTCTCGAACCCTGCCGGATCCTTCGACGAGACGAGCTGCGCCACCCGCGTCCGCGGAGAAGCCTCGATCGAGGAGTAGAAGCGCGTCGCCAGCCCGGGATCGCGTTCGAGGAGAGTCGCGTCGAGGAGAACCTCGAGCAGCAGGTGAGACAGGAAGAACAGCCGGACGCTCTCGAACGCGAGCGGCTGGAGCGCGACGCGGAGGGCGGCGCACTCCTCCTTGAAGGCAGGGAGCGCGTGGAAGCAGACGTCGGCCGCGTGGTGCGCGCGGACGCCGCGAGCGAGGAGCGGCTCGCCGGCCTCCTCGAAGCGCTTCGCCGCATCGAGCGCGAGGCGCGGCGCGCGGCGGTCGAAGACGCCCGCGAGGTCGGGGAGCGAGACGCCGAGGACCAGCTCGGGAGCCGCACCTTCGCCGAGCGTCCACGCGTGCGCGAGGTAGTTCAACAGATCGCTCCCTCGGCGGATCGCTCGCTTCGCGAGCTCCCGCCTCGCTCGCTGCTGAAGGCCTCGCGTAGCCTCGCTCGGTCGCTGCGCTCCCTGCGCTCGGACGCTCGGCTCACGGGTTGATATCCTAAACGCCGATGCTGGACCTGGACCGGGCGATCGCGGAGCGAGCGGTCGCGCGAAAGCTCGTCTCCGAGGGAGACATCACTCGCTGCGAGAGGATCGTCGCCGAGCGGCGCGCCGCCGGCGCGAAGACGTACCTCGCCCAGGTTCTCGTCCAGGAGCACCTGATCGACCCGAAGTCGCTCATCGAGCTCCAGGACGACCTCGGCGCCCCGATCTACGAGTGCCCGAAGTGCAACCAGCGCCACTCGGCGATCGACCTCGGCTCGAAGAAGACGTTCCCGTGCAAGGGCTGCGGCCAGGAGGTGCGCCTCCACTCGGTGGACAAGAAGCTCACGCAGGTCGAGGTCCTCGCGAGCCGCGACCCGCGCGACCTCTGCATCTCGCTCCGCCTCGCGGAGGAGGGCTCGGCCTCGCTCGACCACGTGAGCGAGATGGACCTCTCGCGCTACCAGGTCGAGAACGAGCTCGGCCGCGGCGGCTACGGCGTCGTCTTCCAGGTGAACGACCAGCAGATGGACCGCCGCGTCGCGCTCAAGGTCTTGAAGGCGACGACGGACCTCTCGCAGACGACGCTCGAGCGCTTCCTCCGGGAAGGGCGCGCGGCCTCCAAGCTCAAGCATCCGAACATCTGCCAGGTCTACGACATCGGCCGCAGCAAGGACGTGGTCGCGCTCGCCATGGAGCTCGTGAAGGGCGGCTCCCTCCGCGACCGCGTCATGAAGGGGCCGATCCCGTGGCGCGAGGCCTGCGAGATCAACCTCGGGATCCTCTCGGGCGTCCAGCACGCGCACGAGCACGGCGTCATCCACCGCGACTTGAAGCCCGCGAACGTCATCCTCGAGGAGGGGACGGGCAAGCCGATCCTCATCGACTTCGGCCTCGCGAAGGAGCTCACGTCGAACGCCGAGCTCACCGGCGCCGGTCAGATCCTCGGGACGCCCTTCTACCTCGCGCCCGAACAGGTCGAGGGCCGCTCGAACCAGGTGGACGCGCGCTCGGACGTCTTCGCGCTCGGAGTCATCTTCTACGAGTCGCTCACCGGGAAGCGGCCGTTCCTCTCGAAGTCCCGCAACGAGGTCTACGCGAAGATCCTCCACGAGGAGCCGGTCCCGCCGAGCGAGGTCAACCCGGACGTCCCCGACCTCTTCGACGAGGTCGTGAAGAGAGCCCTCGCGAAGAAAGCCGAAGCGCGCTTCCAGACCGCGAAGGAGTTCGCCGACGCGATCCGCGCCGCGGTGAGCACCGCCGGCGAGCCCTCGAAGACTCCGAGCGCCAAGAAGAAGAAGGCGACTCGCCCTCACGCCAAGAGCGCCGCTCGCCGCGTCCCGTCGGCTCCGGTCGAGGCCGCCAGGTCTCCTTCCTCGCCTCTCCCGTTGGTCCTCGGCCTCTCCTTCGTTCTCGTTCTCGTTCTCGTTCTCGTTCTCGGTCGCAGCTCTCCCCCGCCCGAGGTCGCCAAGGTCCCTCCTCCTCCTCCGCTCCCGGTTCCAGCTCCGCTCCCGGTTCCGGCTCCGCCTCCGCCGCCTCCTCCGCCCGAGGAGACCGCTCCTCCTCCTCCGCCGCCGCCTCCACCGCCGCCCGAGCCCGAAGCTCCTCCGACTCCTCCGCCTCCGCCCGCGCCCGCGCCCGCGGCCGTCGCTCCCGTGGACTCCGCGGTCGCTCTCGACGACGGCGCCGGAGACGCGAGCGAGTTCAAGTCGCTCAACGAGAAGTCCGAGCCCGACTGGGTCGTGCGCGCCTTCTCGACGAACGCCTACGCCGAGGGCACGAAGGACGCGAAGAGCATCCGCGCTCTCCGCTACGCGCTCCTCGACCGCGAGCCGCTCGTCCGGGCCTTCGCGCTCCGCGGTCTCGCGCGCCGCGCGATCGACGACCTGAAGGCCTACGGCAGCAAGGCCCTCTTCGATCGGCTCGTCGCGAACCTCGCCGTGAAGAAGGGCGTGCTCCCTTACATCTCGAAGGCGGCGCGCAAGCTCCTCGCCGTCCTCGCCGGCAACAAGGACCTCGGCGAGAAGCCCGAGGCCTGGCGCGACTGGTGGACCAAGGAGGGCGCGCAGGACTTCACGACCGTGAAGCAGAACCGGCCCCCCGCGGCGCCCGACACGACGCCGCCCAGGCCGACGCAGGAGCGCGAGGCCGCGCGCTACATCACGCAGGCGCGCGACCAGGGCCTCGACGCGGTCCTCTGCATCGACGTGACGCTCTCCATGAAGGACACGCTCGGCCGCGTGAAGGCGCAGATCCGCGAGCTCACGTCGTTCTTCACGCTCCTCGGCAAGGAGGCGAAGGTCCCGGCCCGCCTCGGCTACGCGACCTACGGCGACGACGTCGTCCGCTTCTGCCCGCTCGTCGAGAACCTGAACGAGTACGCGCGCGCCGTGGACATGATCGAGATCTTCAACGACGCGAACGACAAGACCGTCGAGGAAGGGATCGACAAGGCGCTCAGGAAGTGCTTCCTCGACACGAGCTCCTTCAAGTGGCGCCCGAAGGCGCGCAAGGTGATCGTCGTCGTCGGCGACGCGCCCATGCACGAGGTGGACGAGAAGGACTGCTTCGCGCTCGTGAAGGAGCAGACGAAGAAGCAGGGCTTCACGATCAACTCGCTCGTCTGCGAGCCGCCCAAGAAGTACGCGAAGTGGGACCCCCACCCTCACATGAAGGAGCTCGCGACCCTGACCAACGGCGTCGCGACCGACCTCACTCAGCCCGAGGAGGTCATCACCCAGCTCCTCGTCCTCCTCCTCGGCTCGAAGTTCGAGGAGGACATCCGCAGGTTCGTCCACGCCTACCGTGAAGTGGTTCCTCCAGGCTGATTTGCGTTCCCTGGAAGGTCTCTTTTCATCACGGCGCGTCGCATGGAGCAACGGAAGAGGGGCATCGGCGCACAGTGCCCCAAACGCTTCAAGCCGTGCCATCTTTGGCGCTTGGAGAGGGCGCCACCCATCGCGTGCGGGTGGCGCGCGCATTGCGAAGACAGCTCTCGGGAACTCAACTCAGAGTCAGTAGAGAGAAGGGAACTCCAATGCGCACCACTCGCGGCTCGCACGCGCTCGCTCTCCTTCTTGCCATCGGGATCGGTACCCCGGTCCACGCTCAGGACCAGGGTCTCACCGGGAACCCCGAGCGGCAGGGGCAGGCTCAGAGCAACACCGCGGCGAAGACGGACGTGCAGCCCGAGGTGGCCCCCTCCCGCACGCTCCCGACGCAGGTCGAGGTCGAGCTCCGCGAGCACATCGACGAGCTCCAGGGCCAGATCGCCGAGATGCGCCGGGAGATGGCCGAGATGAAGGCGCTCCAGGCCAAGGACAAGGCGGCCTACGAGGAGCGTCTCCGCCAGAACGAGGCCAAGCTCCGCGAGCTCGAGCGCCAGCAGGCGGGCGTCATGGGCCGCGTGGACCAGATCGGCCGGCAGGTCGATCAGCAGGCCCGGCAGAACAATCCGTACGGGTATCCGAACAACGGCTATCCGAACAACGGTTACCCGAACAACGGCTACCCGAACAACGGCTATCCGAACAACGGCTACCCGAACAACGGCTACCCGAACAACGGTTATCCGAACACGCAGGGCATGACCTTCTGGGAGAAGCTCGCCCTCGTCGTCGCGCAGGGCCTCGGTGACTCGCTCACGCGGTGGATGGACCGCAAGATGGGCGTGATCAACGGCAACGCTCAGCGCTCGAGCGACGTGCTCGGCAACCGCTACCCGGAGAACCAGGCCGAGATCGACCGCCGGATCTGGGACGCGGTGAACCGGGGCTACGGCAACCAGCCGCCCTACAGCACGCCGCCGTTCAACCCGAACGGGGGCTACGGGAACAACGGGGGCTACGGGAACACGGGGAACAACGGGGGCGGGGTCTACAACCCGAACGACGGCCGGGTCTACTACCCGGACGGGCGCGTCTTCAACCCCGCTGACGGCCGGACCACCTACCCGAACAACGGCGGCTACCCGAACAACGGCGGCTACCCGAACAACGGCGGCTACCCGACGAACAACGGCGGTTACCCGACGAACAACGGCCAGGGCAACCAGACCGTGATCGTTCGCCAGAGCGAGACGGTCGTCACGCAGAACGGGAACACCACGGTGATCCGTCAGACGGAGACGACGACGGTGACCCGCCCGCAGCCCCTGCCGCGCGTCCCGAACAACAATGGCGGCTTCAGCATCGTGATCAATATCCCGCTCGGCGGTGATTGACAGACCGCGGACAGCGGTTATGATCTCGCCCGTCTTGCGCTTCGGCGCAAACTACGTCGCGGGGTAGAGCAGCCAGGTAGCTCGTCGGGCTCATAACCCGGAGGTCGCAGGTTCGAATCCTGCCCCCGCTAACAGACGTAACTGGATACACCAATCGGGGCTGCGAGGACGAGAGTCCGGCAGCCCCGCTTGCATTTTCGGGCCATGCCGCAACCCAAACACAAGTGCGAGTGGCCTTGGCGCTATTCGAGACGATCGCGCCAGGCCTTCGGGTCTCGGGTCTCGCGCCGATCGAGGGTATCCGACAGCGCCACCAGGAATCGCGTCCCGAGCCCCGGCTCGTCGCCTTCGAGGTAATCCGCGATCTCCTGGGCCTCGGCCTCGGCAGCACCTTCGACGTGGAGCGGAAGTCGGGTCAAGACGGAGTCCGGTGCCTCTCCTCGTGCCGGCGCCGCAGCCGTTCGAGGACGACGCGATAGTCGTCACCCGGGTCGCTCGCGCCGGAGAGCGCCCGATCAACGCGACGGCGGAGTTCCGCCGCGAACGCGGGGTCCACGACGCCGTTGTCGTCGCCGTTCTCCAGGCTAGCAAGGAGCTCGCGAGCGAGGTTCTCCCTCTCGACAGCGGGGAGCTCGAGGGCGCGACGACCGACGCCCTACTCGACGCAGCCGCCAACCCCCTCAACGACAAGAGGAGCAAGGACTTGACAACTCCGTCCGGATCGGTGCCGCGATGCCTCTCATGAGCCAACGAGAGGCTCACCCATACTGATGCGCGCGTCCGTCCTCCTCGCCGCACTCCTCGCCGCCCCCGCCGTCGCACAGAGCGCTTACTACGAGCGCACCCCCGCCGAGCTCCCCACGCAGCTCGACCGGAACGTGCCGCTCGTCCTCGTCTCCGAGAAGCCCGGGCTCGTCCACTGGGGCAAGGACGGCTGGAAGGACATCCAGGACACCGCGCTCGAAGGCCCCTGCAAGGACGGCCGCTACCGCGCGAAGATCGGCCCTCTCCCCGCGGCGCGCGAGCTCGACTTCGCGATCAAGCACACGGACGGATCCTGGGACAGCAACGGCGGGCGCGACTACCGGATCGCGCTCGCGGACAACGTTCCCGTGCGGCGCCGGCCGATCACGATCGGCTCGGGGCCTTCGATCGGGAAGGCGGGCGGCGTCGAGTATCGCGAGGAGCTCAACGACTGGGACCTCGAGGACTGCCGCGGCCTCGACGCGACGGACGACGCGCGCTCGCTCGGTGACGGCGAGGACGCGGGGCGCGACCTCGTCGCCTTCTACTCGCGGCGCGAGAACGGCACGCTCTACCTCCGCGCGGACCTGCTGGATCTCGCGCTCGGCGCCGAGTCGCGCGGCGCGCTCGTGCTCGGAGTCCTCGTGGAGTGGGGCGGCGCGAAGAGCGTCGAGTGGCTCCCCGACTTCGCGCAGACGAAGACGACGCGGCCGTGGAACGCGGCGCTCGTCGTGCGCGGCCCTTCGTCGGTGAGGCTCTACGACGCTTCGTGGAGCACGGTCCTCGACGAGAAGAGCCCCCAGTGGAAGGGCGCGAGCTACCGCTCGGACCTGGACGCGGTCGAGCTCGGAGTCGCGGAGGAGGCCTTGAAGCGCGCGGGCTGGGACGGCCAGGCCGCGCTCCGCTTCCAGGTCTACACCATGAAGGACAAGGAGGGCCGCGTCGCCGACGCCTTCTCCGAGAAGTCGCTCGACGACGGCACGCTCGACGAGCAGTGCGCGGAGACTTCTCGCGGCGGCACGGCCAAGCTCGCGACGATCCTCCACGGCAACCAGGCGGTCCAGTCGCTCGGAGCGGTCCGAGAGCTCGTCCGCTCGCAGAACGTCCTCACGCCCAACAAGAACCCGACGGGCTATCACCGCGCGCTCGACGCGCACGAGGTCTTCCGCGCGCCCGTCAACTTCCACATCTCGGCGACGCTCGCGGCGACACTCGAGTGGGCCGAGCCGTCCTTCAACGAGCGGATCCGCGGCTTCCTCGCCGGCCGCCCGTGGCAGGGCCGCGGCGCGTTCCTGGGCGGCGTCCTCTCCGAGCACATCCTCCCCTACTTCGAGGGCGCGACCGGCCCGAACGTCGAGGGCACTCGCCTCGACGACCGCGTGCTCCGCTCGCTCTACGGCGTCGCGAAGCCGCG
>CAZYLP010000018.1:0-9261 GCA_964648345.1 uncultured Planctomycetota bacterium
GCGGAGGTAGTCGGCCGCGCGCGCGACGCCGGCGGTCCCGGCGACGCAGCCGAGGCCGAAGAGGGGCGTGCGCTTCACGTCGGACCGGAACCCGAGCCGGTTCGCGAGGCGCGCGTCGATGCTCGGGACCGCGATCCCGGTCACCGTCGTGAAGAAGATGTGGTCCACGTCGCGCGGCTCGAGGCCGGCCGCGGCGAGCGCGCCGCGGATCGCCTCCTCGCCGAGCTCGATCGCGACCTTCGTCCAGACGGCGTTCCGCTTCGCGAAGGTGTCGAGCGCGGCGTACTCCTCGGGCGCCGCGGCGAGGTGCCGCGCGCGCACCTGCACCGAGCGGTGGAGCTGCTCGATGCGGGCGAGGGGGAGCTCCTTCTCGCCCGATGCGAGGAGCGGGATCAGTCCGCGGAGGATCGTCTCCTGGTCGAGGTGGTGGCGCGGCATCGCGCGCTTCACCGCGAGCACCCGCGGAGCGGCGTCGGAGCGGGTCACTTGCCACCTCCGCTCCGGGCGACGATGCGGAACCTGACGCCGATCGCGTCCTGGACTCCGATCGCGCCCAGCGCCGCGGAGTAGGGCTCGATCCCGTGGTCGCTCTGGACGAGCGTGTGCTCGCCCGTGACCTCGACCGCCCCCTTCTCCTTCTCGACGAGGACGACCTTGAGCGTCGTCCCGCGCGCGGTCCCGTGGAGCTTGAGCGTCCCCATGACGGAGAGCGAGTGCTCGCCCGCCTTGGTGACGGGGTTCGCGACGACGGTGTTCGACTCGAACACGATCTCGGGGAACTTCGCGGCGTCGAGGATCTTGTCCGAGAGCATGATCGAGTTCATCTCGTCCTTGTCTTCCTTGGAGGCGTGGGCGTCCACGATCCGGATGTCCTTGGTCGAGATCCTCAGCTTCACGGAGGACTTCTCGGGAGCCTGCGCGTCCCACAGGATCGAGCCGGTGATCACCGTCGCGACGCCGTCGTGGTCGTGCGCGAAGGCCTTGAGGACGCCGCGCTTCTTGATCTCGAGCTTGAGCTCGGAGGCCGCCGGGTCGATCTGGAGCGGCGCGAGCGCGTCGCCCGCGAGGGCCGCGCCGCCCGCGAGCAGGGCGAGCGCGAGGCCGCTCGAGCGGGCCACGCGGCCGAGGCGCGTCGCGAAGACGAGCGGGTAGCCCGGGACGCGGGCCATGTACTCGCGGTAGGGCTCGCCGATCGCCCGCGCGAGGCGCGCATCCTTCAGCGCGCTCCCGACGAAGGAGTAGAGCGTGAAGCCGACGGCGAGGAGGAGGTGCGCCGGCGTCATGACGGGCGTGAGCCACGCCATGAGGAGGAACGAGAGGTAGATCGGGTGCCGGAAGACGCAGTAAGCGCCGCGCGGCTCGAAGCGTCGCGGCGGCTCGGGCCGGCCGCGCAGATACGGCACGAGCGAGGTGAGCCCCGTCTGGTAGCCGAGGCCGCCGAGCCACATGGAGTAGATGAGCGAGACCCACGCCAGGGCGTTCGCCGCGGTCATGGCCCGCGCCGATTCGCCCTCGAGGCGCCAGAGCGGCTCGCCCGGGATCGGTTGCCACGCGAGCATGAGCGTCGCGAGCGAGACGATCGCGGTGAGCGTGAAGAAGGACCCGTGGAGCGGGCGCGGGATCCACCGCTCCGCGGAGCGTCGGACCTCGGGGCGCAGGAAGTAGCTGTGAGGGACGGCGAAGCCGAGGAGGAGGAGCAGGTCGATCGCGACCGGGACGGCGGCGCCGCCGCCTCCCGTCGCTTCGCGGGACGCTCCCTGCAGGAGGAACCAGTAGAGCCACGGCACCGTGGCCCCGAAGAGGAGCTGGATCGCGATCCCGGACGCGGCCCAGACGGGAGCGGGCCGTGCCCGCTCCGTCGCGCTGGTGGACATGAGTCTTCCCTTTCCGTGAAGCCTGAACCGTGGCGATCTGAAGACGACGAACGGCGGAGACGAAGAACGACGGGGCCGGTTCAGGCCGACGGAGGTCCGCGCGAGCGGTCGATGGAGCCGCCGATGTGCTCGGGGGGCGAGTCGTCGCTCGGGACGGGGAGCGTGATCGGGATCTCGACGAGCTCGAGCGCCGTGAGGAGGCCGTCGGTCTCGTCGGTCTCGAGCTCGGCAGAGGCGAGGACTTCGTAGCCCTCCTCGGCCGCGAGCACGCAGTCGTGATCGGCGCAGGCGTGCGAGCGGTGAGCCGGAGCGTGGCACGGCAAGGCCGCGATCGTCGCCGCGCGCACGCCTCTCGTCGCGCGCGCGAAGTCGTGCTGCTCGGTCGCGAGGTGGAACGCGCCGGCGAGGATGCTCAGCGCGAACGCGGTCGCGAGCAGGACGACGAGACGAGGTCGAGATGGACGAGACAACCGGGCCTCCAGAGTCAAAGCTCCAATGTTCGAAGCTACTCGGTCATTCGATGCGGTCTCGAACATTTGAAAAGTCTCACGAGGGGTGCGGAGAATCTCGCGGCGCCCCCGCCCTCAGATCACCCAGGCGAGGAGGTCGAGGGGGACGACGACCCCGACCACGCGGTTGTCCGGCGTCACGACGGGCGCGCGCCGGAGGCGCTTCTCGACCATGAGGGCGGCTGCCTCACCGAGCGTCGCGCCTTCCGGGATCGTGATCACCTCCGTCGTCATGAGCTCGGCGACGGTGCCGGCGAGCGGCTGGCGGGCGATGTCCGTCTTCGAGATCATGCCGAGGACCTCTCCGTGCCGGTCCACGACCGGAGCGCCGGAGATGCCCGCCTCGAGGAACAGGGCGGCCGCCTCCCCGACCGTGAGGTCCGGGGTCAGGCAGATCGGATCCTTCATGCACTCGACGATCGGGATCCACGCCGCGTCCGAGCTCGCCGTCCGTTCGTCCACCGGTGCGCGCCGGTCGAGGAGCGTCTGGGTCTCCCCGCGAGGGCTCACGGTCCGGCGCGCGTGCTGCTCCTTGATCATCGCGTCCACTCCCCGTACGCGGGCACGAGCCGCGTCGCTATGTAGTAGATCCCCCACGTCGCGAAGATCGCCCACGCGACGAGGAGCGGCCACGGGAACGGCGGCTCCGCTCCGTACTCGATCTTCGTCTTCTCGACGGTCTCGAGGTCCTTCGGGTCAGCCATGGCGAGCCTCCTCGGCGAGCGCTTCGCGCTCCGCTTCGAGCGGACGGTTCCGCGTCGCGGTCTCCTTGAAGTCGCCGTTCGCGATCTGCGCGAAGAGCATGACCGCGGAGCCCGCGAGCATGCAGAGGAAGATCGTGAGGACGGACAGGAACAGCTCCCGGCTCCCGGCGGCGCCGCAGAGCATGCACGACAGCGTCGCGGTCATCGGGACAGCTCCTTCTCCTTCATGGCCTCGACCTTCTCGGACTCGGTCCCGAGCCACTGGAGGTAGGCGACGAGCGCGACGCCTCTCTCGTTCGGCTTCGGCGCCGCTCCGGGGCGCTCGGGCTTCTCGAAGAACCACGGGTGGCGCGGCATGACGCTCTCCGGGACCACGAGCTTCGGGTCGTAGAGGTGCGCGAAGTGCCAGTCGTTCGAGTGCTTCCCCTTCTCGCGGCTCAGGTCGGGGCCGACGCGGCGGGTCCCGAAGAGCTGCGGGAGGTTCATGTCGTTCTGGTACTCCGCCATGCTCGCGACGGCGCCGTAGCGCTCGGGGTCGTTCGCGGTCGGGCGGACGTACTGCGTGTGGCAGTTCCAGCAGTTGTCCGCGATGTAGAGGTCGCGGCCCCGGAGGAGCGCGGCCTTGTACTCCGCGGGCGTCTTGTAGTAGCGCGCGAAGTCCGCCGGCACGCTCTCGGGCGTCACGACGTTCACCTTCATGTGGCCCTTCACGACGAACGGCAGGACGCCGAGGGCGACGAAGGCGACGAGGAAGAGCACGACGCCCGCGCCGAAGATCACGAAGCGGGCGTTCTCGAGGCTCCAGCGAGAAGGGGGAGCGTCGGGCGAGGACGGCGACGGCGGCAGCGGCGCCGGTTCGGGCAGGGCCCCTCGACTCGCTTCGCTCGCTCGGGGAGACGGAGAGGTCCCGGTCCACCACGTCATGAACATGTTCCCGAAGTAGAGGAACTGCCCGAGCCCGATCGTGATGCCGGCGAGCGATCGGATGAGCCAGAACGGCATGGCGCCGCGGATGCTCGCGGTGAACAGGTCGAGCGACTTCCACTGGAAGCCCTCGACGAGGCCGGCGATCGAGAGGTCGGTCCACATGAGGAACATGCCGACGGTCGAGAGCCACCAGTGCGCCTCGCCGAGGCCGCGCGACCACATGGAGTCGCGGCCGACGAGCTTCGGCCAGATCATCTGCGAGAAGCCGAGCGACCAGAGGCCGAACGCTCCGAACATGATGAAGTGCGCGTGGCCGACGACCCAGTCCGTGAAGTGGATCACTCCCTGGACGGGGAGCTGGACCTGGATCGCGCACTGGATGCACGTGAGGCCGTAGAAGACGATCCCCGTGTAGAAGTAGCGCACGGGGAGCTCGCCCCAGACCTTGCCGCCCGAGCCCCAGGCCGTCGCGATGAAGTTCCACGCGACGGTGTAGATCACGAGGTGGACGCCGACGGACGAGACGATCGCGGCGTGCTGGACCCACATGGGGATCGGCGACCAGAGGTAGTGGTGCGCCGAGTTGAGCGGGTAGAAGAACGCGAGCATCCAGAAGCCCGTGAGCGAGAGCTTGTGGCTCCACATGGGCTTCCCGAGCGAGACCGGGACCATGTAGTACATCAAGCCCCAGCCGAGCGGCGTCACGAGCAGGCCGACCAGGTCGTGGATGTACATGCTCGAGATCGCGGCGCCGCCCGCGCCCGGAGCGAGGTACTGCGGGATGAAGTTCCCGATCAGGTAGTTGAGCGCCGTCCAGATCATGGCGGCGGTGAAGTACCAGACGCTCACGTACTGCGTGCGCGTGCGGTCGAGGAGCACCGGGTGCAGGAAGTTGAGCGCGATCGAGACGAACGACACGACGACCATGAGGTCCACGTACCAGGGGAACTCGCCCCACTCGATCGCCTGCATGCCGCCCGCGAGGATCGAGAAGTAGCCCGTGAGGACCGTCACCTGCCAGCCGATGAGGCTCGCCCAGCCGAGCTTCTGGTTCCAGACGGGCCGCGCGGTGAGGCGCGGGATCACGTACTCCCAGAGGCCGAGGAGGAAGCCGCCGAGGAAGCCGTACGCGACGGCGCTCGTGTGGAGCGCGCGGAGGCGGCCCGGCGAGAGCCACTCGGTGTCCCCGAACGGGTAGTGGCCGAGGAACTGCGTCGAGAACAGGAAGCCCGTCACGATCACGAGCGCGAGGTGGCAGCACCCCGCGGTGATCCACGCGCGGACGCGCGCGTTGTCGACGACGGGGGTGGGAGAGCTCACTTGGCGGCTCCTTCTCGTTCGTTGGGGGCCGCGTGGCGGCGCAGGGCCCGGATGAACGCGACGAGGCTGTATCTCTCCGCCTCCGTCAGGACGGCGCCGAAGGGCGGCATGGGCGTGCCCTCGACGCCGACGGTCAGGACGCGGAACGTGTCCTCGGGGTGGTCGCCGCCGTGGAGCGCGCCCTCGGCGAGGTCGCGCGGCTTCACGGGATAGCCCCAGAGGTCCTGGAGGATCGGCGCGAGCGTCCCGTCGCCGCGGCCGGTCGCGCCGTGGCAGCTCACGCAGCCCCACTTCGTGTAGAGGTCCCGCCCCTGCGCGACCATCTCCTTCGAGTCGAGGTCGCGCGGCGCGAAGGGCACCGCGACGGGCGCGCGCGGGACGCGGCCGAGGGCGCGGAAACGGGGCGCGAGCGCCTTCATGTACTTCACGAGCGAGGCGCGCTCGGGCTCGGGCATGAGGTTCCAGGCCGGCATCGCCGTGCCCGGGACGCCGTGGCGGAGGATCCGCTCGATGTCCTCGTCGCTCGGGAGCTCGCCCACCGGGGTGGACTTCCACTTGTAGACGCCCGACGTGAGGTCGCGCGGCTCGGTCTCGAGGAACGCGAGCGCGGGCCCGTCGCCGCGGCCCTCGGGGCCGTGGCAGCCGGCGCAGTTCCGCACGAAGACGGCGCGCCCCTCCTTGACCTCGGGCCGCTCCGCGGCGCGCTCGGGCTCCTCGGGGTCGGCCTTGGAGTGGACCCACGCGGCCATGTCCCAGCGGTCCTGCTCCGGGAGCTGCGCGAAGGAGGGCATGGTCTGGAGGCCCGTCGTCACGACGCGGAAGATGTCCTCGCGGTCGGCCCCCGCCTTCGAGTGCGTGAGGAGCCGCGTGTAGTCCATGGGGGCGATGAGCGCGCCGGTCGCGTCCTTCACGGCGTCGGCGCTCTCGCCGTCGCCGCGGCCTTCCGGGCCGTGGCACTTGACGCAGCCCTCGCGGACGAACGTCTCCTTGCCGCGCGCGATCGACGCGGCCTGGACGTCCGGCGCCTTCGGGAGAGTCATGGACTCGCCCGGCGGCTGGAGCTGGTAGCGGTTCTTCGTCTTCCAGTTGTCCTCGTCGATCGGCGACGCCGGGTCGAACTCCGGGTTCACCGCGACCGTGAGCGAGATCACGTGCGCGACGAGGGCCCACCGATCCTCGGCGGGCATCCAGCCGAAGCCCGGCATGCGCGTCGCCAGGAAACCGGTCGAGATCGAGCGGTAGAGGTCCTCGGGCCGCGGGAGCCCCGTCGCCGTGCTGCGGAGGCGGTACTCGCCGGTCGAGAAGTTCCGCGGCGGCGGCGAGAAGGCGCGCGCCGCCGGTCCGTCGCCGCGGCCCTCGGGTCCGTGGCACTCGGCGCAGTTGGCCGCGAAGAGGGCCGCTCCCTTCGCGCGCGTGGCGTCGGTCTCGGCCGGACGCGGCGGGACCTCGACCTCGCGCCAGAGGAGGCGCTTTCCGGGGACGCCGCGCCGGGGGAGGAGCTGCGCCGGCCGTGGGTCGAGCGAGGCCTGGTACGCCCCGAACTGCTCCACGGTCCACGCCCCCAGACCGGCGGCGGAGAGGGTCAGGACCGTTGCGAAGAGCTTCGCGCTCACGATCGGCTCAGCGCTTGTCGGCGATGTGGTGGTGGGTGTCGCGGTCCTGGATCTGCCGGCGCGCGATGTCGAACGCCTCGAGGATCGCGTGCTCGAGCTCCTTCGTCGGCCCGCGCTCGACGACGATCTCGTGGCCGGGGATCGCGATCTCGAGCTTGAAGTGGTGGCCGGCCGGGTGCGCGCCCTGAGTGTCGATGACCGCGCGCGCCGAGGTGATGCGGTGCGCGAAGCGCTCGAGCTTCTTCGCCCGCTCGTGGATGAGCGCCTCGATCGGCTCGCGGACCTTCAGGTCCTTGGCCGTGATCTGGATCGGGAAGGTCATGGAGAGTGCTCCGGGGGTGATACGAGGAGTGCGGCTACGCCGCGGACGAATCCGCGCCGGCCCTGGAAGGAGCACGAAGGGGGCCGCGACCGGCCAGGGAGCGGCCGCGGAAAAGTCCGCGCCGCGCCCGGGCCGGAGGTTGCAAAGGCCCGGAGCCATGACCACTCGCTCCGTGAAGGCGGTCGCCGCGGACGAGGCCGTGCGCCTCGTCCGGTCGGGCGACCGGATCACCCTCTCCGCGAACGCCGGCGTCCCGCGTCTCCTCGTGGAGGCTCTCTGCGCGCGGAGTCGCGAGCTCGAACGCGTCGAGATCGCCGAGCTCCTCACCCTGGGCGACGCGCCCTACGACCGGCCCGAGCACCGCCGCGCGTTCCGCGCGAACGCGCTCTTCGTCGGCGCGAACCTGCGCGAGGCCGTCGCCGAGGGACGCGCGGACTACACCCCCGTCTTCCTCTCCGAGATCCCGCGCCTCTTCGCCGAGCGCTTGCCGATCGACGTGGCGCTCGTCCAGGTGAGCCCGCCCGACGAGCACGGGTTCTGCTCGTTCGGCGTCTCGGTGGACGTGATCAAGCCGGCCGCCGCGAGCGCGAGGAAGGTCATCGCGCTCGTGAACGACCGGATGCCGCGGACGCTCGGGGACAGCTTCATCCACGTCTCGCGGCTCGACGCGATCGTCGAGACGAGCGAGGAGCTGCCCGAGCACGTCTGCGACGAGCCCGACGACGTGACGCGAAGGATCGCCGCGAACGTGGCGTCGCTCGTCGAGGACGGAGACACGCTCCAGCTCGGGATCGGCTCGCTCCCGGACGCCGTGCTCGAGGCGCTCCGCGACCGGCGGGACCTCGGGGTCCACACCGAGATGTTCTCGGACGGCGTCATGAAGCTCGTCGAGGCCGGCGTCATCACGAACGAGAAGAAGCCGCTCCACCGCGGGAAGATCGTCACGTCGTTCCTCATGGGCAGCCGCGCGCTCTACGACTGGACGCACGACAACGCCATGATCGAGATGCGCTCCTCCGACTACACGAACGACCCCTTCGTCGTCGCGCAGCACGACCGGATCGTCGCCGTCAACTCGGCGCTCTCCGTGGACCTGACCGGTCAGGTCGCGGCCGACGCGATCGGGCCGCGCGTCTACTCGGGGATCGGGGGGCAGGTGGACTTCATCCGCGGCGCGAGCCGAGCGAAGCGCGGGCGCGCGGTCATCGCGCTCCCCTCGACCGCGAAGGGCGGCACGGTCTCGCGGATCGCGGCCGAGCTCGCGCCCGGCTCGAGCGTCGTGACCTCGCGCGGCGACGTGCGCTTCGTCGTCACCGAGCACGGCGTCGCGGACCTCTGGGGGCGGTCGCTCCGCGAGCGGGCGCGAGCGCTCATCGGCATCGCGGCGCCGGAGTTCCGCGACGGGCTCGCCGCGCACGCCCGCGCGCGGCGGTGGTCGTGAGGACGGGTGCTACGAGGAGAACTCCGCGCTCGGCGTGGCACCCGCTTTGTTGTGTCTCGCGGACGGGATCGACGAGCACGAGACCCGCCGCCGGCGCCGAGAGGAGAGTCGAACATGAAAGTCAAGGAGCTCATGACGAAGGACGTGGAGCCGTGCACGCCCTTCACGTCGCTCGCAGCGGCGGTCGAGGCGCTCTGGCGGCGCGACTGCGGCGTGCTCCCGGTCATCGACGCGGAGCGACGCGTCGCCGGGGTCATCACGGACCGCGACATCGCGATCGCGCTCGGGACGCGCGAGCAGTCTGCCAACGACATCCCGGTGGGCCACGTCATGTCGTCGAGCGTGTTCACGTGCGGCCCGGATGACGAGGTCTCGGCGGCGATGGCGAGCATGAGGGAGCACCGCGTCCGGCGCCTCCCGGTGGGCCAGATGGCGGTTGCGTAGATGCTCCGGCAACAATTTCGATCTCAATCGGCTGGCTGCGATAAACTTGGCCCTTGGCTTCGACCTCGCGGAAGTCCACGTTGTCTATCACCGCGCCGACGGAGCCG
>CAZYLP010000018.1:9271-24757 GCA_964648345.1 uncultured Planctomycetota bacterium
GGTCTCGGCGGCGATGGCGAGCATGAGGGAGCACCGCGTCCGGCGCCTCCCGGTCGTCGACTCGGAGCGGCACCTCGTGGGGATCCTGTCGATCCACGACCTCGCGCGCGCCGTGAACGGCGCGAAGGGAGGAGTGAGCGACGCCGACCTCATCGCCGTCATGAGGGCGATCGGTCAGGAGCATCCTACGAGGACCGGCGCGCTGTGGGCCTAGCGCCCGTGGGGGCCTGATGCTGGACCACGTCATCGATCATCTGCCCGTCTTCGGGACGTTCCTCGGCCTCGGGCTGCTCGGCCTGTCCCTCTTCAGACCGAAGTCGCATCTCGCGAGGGCCGGCCTCGTCATGATCGTGCTCTCCGCGATCGGTGCGCACTTTCTCCCGGGAGGCACGGCGCACGTCGTCGAGCACGTCGCCGGAGTCGGCGACGAGATCTCTCCCGAGCGCGCCGGCCGTCTCGTGGAGCGCGCGGAGCACGCCCGCGAGCGAGTCATCGACCGTTACGACGAGTCCGGTCGAGCCGCCGTCGTGATCCTCGAAGTCGCGGGCGCCATCGCGCTCCTCTCGCTGCTCCTCGGTGCCCTCGGGAAGGCGCGCCGGTCCCTGGTCGCCGCCGTCGTCGTCCTGGCCCTCGCCGCCGCCGTGCTGATGGGGTACGCGGCTCTCGTGGGCGATCGAGCGCGTCGGCGCGAGGGCCGAGACGGCTCCATCTCCACGACCATCTCGTCGACCGGCCACGGCGACTGACCACTCAGAAACGCGTCGCGAGCTCGACCCAGAGAGTCGAGTCGGCGGCAGCGTGCACGAGCCGCCGGCCCACCGCCACCTCGAGGACGGCGTCACCCGAGCCCACGCGGACGCCGACCGTGCCGACGACGGGCGCGTGGTCGAGGAGCGGCACGCCTCGCCACGCGCGGCCCGAGCCCTCGACGCTCGCGCCGATCGCGAGCCACTTCGCGAGCGGGGCCGTGAGGCCCGCGGCCCAGTGGCCGAACGGACGGACTCGCTGCGGGTCCTCCGCGAAGATCCGCTCGTCTCCGAACGGGAGGACGACGCCGGCGTTCACGTGGACGGCGAGCGCGCCGAGGGTGAGGGTGAGGTGTCCCGTGAAGGCGGCGTCGATCGTGCCCGAGCTCGAGATGTCCCTCGAGCGTGCCACGGGGAGCTTGCACTGCGCGCTCAGCGCGAAGCCGCTCAGGCCGTCGAAGCCCCGGGCGAGCTCGACCTTGCCGCCGAGCGTCGCGTCGATCAGGTTCTCGTGTCGGCTCGTGCTCCGTCCGAGCAGGATCTTCGCGCGCTCTCCCTGCACGGAAGGGAAGTCCGGTCCCTCCAGGGAGGCGCCCGTGAACACGCGGAAGACGTCGCGCCGCTCGTCCCATCCACCGAAGCGGGTGTGCGCGAAGATCTCGATGCGGTCGGTCGCGCCGTGCGCGACCTCGACGCGAGCATACTCGCGGTACAGCCCGTCGAAGCGGTTCGGCTGCCCGAGGTCATCGCCGCTGTGGGCCGACTCGGTCTGGCTCGTGCGCAGTCGAAGCGTGGTGCCAGGGACCGTGCGCGACGGCCGGAGGAGGGGCTGTCCGAGGCCGGAGTAGAAGAAGCTGTTCCGGGGCGACGCGAACGGCTGAGCGAGGAGGAACGTCTCCTCGGCCGTCGCGTCCTGCGCGCGCGCGTCCGGCGCGATGAGCGCGACGAGCGCGGCGGCCCCGGCGACCGTTCGCGAGCGCACGACCCTACCGCGCTTCGCCTCCGGCGGCGGTCTCCGCGCCGGAGGTGAGGAGGTAGAGGACCCCGAGCCCGATGAAGATCGCCCCGGCCGCGCGCCGGAGCCAGACCGGCGAGACGAAGCGCGCGACGAGGTCGCCCGCGAGGACCGCGAGGAGCGACGTCGCGACGAGCGCGAGCGCCGCGCCCGCGAAGACCGTCCAGCGGCTCGAGCTGCTCGCGGCGAGACTGAGCGTCGCGAGCTGCGTCTTGTCGCCGAGCTCCGCGAGGAAGACGGCGGCGAACGTGGAGGCGAGCAGCTTCCACTCCATGGGACCTCCGGAGCTCAGGCTGGCGTGCGGGCGACGAGGAGCGGCGTGCGAGCGTGATGGATCACGAGCTCGGCGACGGAGCCGTAGAGCCAGCGCGAGGTGCCCGACCGCCCGTGCGTCGTCAGGGCGATGAGGTCCGCCCGCTCGGCGTCCACCACGTCGAGGATCGTCGCGGCCGGCGGCCCGGTCCGCACGATCCCGCGTGCCCCGACGCCGCGGACCTTGGCGCGTTCGTGCTCGACGAGCCGGGCTCCCACGTCCCGGGCGCTCTCGTCGGCTGCATCGACCACGTGGAGGAGGAGGAGCTCCGCGCGGTGGGCGCGCGCCACGTCGGTCGCGATCGGCAGGACCGCCGCCGCCTCGGGCGAGCCGTCCACGGGCACGAGGATCCGGGAGAAGCCTCGCTCGGCCTGCGGCGCGAACGGGCTGACCATGAGGACGGGCTGCTTGGCGCGCTGGAGGATCCGCTCGGCGACGCTCCCGCGCGTCCACCGCTTCTCCCCGGTCCGGCCGTGCGTCGAGATGACGATGAGCGACGGCGCGAAGCTCGCCGCGGCGTCGAGGACCTCCTGCGCGGCCTCGCCGGTCGCGACGAGGGTGCGCGCGCGCACGCCGTCCGCCTGCAGCTCCTCGCGGCGGAGGCGGAGGTGCTCGCGGGCGTCCTCGAGCTCCCGTCCGTCGGCCTCGTCGCGCGTGAGGACCCGGACGAGCAGGACCTCGGCGCGATCGGCCCGCGCGAGAGAGCTCGCGGCCTTGACGCCGACGTCGCCGAAGGCCGAGCCGTCGAGCGGGACGAGGATGCGTTCGATCATGGGGTCTCCCGTGGGCTCGATGCCCTCTCAACGAGCGTGCCGGAGCGCGACCGGGGGAAAATCCGCGGTCCTCGACGTCACGGGGCTTGCTCGCGCCTGGCAGAGGGGAGTCGTGACCTTGGCCACCACTCACGCGATCCAGGAGCTCACCCCGCTCGTCGACGGTCTCGACGTGCACTGCCCTCGGTGCGGAGCGCGCCTCCTCACGACGCACGTCGTGTGCCCCCAGTGCTCCGTGGACCCGACCGGGCCGGATGCGGTCGCGAGGGTCGTCCCGCAGGGCAGCCGGCAAGTCGAGTTCCTGCGCGGAGTCCTCTACCTCCCGCGCGGCGCGGCCGCGGTCCTCGTCCGCCCGGCGAGCTGGCCGATCATCTCGCTGGCCCTGTTCCTCAACATCGTCTTCGCGATCGGTGTCACTCACGTCGTCGTCCCGCAGCTCGCGAACTGGCTCGCGTGGCTCACGACGCCCTACGCGCTCGCCGACTGGACCGGCTGGTGGACGCCGCCCCGGCTCGCGATCGTGTTCCTCGGGTTCCTGGTCCGCGCCGCGGCGTTCTTCACGGTCCCGGGGATCACGGCGTGGGTGCTCTCGTCGCCGCCCTTCCGGGTGATCTTCGCCGCGACCGGCGCGTTGCTCACGGAGCGCTTCGAGCGCGACTTCCTCGGTCTCGGGCCGCGCGGGAGCTTCGACGAGCTCAAGCTCTCTCGCAGCGTCGCCGGGGCGATCGTCTCGTCGATCGCGCTCATGGCCGTCGAGGCGGCGCTCTACCTCCTCCTCCTCCCGATCGCGCTCATCCCGCTCGTCGGCTCGTTCGTCTGGCTCGTCGCGCCGCGCGCGCTCGTCGCCGGCCTCGACCAGACGGACCCCGTCCTCGTCCGCAAGGTCTACTACCTGAGAGAGAAAGCCGCTCTCTGGTGGCGGCATCGCTGGCGCGTGCTCGGCTTCGGCGCGGCCGTGCTGTTCCTCCTCGGCCTGCCCTACTTCAACGGAGTGGTGCTCGCGCTCGCTCCCGTGGGCGCCATGCTCCTCTTCCTCGAGCTCGAGGGGAAGTGAGGAGGGACGACCGTGCGACTCGCTCCCCGCGAACTCCTCCGCGCCGCGCTCGGAGGTGAGCCTCAGACGTCTTCGGCGCGGGGTCGGACGACGAGGAGGGGACACCGAGCGTGCCGGACGATGAGCCGCGCGACGGAGCCGTAGAGCCACCGGCTCGCTCCCGACTGCCCGTGCGTCGTGAGCGCGATGAGGTCGGCGTGCTCGGCCTCCGCGGCGTCGAGGATGGCGGCCGCGGGCGAGCCCCAGGCCACGAGCGTGCGCACCTTGACGCCGCCGAGCTTGGCCGCCTGGGCGGCGAGCATGCGCTCCGCCGCCGCGCGGACCGGCTCGAGGGCCTCGGAGGCCTGGACCGCGAGCGGCTCGCCGAGCTCGGCCTGCCGGGGGAGCGGGACGGCGTGGAGGAGGATCGCCTCGGACTCGTAGGCGCGCGCGAGGTCGTGCACGAGCGGGAGGATGACCGAGCCGGTGACGGAGCCGTCCAGGGGGACGAGGATCCGACGGAAGGAGAACGTGGCCGAGGGGCCCGCGCCGCGAGGGTTCGCGAGGAGGAGGGGCGTCCGCGCGCCCTCGAGGAGGCGCTCGGCGACGCTACCGCGCGCCCAGCGAAGGACACCCGTGCGGCCGTGCGTCGAGGCCGCGATCAGGTCGGGCCGGATCTCGCGCGCGACCTCCAGGATCCGGGTCGCGGGGTCGCCGCGCTCGATGCGGACCGAGGCCTTCGTGCCCTCGGCCTGGAAGCGGAGCCGCCAGGACTCGAGGTGGCTCTCGGCCGCGACGAGCTCGCCGTCCGGAGCGTCGCGCGGGACGACGCGCACGAGGATGACCTCGGAGTCCTTCGCGAGCAGGAGGCGGCGGACGTGGCCGACGACCGAGTCGCCGAGCTCGGATCCGTCGAGGGGCACGAGGATGCGCTGCAGCATGGGCTACTCCAGTGGACGGGGAGGGTGGGTTCGCCGGTCGCGGGCGATGCGGGCGACGATCGTCGCGATGACCTCGTCGGCCCAGAGCTCGCCTTCCTCGCGCACGAACGCGGCGTCGAGCTCCTGCGTGTCGGGGCGCTGGACCGAGCTCGCGATGCCCGCCTGGAGCGCGGGGACCGTGTAGACGACGAAGCACCACCCGAGCCCGGCGGCGAGCCCGTAGCGGCGCGGAGTGTAGTGCGCCGTCCAGCGGCCCTCGAGGCCGTAGTCGGCGACCAGCCCCCCGTCGTGGCGGTCGATCGCGATGCGCGTGTCGAGCGAGTAGGGCCAGCGGAGGCCGTGCCACGCGGGTGCGAAGACGATGAAGCCGGGCCAGCAGATGAAGAAGTTCCGCGCCGACGGCCGCGCCCGGCGCTCGACGTCGATCCTGAGGACGTAGTCGGGGTCGGAGCCGGTCGAGACGACCGCGAGGGACCCCTCGAGCGCGAGAGCGTGCTCGAGCTCGCGGCGGAACCGAGGGCTCATGCTCCTCGAGACGACGAGCGCGACGCTCGCCGGCGGCCGGATCTCCGGGCCCGGTCCGATCGCGGCGGGGGAGTTCTCGCGCTCGAACCTCGGGGCGTGCGTGCAGCCCGTGAGGACGAGGGCGGCGAGCGTGGCGGTACGGATGTTCATGCAGACCTCGGACGCGAGCCGCGCACCGTCCGTGCCAGCGGGGCGGGTGCGAGAAGTTCCGCGGTCTCGACGGGCACCGCGGTTGCACGGCGTCACGCGAGGTGTGTCGTGTTCGAGAAGATCCTCGTCGCCGTCGACGGCTCGCCGCTCTCGGAGCGCATCCTCGGCTCGCTCGAGCCCCTCCTCGTGAGGCCCGGCGCCGAGTTGCTCCTCGTCCGGGTCGTCGGGTCTCGCCAGACGCCGGCCCACGCCGGGGCTCTCCAGGAGCTCCGCTCGCTCGAGCGGCGCTTCACGGCGAAGGGATTCGTCGCCGGCGGGCACCTCCTCGCCGGTGAGGACCCCGCCGCGGAGATCGTCTCCTTCGCCGCGAAGACCGGCGCCTCGCTCATCGCGGTCGGGACGCACGGCCGGACGGGGATCTCGCGCCTCGCGCTCGGCAGCGTCGCCGAGAGGATCGTCCGCACGGCCGACCGGCCGGTGCTCCTCGTCAACGCGCTCACCCCGTCGGCGCCGCTCCAGCTGAAGCGCGTCGTCGTCCCGATCGACGGCTCGGAGCGCTCCGAGGAAGCGCTCCCGGTCGCCGCCGAGCTCGCGCGCCGGTTCGGAGCCGAGCTCATCCTGGTGACGGTCGAGGACCGGGAGGTCCTCTCGTCGCCCGTCATGGTCGCCGAGGCGCAGCGGAAGGCGGTCCGCGCTCTCGAGCGCGCTCGCAACGCGCTGCCGGGCGCGCGGATCCAGAACGTCGTGCGCGTGGGATTCCCCGGCGAGGAGGTCGTCACGGCGATCGCCGAGGCGCGGCCCGACGCGGTCCTCATGACGACGCACGGGCGCACCGGACTCGCGCGCGTCGCCTTCGGCTCCGTCGCGGAGGAGGTCATCCGTCGCTCGCCCGTGCCCGTGATCGTCCTGCGGAGCGTCCCGGAGCTCGCGGAGAAGCGCCACGCGGCCGCGGAGACGCGCCGCTGATCCCGACGGCCTGCGACGGCGAGCGGTCGTACGTCCTCCGGGACGGCACCCGGGCCCACCTCCGCCGGGTCCGCCCCGACGACAAGGAACGCATCGCCCTCGCCGTGAGCCGGCTCTCGCCGCGGTCCCGGTATCAGCGGTTCCTCGGAGCCACCGCGTCCCTGTCGGAGCGGTCCCTCCGGTACCTCACCGAGATCGACCACGTCGACCACCTCGCGTGGATCGCGATCGACCCGGCGACGCCCGAAGGCCGCGCGCTCGGAGTCGCCCGGTGCGTTCGCGACCGCGCGGACCCGTCCGTCGCCGAGGTCGCGGTCTTCGTCGCGGACGAGGTCGCGGGTCGAGGGCTCGGCTCGCTGCTCCTTCACGTCCTCGCGGAGTCCGCCGCGGCGCGCGGGGTCGCCACCCTCCGGGCGGCGGTGCTCCGGGACAACGCGAACGTCGTCCACGCGCTCCAGGAGCTCGGGGTGTACGGCGCCGTCGCGGGCGGAGTGCTCCACGTCGACGTGCCGCTCTCCGAGGCGCGGCGGCTCGCCGCGTCCTGGATCGATGCGCGCGAGGAGGCGGTCACATGAGCATCGACTCGCCCCGCGGCGGTGGCAGCGTGTTCGAGAAGATCCTCGTCGCCCTCGACGGCTCGGCGTTGTCCGAGCGGGCCCTCGGCACGCTCGCGCCGGTCCTCGCCGCGCCCGGAGCGAAGCTCCTCGTCGCCCGCGGCGTGCCGGGCGGGCCGATCGCGAACGACGCGGCCGCGCAGGCGCCCGTCCTCGCGTATCTCCGCGAGGTCGTCTCCGAGCTCGCGAAGCGCGGCGTGCGCGCGAGCGGACACATGCTCGTGGGCGACGACCCGGCCGTGCAGATCTCCGCGTTCGCGGCCGAGGCGGGCGCGTCGATGATCGCGCTCGCCACCCACGGCCGGAGCGGGGTGTTGAGGCTCGCCCTCGGCAGCATCGCGGAGCGGCTGGTCCGCATCGCGGACCGGCCCGTCCTCCTCGTGAACCCGGCCGTCGCGGGCGCTCCCCTGAGCCTCGAGCGCATCCTCGTCCCGCTCGACGGCAGCGAAGGCGCCGAGGCGGCGCTCGCCGTCGCGTGCGAGATCGCACGCGCGCACTCCTCGGAGCTCGTGCTCCACCACGTGGAGGACGGCGCGGCCGAGGTGGAGCTCGCGGTCGGAGGGGACGCGACGCGCGCGGAGCGCGCGTTCGAGCGCGCGCGGAGCCGCCTCGCGGGCCGGGTGGCGGAGGAGCGCGTGCGCACGGTCGCGACGACGGGATCGCCGGCAGCGACGATCCTCGCGACGATCGCCGAGACCCGGTGCGGCGCGGTCGTCATGGGCACGCACGGCCGCACCGGCCTCGCGCGGGTGGCGCTCGGATCCGTCGCGGAGGCGGTGATCCGAGGGGCGCCGGTCCCCGTGATCGTTCAGCGACTCTCCGACCTCACTGCTTGGCGCCCTGGTCCACCCAGCGCCGGAGCGTCGCGAAGTCCGTCGAGTTGATGTAGATCGCCATCTTCGCGCCCGCTCACGCAACTCGTGTTCATGATCGCTCTCGATCATCGATCCGGCCGACACGAAGGTCCTCGACGAGGCGTTCCTGGCGCGCGAGGCGGCGGCGTGGGCCGACGAGGTGGTCGGCACCGTCGTGAACGCGATCGCGCGTCACTCCGCGGCGTCGTCGCCCGCTCGCTGAACGGCCACGGACGAGCCCGCGCTCCGCCGCCGCGCGAGGAGCTTCCGGATCTCCTCGACCCAGAGGACCGTGCTCCCGACCGCCCCGATCAGGAAGACGTCGTGGAGCGGCAGCGGCACGGTGTGGAACACGGCGTTGAGCGCCGGCACGAAGACGACGAGCGCGTGGAGCACGTTCCCGAGGACGAGGCCGCCCACGAGCCAGCGGTTCTTGAGGAGCGCGGGGTCGAGCGCCGACCGCGTCGCGGAGCGGCAGTTGAGGACGTTGAACCAGAGGCTGACCGCCAGGACCGTGAAGGTCGCCGTCTGAGCCTGCGCCCACGGCTCGCCGAGCGAGAGCCGGTAGACGAAGAACAGGAACGTCGTGAGCGCGATCGTCGGGGTCATGACGGCCATGCGCCCGAGGAGGGCCCGGTCGAGGAGCGGCTCGCCGCGCGGGATCGGGGGCTGCTGCATGAGCGTCCGGCCCGGCGGGTCCATGATCAGGTTCACGGTGACGGTGCCCTCGGTCACGATGTTGATCCAGAGGATCTGGACCGCGGCGAGCGGCAGCGGATACCCGAGCACGAGGGCGGCGAGGAGGATGAGCACGGCCGCCATCGACGTCGAGAACAGGTAGAGGATGAGCTTCTTGACGTTCCGGTAGACGAGTCGTCCCTCGGCGACGGCGGCCACGATCGTGGCGAAGTTGTCGTCGGTGATGACGACCTTCGATGCCTCCTTCGCGACGTCGGTGCCCGTGATCCCCATGGCGACGCCCACGTCGGCGCGCGCGAGCGCGGGCGCGTCGTTGACGCCGTCGCCCGTCATGGCGACGACGGCGCCCGTCGCCTGGAACGCCTTCACGATCCTCAGCTTCTGGGCCGGCTGGACGCGCGCGAAGACCGACACCCTCGGGAGGACGCGCGCCAGCTCGGCGTCGGGGAGCGCCTCGAGCTCGCGCCCGTCGAGCGCGATGTCGCCCTCGCGCGCGATGTCGAGGATCCGCGCGACGGCGAGGCCCGTGATCTTGTTGTCGCCCGTCACGACGACCGGCTTGATCCCAGCGGCGCGGCAAGCGAGCACGGCGTCCCGGACCTCGGGGCGCGGCGGGTCGAGCTGGCCGACGAGGCCGAGGAGCGTGGCGCGTCCACGGAGCGCGTCGAACCGCCGCTCCGGGTCGACGGAGGCGCCGCGCACGACGGCCACCGCGAGGACGCGGAGCGCCCGCCGCGCCATCTCCTCCACGGCCTCTCGCGTGGCGGTCGCGAGCGCCTCGTCCGCCGCGCAGAGCTCGAGGACGACCTCGGGGGCTCCCTTCACGAACACGACGCTCTCGCCGCCCGACTCGTGCTCGGTCGCCATGGCCTTCGTCGCCGCGTCGAACGGGAGCTCCGCGCGCCGCGGGCGCGCGCGGCGGAGCTCGGCGAGGAAGAGCCCGGCCTTCGCGGCCGCGGTCACGAGCGCGGCCTCGGTCGGGTCGCCGAGCGCGCGCCACGCGGCGCCTTCGCCCTCGCCCTTCACGACCTGGGCGTCGTTGCAGAGGGCGCCCGCCTCGAGGAGCTCGCGGACGCGCGGGTCCGAGCGCGCGTCGAGCGCGCGGCCCTCCTCGACGAACGTCCCCTCGGGCGAGTAGCCGGCGCCCGTGACGTCGATCGCGCGTCCCCCCGGGAGCCAGAGACGCGTGACGGTCATCTCGTTCCGCGTGAGCGTCCCGGTCTTGTCGCTGCAGATCACGCTCGTCGCGCCGAGCGACTCGATCGCGGAGAGGCGCCGCACGACGGTGCGCCGCGCGGCCATGCGCTGGACGCCGACCGCGAGCGCGATCGTGAGCGCGACGGGGAGGCCCTCGGGGACCATGGAGACGACCTGGCTGATCGCGACCATGAGCACGTCCACGAGCGCGAAGCCGCGGAGCAGCCCGAAGCCGACGACGAGGACGAACAGGAGCACGGCCCCGGCGAGGATGAGGCGGCCGAACCGCTCCGTCTTCTCCTCGAGGGCCGTCTTCGGGTCCTCCGCGGACGCCGTGAGCGCGTGGATCTTGCCCACCTCGGTCGCGAGGCCCGTCGCGACGACGACCGCCCGGCCGCGGCCGGCGGTCACGTGCGTCCCGGCGTAGAGCATGTTCGTCCGGTCGGCGAGGAGCGCGCTGGCCGCGATCGGCGCGTCGCTCTTCGCCACGGGGACCGACTCCCCGGTGAGCGCGGCCTCCGAGACCTCGAGCGAGGCCGCCTCGAGGAGCCGTGCGTCGGCGCCCACGGCGTCTCCCGGCGCGACGAGGATCACGTCGCCGGGCACGACCCGCCGCGCCTCGATGAGCTGCTCGCGGCCGCCGCGCACGACGCGCACCTTGAGCGCGGAGAGGCGGCGCAGCGCGGACAGAGAGCGCTCGGCGCGGCCTTCCTGGACGGTGCCGATGACCGCGTTCAGGAAGACGACCGCGAGGATCACGACCGCGTCGCCCGGCACCGAGAGCGCGAACGCGACCGCCGCGGAGGCGAAGAGCAGGTAGATGAGCGGACTCATGAACTGCCGCAGGAAGACCGCGATGAGCGAGCGACTCCCCGCCTCGGGCAGGGCGTTCGGTCCGAACCGCCGCGAGCGACGGTCGACCTCGGCGTCCTCGAGGCCGCGGTCGCGCGAGGACGTGAGCGCCGCGAGGGCATCGTGGGGCGTGAGGGCGTGCCACCGCCCGTGAGCCGCGTGCTCGGCGATGTCCACGGTCGCCTGCGGCCGGCCACCATGGGCCACCGCATCCTCGGGCTGCTCTCGCACTCGGTCGTCCCAGGAACCGGCCGCGGGGGAGTCCGCGGTCCAGGCTCCCATCCTTCCGCGGGCACAACCCGTATGCCAGGCCGAGCCGAAGAAGGAGAGGCGCCGGTGCGAGATCCTTCGCGGTTCTGGCGGCGCGGCTTTTGCCCCACCGCGGAGGGGAGAAGAACGCGATGCTCGACAAGATCCTCGTCCCGCTCGACGGGTCGCCGCTCTCGGACCGGATCGTGGGCCTGCTGCGACGGATCCTCACCCGCAAGGATGCCGAGGTCTCGCTCGTCGAGGTCGTCTCGCCCCGTCCGCCGGGCGGGGCCGACCCGAAGGCGCTCATGGAGGAGTCGCGCCGGCACCTCGAGTCCGTCGCCGCGCCGCTCCGCGCGGGCGGCGCGCGCGTGGCGATCGAGGTCCTCGCGGGCGACCCCGCGGACCGGCTCGTCGGCCGGGCCCTCGAGCGTCCCACGTCGCTCATCGTGATGGCGACGCACGGGCGCTCGGGCGTCCAGCGCTTCACGCGCGGCAGCGTCGCCGAGCGCGTCCTCCGCGAGTCGCCCGCCCCCGTCCTCCTCGCGAATCCGTTCGGGCTCGAGGATGCGAAGGAGATGCGGTTCCGCATGATCCTCGTGCCGCTCGACGGCTCGCAGGCGGCCGCGGCGGTGCTGCCCCTCGTGCGCGAGGTCGCCCGCCTCTACGAGGCGGAGGTCGTCCTCCACCATGCGATCCCGATCACGGTCATCGCCGAGGGCGCGCCGCCGGTGCTCATGACCGACGAGGAGGCCCGGGGCCTCCTCCGTCCCTTCGTCTCGCAGCTCGAGGGCGTCCGCGTCGAGCTCTCGACGAGCGTGGGCGACGCGGCCAGCGGGGCGCTCGAGGCATGCGAGCGCAAGGGCTGCGACCTCATCGCGATGACGACGCACGGCCGCTCGGGGCTCTCGCGCTGGCTCATGGGCTCGGTCGCCGAGAACGTCGTTCGCCACGCGCGCTGTCCGCTGCTCGTCGTGCGCACGCGCGGCGTGACGCCGTAAGCCTCTTCGAGAGGGTCCTCGTGCCGCTCGACGGCTCGGACCTCGCGGATCGGATGATCGCGGTCGTCCTCCCCCTCGTCGCACGCGACGGCAGCGTGGTCGAGCTCGTGCGCGTCGTGACCGGCGAGGACCGGGACGAGCTCGGCGAGGAGGGCGCGCGGGCCGCGGCCCGCGACCACCTCGCCGCGGTCGCCGGCGCGCTCTCCGAGCGAGGGGTCAGCGCCCGCGCGCACGTCCGCGAGGGCTTCGCCGCGGACGAGATCCTCGCGGCCGCGGACGAGCTCCGGCCCACGCTCATCGCGCTGTCGAGCCACGGCAGCGGCGGCTTGAGCCGCTGGGTCCTCGGCAGCGTGGCCGAGCGGCTCCTCGAGACCGCCCGGCATCCGCTCCTCCTCGCGAACACGATCGGCCTCGCCCCGGTCTCCGACTGGCGCAGGGGCGGCGGGTCGCGCGAGCTCGCCGCCGAGCTCGCGTTCCGGAAGATCCTCGTCCCCCTCGACGGATCGGAGCGCGCCCACGGCGTGCTCCCGCTCGTGCGCGAGGTCGCGCTGCGGTGCGACTCCGAGGTCGTGCTGCTCCACGTCTCCCCGCCCGGCGTCCCGCTCGCGGGCCCCGAGGTCTTCGGCTCCGCGCTCGAGGAGCTCCACGGCGTCCGCCGCCGCTCCGAGGTCGTCGCCGCCCGGACGCCGGCGGCCGCGATCCTCGACCGCGCGAGCGAGGGTGCGTTCGACCTCGTCGCCATCGCGACGCACGGTCGGGCGGGAGAGCGGAAGTGGCCCTTCGGCTCGACCGCGGGGCACGTCCTCCGTCACGGCGGCGCCCCGCTCCTCGTCGTGCGGACGGTGGAGCGCCGATGAGGACCGTCACTTCGCCGCCCCGATCGCGTCCTCGCCCCGCTCCGCGGCGCGCTCGCGCTTCCGCGCCTCGATCTCCTTGCGGAGCGGCGACGCGTCGTAGGCGCGGCGAGCGCCTCGCGCCTCGGACCGGAACCCCTCGAGCTCCGACGCCGTCTCGCGGACCCGGCACCGGACGGTCGCCTTCCTGGAGAAGTAGGTGGCGTCGAGCATGGCCGCCGCGCCGTCGCCGGTCAGCTCGCCGGCGGCGATGCGCTTCTCGAGGTCGGCGATCTCGGCCGCGAGCTCGGACATCGAGACGAGCATCCACTCGGGACCGCGTGCCCCGTCGCGCGTCGCGCCCTCGGCTCTCGTGACTTCGCCCGGAAGGACCATGGCCCCGAGGATCTCGAGGCCCTCGAGCGTGCTCGTCATCGCGCGCGCCTGGCGCAGCGACGCGACGCGGGCGCCCGGAGGCGGCGTGAAGGTCCACTCGAGCTCGAGCACGCCGCCCGTGCGGCGCGCGCCGAAGCGGTGCTCGCCCACGCCGGGCTCGGAGCAGCGGAGGCGGTTCACGTTCTCGAACCAGCCGCGCGCGGAGACCTCGGCGCGGTCGCCGCGGGCCTCGACCCGCGCGTCGGTCCACGCGGAGACCCCTTCCCAGCAGGCGAGCTGCTCGACGAGCTCGTCGCGGACCTTCGCTCGGCGCGCGTCGTCGTCATCGGCGCCGAGGAAGTGCAGGGCGGAGAGGTTCGCGCCGAAGCGACGGCGCAGCTCGACCTGACCGGAACCGTCGCCGTGGACGGCGACCGCGAGTTTCTCCTCGAAGCAACCGGGGGTCGCGGCCAGCAACGCGAGCGCGAGGCCCGGAACGAGCCCGTTCGAGACTCTCATGGTGGACTCCTCCGCGGATGATCCGCGTGCCCGACGAACGTGCACGTCGAGTGCCGCGACCGATCACCGGACGAGCGGGACGGACTCTCCCGGCGAGGGGACGTGGACGCCCGGTATGCCGCGCGCGGTGAAGTGCCCGGCGAGCCCGAGGGCGGCGCGCTCCTCGCCGTGGACGATGAAGACGCCACGGAGGCCACGGATTCGCTCGACGTAGGTCGTGAGCTCGTCCCGGTCCGCGTGCGCGGAGAACCCGTTCAAGGTCACGACCTCGGCGCGCAGGCGGTGCGGCTCGCCGAAGATCTTGACGGTCTTCTCGCGCTCGACGAGCCGCCGGCCGAGAGTGTCGCGCGGCTGGAAGCCGATGAAGACGATCGTGCTCTCGGGGCGCGCGACGTTGTTCTTGAGATGGTGGAGGATCCGGCCGTGCTCGCACATGCCGGACGCGGAGATGATCACGAACGGCCCATCTCTCTCGTTGAGCGCCCTCGACTCCTCCGCGGTCCGGACGTAGGTGAGGAGCTTGAAGCCGAAGGGGTCGCCCGCGTTCTCGATGAAGCGGAGCGTCTCCTCGTCGTAGCACTCGGGGTGGCGGCGGTAGACCTCGGTCGCGTCGATCGAGAGCGGGCTGTCCACGAAGATCGGGACCGGCGCGAGCGAGCCCTTCTTGAAGAGCTGGTTGAGGGCGTAGACGAGGTTCTGCGTCCGTCCCACCGAGAAGGCCGGGATGATGACGCGCCCCCGGCGCTCGAAGGCGCGCGCGAGCGTCTCCGCGAGCTTGCGCTCGAGGTCGCCGGGTCCTTCGTGGACGCGGTCGCCGTAAGTGCTCTCGCAGATCAGGTAGTCGATCGGTCCGGGCGGGACCTCGGGGTCCTTCACGATCGGATGCCCGGGTCGGCCCAGGTCGCCGGTGTACGCGAGCCGGAGGGCGGCGCCGCCTCCCGTGATGTCGAGCACGGTCACGGCGCTCCCGAGGAGATGCCCGGCATCGTGGAACGTGGCGCGGACCCCGGGCACGAGGTCGAAGCTCTCGTGATAGGGCCTCGCGACGAAGCGCTCGAGCGTGGCGTCCACGTCCGCCTGGTCGTAGATCGGAGCGACCGGGACCGGGAAACCGCCGGGCGGGGCCTCGGACGCGTGTCGGGCCGCGTGCTCGGTCATGTAGCGGGCGTCGAGCTCCTGGATGTGCGCCGAGTCGCGGAGGAGGATCCGCGCCAGGTCCGTCGTCGCGGCGGTCGCGTGGATCGACCCCTGGAAGCCGTGCTTCACGAGAGTCGGGAGGGCACCCGAGTGGTCCACGTGCGCGTGCGAGAGGACGACGGCGTCCAGGCTCGCCGGGTCCACCCGGGGGGCGGCGTTCGCGCGGCGCGCCTCGGCGCGGTGGCCCTGGACGAGCCCGCAGTCGAGGGCGATGCGGCGTCCACCCGCCTCGACGACGTGCAGGGAGCCCGTGACGGCCCGCGCGGCGCCGAGGAACCGGAGGTGGACGTTCATGGCCTTCGGCGGAGCAGGCGCCATACCGGTCGCGGACCGCGGAGAATCACGCGCTCGTGCAACTCCCGCGTTGGCGCGGGATTCGCCCTCACCCCCTCCCGTCGCGGGAGACCCCGCAGGCAGGAGGGTTCCGGTGAAGGTCCTCATCGAGGAGACGCCCGGTGAGATCCCCGCCGTGCGCGAGCTCGTCGCGTCGCGGACGCGCATCGGCCGCGCGCCGACTTGCGACATCGTCTTCCACGACTCGAGCGTCTCGCGCCTCCACGCCTCGATCGCGCTGCTCGGCGAGCACCACGTCCTCGAGGACGAGGCGAGCTCGAACGGGACCTTCCTGAACGGG
>CAZYLP010000019.1:0-24693 GCA_964648345.1 uncultured Planctomycetota bacterium
AGGCATCATCCGCGGTCTCGCGACCGCCACGTTCGCGCTCGCCGTGCTCGTCGGGGCGGAGCGCCCGGTCGGCGCTTACGAAGTGGTGAGCCCGAGCGACGTGAAGGCGCTCAACGGCAAGAAGGTCTACGTCGAGATCCCGTGCAGCGGAAGGACAACCGGCAAGGACGGGAAGGACGTGTACCTCTTCGTCGGTCAGGAGGTCACGATCGCGGGCCCCGGCAAGATCGACGCCTGGGCGAAGGTCACGACCGCCGAGGGCACGATCGACCTCATGATCGAGAACCTCTCGAAGACGAAGCCCGCCTACGACCAGCTCGCTACGGGCAAGCTCGAGACGTTCATCGGGCTCGTCTTCGCCGAGGCCTACGACATCCCCGAGCAGCTCGCGCAGCTCTGGAAGAGCAAGAACTACGACCTCGACAAGGACGAGGAGGCGCGGATGGCGCGCAGCGCCTACGAGAAGGTCTTCGCGTACCACAAGAGCCTCATCGGCCATCTCGTGAGCGGCCGGACGAGCAAGACGCAGGTCCTCGGCGACGAGAAGTACAAGTGGCTCTGGTCCGCCGACCCGACGGTCATGAACGCCTACTGCGAGGGCATGACGTACATCGCCGAGTACAAGAAGACCGACTTCCTCAAGAAGTGCGAGCGCACCCGCGACGTGATCAACGCGCGCGGCGGGATCGCCGAGTCCGCGAGCTCGATCATGATGCAGAAGTCCGAGCTCAAGCAGAAGTACTGGCTCAAGAGCATGAAGAAGGAAGCCCCGCAGGCCCAGAAGGACGCCGTCGACAAGGAGGAGACGGAGAAGCGCGAGAAGAAGATCGTCGAGCTCGAGGAGCGGATGGCGAAGGCGCGCGAGAAGACTGCGGCGGACCGGAAGGCGCTCGGTTACTAAGGAGCGCGGAGCGCGGCGTTGACGGAGCGGATCTCGACGGGGCGCCTCAGGTCGATCGTAGGCGGGTCGATCGGGAACCTCGTCGAGTACTACGACTGGTACGTCTACGCCGTCTTCGGCCTCTACTTCTCGAAGTCGTTCTTCCCGCACGGCGACCGCACCGCGCAGCTCATGAGCACGGCCCTCGTCTTCGCGCTCGGCTTCCTCATGCGGCCGATCGGCGGGCTCGTCATGGGTCTCTACGCCGACCGCTACGGGAGGCGCGCCGCTCTGACTCTCTCCGTCGCGCTCATGTGTCTCGGTTCGCTGCTCATCTCCGTCACCCCGGGGTACGCCCGGATCGGGACGCTCGCGCCCGTGCTCCTCACCGCCGCGCGGCTCCTCCAGGGGCTGAGCCTCGGCGGCGAGTACGGGGCGAGCGCGACGTACCTGAGCGAGATCGCGACGAGCGAGCACCGCGGCTTCTACACGAGCTTCCTCTACGTCACGATCATCCTCGGGAAGCTCCTCGCGAACTTCGTCCTCATCGTCCTCTCCGCGCTCCTCTCGGACGACCAGATCACGGCGTGGGGGTGGCGCATCCCCTTCGCGATCGGCGCGGGCTTCGCGGTCGTCGCCGCGTGGATCCGGAGCGGGACGGCCGAGACGGAGGCATTCCTCGCGCGGGAGAGCCGCCCGCGTCCGCCGCCGCTCGCGACGCTCTGGGCCTGCCGGCGCGCCGCGCTCGTGGTCGTGGGGCTCACGATGGGCGGGACCGTCGCGTTCTACACGTTCACGACGTACATGCAGAAGTTCCTCGTGAACACCGCGAAGCTCTCGCCCCGCGACGCGAACACCGTCAACGCCGTGACGCTCCTCGGCTACCTGCTCCTTCAGCCCGTCCTCGGAGCCATCTCGGACCGCGTGGGCCGGAAGCCGGTCCTCATCGCCTTCGGCATCGTCGGCACCGTCGCGACGGTCCCCATCCTCACCGCCCTCGCGACGGCCACCACGGTCACCGCTGCCACCGTGCTCGTCATGGCGGGCCTCGTCATAGTGAGCGGCTACACCGCCATCAACGCGGTCGTGAAGGCCGAGCTGTTCCCCGCCGAGATCCGGACGCTCGGCGTCGCCCTCCCCTACGCGCTCACGGTCTCGGTCTTCGGCGGCACGGCGGAGTACGTGGCTCTCCGGCTCAAGGACGCCGGCCACGAGAGCTGGTTCTACTGGTACGTCACCGGCTGCATCTTCTGCTCGCTCATCGTTTGCGCGCTCATGCGCGACACGAAGACGCACTCGCTCATCGACCGGGATTGACGGCTCTCTGTACCACTAACGTTCCACTTCTTGTCGGCGCGCGGCGATGTTGACGAGCGTGGAGGAGCGTCCCTCTTGTCTCTCTTCGCGGAGGCGCTGAGACGCTGAGACGCAGAGGGGTGGTCACCGCCTCTCCGCGCCTCTGCGTCTCTGCGCCTCGGCGTTCGAAACGCTTGGATCGCTCATCCACGCCTGGCTTGGCGAGCCGCTCTGTGTCCTCCGTGGCAAAGGAGGGACCATTCAATTGTCGAAAGACCGTCGCTCGAGGATCCGGCGCGAGAGATCGGCGCGCTCTTCCTGCGTGAGCTTGTGCGCGAGCTCGCGCACGAGCGTCCCCGGGTCCGCCTTGAGCTTCTTCACGACGACATCGAGCGCGGAGCGCTCCTCGGGGCTCAGCTCGGAGAGTTGGACCGGAGCCGCCGGCGTGACGCCCTTCGCCAACGGGTCGGCAGCGCCGAGGAGCCACGGAACGAGCGCCGCGGCGACGAGCTTGGGCGTCGTCGCGGGGTCGAGGTTCCTGAGCGCCTTGTAGAGCTCCTGAGCGGAGGCGGTCGCGATCGTCTGGCTCGCGCAGCTCGCGGCGAGCGCGGCCGGAGAGTCCTTCGCGGCCTCGAAGGCGGCGGCGGCGCCCTTCCTGTGGTCCTCGCACGGACAGTGGACCCACGCCTCCGCGGCCTCGAGCGGCGCGCGCGAGTCGGAGGCGCCGAGGCGCGGCGCGACGATCGCGATGACGGCGCGGACGAAGGCTTCCTTGCCCACGGGCCGCAGGCGCGAGATCCAGATGTCCGTGTCGCGGTGCTCCCACTCGGGCGTCGGCGGGATGTCGAGCGCCTCGGTCGCGGGCCCGTGACCGAGGAACGCCGCGGCCTTGAGGCGCGCCTTGTCGAGCGCGCCCGACTCCGCCTTCGCACGGAGCTCGAGCCCTTCGGGGGAGGCTTCGCTCACGGCGACCGGAAGACGAACGCCTTCAGGCTCTCCATGACCTGCGCGATCTTGAGCCGCGCGAGCGTGGCGATCGACGCGCCGTTCCGCTCGAGGTCGTTCTTGAGGTAGCGCTTCCGCGCGAGGTCGCGCTGGATCTTCCCGCTCGACGTCTTCGGGACCGTGCCCACGGGGACGAGGACGACGATGTCGGGCGAGGCGCCGGTCATCTCGAAGACGCTCCGCTTGATCTCGGCCTTCAGCGTGTCGCGCGCGGCGTCGTCCGAGAGCTCGCCCTTGAGCTCGGCGAGGAGGACGAGGTCCTCCGTGCCGCGCGCGTCGTTGCGGACTCCGAACGCCGCGCAGCAGCCCGCGCGGACGCCGTCCACGCGCGCGGCGGCGCGCTCGATGTCCTGCGGGTAGAGGTTGCGCCCGCCCTTGATGATCATCTCCTTCGAGCGGCCGGTGACGAAGAGCTCGCCGTTCGCCAGGTAGCCGAGGTCGCCCGTGCGCAGCCAGCCGTTCTGGATGGACTCGGCGGTCGCGACGGGGTTCTCGAAGTAGCCCTGCATGAGCGACGGGCCGCGGACCTGGATCTCGCCCTCGGTGCGCTCGGGGAGGAGCGAGCCGTCCTTCGCGACGACGCGGACGTCGTGCCCCGGGACCGCGGAGCCGACGGAGACCCACGTCATGCTCTGCTCGGCCGGGAGCGACTCCGCCGCGGAGACCGCCTTGCCCGTGCGCTCGAACGCATCGCGCTCGATGCGATCGAGGCGCGGCAGACGTCCCGGAGGCGGGAACGTGGCCGCGAGCGACAGCTCGGCCATGCCGTAGACCGGGAAGAAGGCGCCCGGCGCGAAGCCCGCCCTGGCGAACTTCTCCGTGAAGGTGCGGACCGTGTCGGGCGCGATCGGCTCGGCGCCGCAGAGAGCCACGCGCCACGAGGAGAGGTCGAGCGAGGCGAGCTCCTCCTCCTTCACCTTGCGGACGCAGAGCGCGTAGCCGAAGTTCGGCGAGGCGCTGCACGAGCCCCGGTACTTGCTGATCGCTCTCAGCCACTCCTTGGGCCGCTTGACGAAGACCTCGGGCGGCAGGAGGACGAGCGGCATGGCCCAGACGTGGGCGGCGATGAAGTGGCCGATGAGGCCCATGTCGTGGAAGAGCGGCAGCCACGCGAGGGCCACGTCGTTCGCGTTGAACGCGGCGCCGAGGCCGATCGCCTTCACGTTCGCGAGGAGCGAGCGGTGCGAGAGGACCACTCCCTTGGGAGTGCCCGTGCTGCCCGACGTGTACTGGATGAGCGCGGGCGCGTCGGGATCGGGCGCCTGCACGTAGTCGAGCGGCTGCTCCTCGGAGAGGAGCTCGCGCGCGAGGAGGACGCGCGAGAAGCACTTCTTCGACTCGGCGGAGGCGCTCCGCGCGAGGCGGAAGACCGGGACGAGCTTCTCGATGGTGACCACGGCGCGCACGTGCGCGTTCGTCGCGAGCTTGACGATCCGCGCGACGTACTCGTCGATCGTGCGGAGCGAGAAGGGAGGGACGGCCGGGACCGGGATCGCACCGAGGAGCTGGCAGCCGATGAACGCGGCGAGGAAGCCCGGGCCCGTCGGCATGACGATGAGGACCTTGTCGCCGCGGCCGACGCCTCGAGAGGCGAGGTGATACGCCGCGCGGCGCGCGATGTCGTAGGCGTCGGCGTAGCTGAGCGCGACCGACTTGTCCTCGCCCGACGGACGCGCGAAGGTCGGGGGCAGCTCGTCCTCGTTGACGAACAGGAAGCGGAAGCCGGCGCCGCTCGATTTTTGTTCGGCTCGAATCTGAGCGATCTCGGTGAGAGTCTCGACTCCTTCGAGGAGACCGAACGAAGGTTGCGCTATGCCGGAACGACCTTGGTTCAGGTGCGCCATGGACTCCCCCCAACTCCGTCGCCTGGAAATCCTATCGACCGTCTGCGACAGGAGCTGTTATCGGAGTCCGAGACGCGCAAATGACGCGCCGCATTTATCTTGCGTGCTGAACGTGCCCAAGCCTCGTTGCGGTCTACCGTCAAGACACGTCAACGCGACGCGTTACGCAACGTGACCGGACTGGGGGATTCTTGCCACATGCTGTTGTTCTTTTCTTCAGTTTCCCTAAAGTGGATTTCATGGGCCTCACGCTCGCGGAGATGCTCGCCGTGCGTCGTGGCCTCGGGGCGCCCGAGGTCACCGTCGAGCTTCCGGGCAAGGTCCTCCGGTGTCTCTCGTGCGCGCACCGGTGCAAGATCCCGCCGGGGCGCGACGGGATCTGCCGCGTCCGCTCGAACGTGGACGGGAAGCTCATGGTCCCGCGCGGCTACGTGGCCGGGATCCAGGTGGACCCGATCGAGAAGAAGCCGTTCTTCCATGCGCTGCCTGGGAACGATGCGCTCAGCTTCGGGATGCTCGGGTGCGATCTTCACTGCGCCTACTGCTTCCCCGCGGATGTCCGGGTCGCAACGCCTGGTGGGATGCGTCCGATCGGCGAGCTCTTCGACGAGGGCTCTCCCGATCCGAACGGCACCGACGGGCGCCGGGTTCCGGCTCCTAACCTCGAAGTGATCGCCGACGACGGAAGTCGTCGCGCGGCTCGCTGGATCTTCCGTCACGCCTTCAAGGGAGAGCTCGTTGCGGTAAAGACGCGCCTTCTTCCAGGACTCGAAGCGACTCCCGATCACCCAGTGCTCGCCTCGGTCGGGCCGGGCGACGAGGAGCCGCGGTTCGTGCCCGCGGCCGAGCTCCGTCCAGGGATGTTCCTCGTGCTCCCGCGCCGCTCGAGCGTCGAGAAGTCCATCGAGAGTCTCGAAACCGCCGCCTTCCTCCGACCCCACCTCGGAACCGTGCGCGGTCGCCGCGCGATCGCCCCGGAGACCGTCACCCGGATCCTCGAACTCTCCGCGGCTGGTGTGAGCTCGGCTGAAGTCGGTCGCACGTTGAACCTGCGCGCCGACTCGGTGAGGCATATTCGAACGCGCGTTCGCCGACATGGCGGCGACCCCGGATGGGCGCAGACATACACCGAGAAACTCGTGCTCGAAGCCGATCGCGTCCGGTTCGGACAGGAACGCCGTCCGGGGATCCCGCAGAATCTCCCGGTCGATGCCGCCCTCGCGGAACTCTTGGGTCTCTATGTCGCCGAGGGTTCTAGTCTCAAGAGCCAAGCTCGACCGAACAGCCGCTCGCTGGTGTTCGCGTTCGGTGTCCACGAGGAACACCTCGCGAAGCGAGCGTCCGACCTCATCCGCGCGGTGCTCGGTCTCGAGTCTCGAGAATCGGTCCGTGAGACCACCCGCACGGTCACGATTGGGAAGTCCTCGGCGGCGATCGTCTTTGCGGAGTTGTGCGGACGCGGAGCCAGAGCCAAGCGCGTCCCCGAAGCGATCTTCTCGGCTCCTCCCGAAGTAGCCTCGGCGTTTCTCGCAGCCGTCGTGAAGGGCGACGGTCACCGCTACGCCGACGGGAAGGTCACGGTCACGACCGTGTCGGAGCGACTCGCCTGGGACCTCGTCTGGCTTGCGCTAAGGCTCGGCTTCTTGCCGAGCCTCTACGTCCACGAGCAGTCGACGAGCGCGAAGATCCAAGGCCGTGGCGTAAAGCGAAGCCCTCGTCAGTTCACGCTCGTCTGGCGTGAGAAGGAGACGAAGCGTCGGAGCTGGCGGTCCGACGATCGGTTCTGGTACGTCCCGATCCGCGAAGTGACCCGGCGCCCCTACGAAGGCTGGGTGTACAACCTCGAGGCCGAGGGCCGGCACACGTACCTCGCGAACGGCTTCGCCGTCCACAACTGCCAGAACTGGGTCAGCTCCCAGGCCCTCCGCGATCCCGTCGCGGGCGCGGCGCCGAAGGACGTGACGCCCACGCAGCTCGTCGAGATCGCGCTCCGCGAGAACGCTCCCGTCGTCGTCTCGACGTACAACGAGCCGCTCATCACCTCCGAATGGGCCGTCGAGGTCTTGAAGCCCGCGAAGGAAGCCGGCCTCCTCGGCGCGTTCGTCTCGAACGGGAACGCGACGTCGGAGGTGCTCGACTTCATCCGCCCGTACGTCTCGCTCTACAAGATCGACCTGAAGAGCTTCAACGACAAGCGATACAGGGAGCTCGGCGCGCCGCTCGAGCACATCCTCGACGGGATCCGCCTCGTCCACGCGAAGGGCTTCTGGCTCGAGATCGTCACGCTCGTGATCCCGGGCTTCAACGACTCCGAGGCCGAGCTTCGCGAGGCCGCACGTTTCATTCGCTCGGTGTCTCCGGACATCCCCTGGCACATCACCGGATTTCACGACGACTACAAGATGGACTCCCAGGGCGACACGCCCGTGCGGACGCTCATCCGCGCCGCGGAGATCGGTGTCGAGGAGGGGCTCCGCTTCGTCTACGCGGGGAACCGCCCCGGTCAGGTCGGCGAGTGGGAGGACACGCGCTGTCCGTCGTGCCGGAAGACCCTCATCCGGCGCCGGAGCTTCAAGATCCTCGAGTGCGCGATCGGCCGCGACGGCGCGTGCCCTTCGTGCGGCACGAAGATCCCCGGCGTGTGGGATCACCCGCTCGCCGCCCGGAGACCGGACTCGGCGCCCGCCACTCCGCGAAGGGTGCGCTGAACGGAGACACGCGCTGCTCCGGCACCGCGCTTGCGACCGGACGGGTCCTCCGGAGGAACACTTCTCCATGGACTTCCGCGCGCAGCGTTATCGCGACCGCCTCCGCGCCGAGGGCCGCTCGATCGCCATCCGGACCGCACGCCGGACTCGCGACCTCCTCGACGGCTACGTCTCCGCGCGCCGCGGCCTGCCGCTCACCGACCCGAGCGTCCAGGTGCTCTGGGGCCGGATCCTCGTCCTCGTCTCGGGCACGGCGGTCGGCTTGTACTTCCTCGTCCAGGCCTTCGCGAAGGCCTGATCCGGAACGTCAGGTCGGCGGCTTCTCGCCGCGCGCCTCGGCCTCGGCGAGCGCCTTCGTGATCCACTCCTTGCGGAGCGCGTGGCGCCGGCGCTTGAGGAACGTGCTCACGCCCTCGCCGAACGCACCGAGGACGACGATGGCCGTCACGAGCCCCCAGCGCGGGAGCGAGAGCTTCGCCGCGATGTCCGCGAGCAGCGAGGAAGCCCACGCGACACCGGGGCCCGAGAGCTTGATGTAGATGAGCGACGCGCCGAGCGCGGCGATCCCGAGGAGGTAGGGGGCCTCGCGGATGACGACCTCGCTCCACGACCAGACGGGCGTGGCCTCGAGCGTGTCGACCGGCGCGGCCGCGGTGAGGCGCGGGACCCAGCGCGGCACTCGCTGCCGATAGAGGTCGAACTTCTCGCCGAAGAGCTCCCGGAGCGTCTCCTCCTCCGCGAGGATCACGAGCTGGTAGACCGCGACGACGAAGAGCGCGACGAGGAGCGACCACACGCGGAGCCCGGCGAGAACGGCCGACGCGACGGCCGTCGAGAGGTTCGCGACGTAGAGCGGATTACGCGTGCGCGCGTAGGGACCCTCGCAAAGGAGGTGCGTCGCCCCCGACTTGGCGACGCGCGCGCGCTTGCCGATCCTGCGGATCGCGACGAGGCGGAGGAGCGCGCCGAGCGCGAGGATCGCGAGCCCGACGCCTGCGTCGATCCACGAGAACGGGAGCTCGAGGCAGCCGATCGCGATCGGAGCCGCGACGAGGATGAGGAGGGTCCCCCGGTGCCGGAAGAGGAGCTCGCGCGCGGGTGTCATGGGCCGCACATGGTAATCTCGACCTCCGATGACTCCGACCGAAAACCTCCGCGCGGTCGAGGACCGCCACACCATCGGGATCACCGCCAAGCTCCCCCTCGCGCTCGAGCGCGGGGAGGGGGTCTTGGTCTGGGACGACGCCGGCACGAAGTACCTCGACCTCTACGGCGGGCACGCCGTGGCGCTCGCGGGCCACTCGCCGCCCCAGGTCGTGAAGGCGATCTCGGAGCAGGCGTCCCGCCTCCTCTTCTACTCGAACGCCGTCTACAACTCCGCGCGCGCCCGGGCCGCGAAGCGGCTCACGTCGCTCGCGCCCGCGAACCTCACCAAGGCGTTCTTCGTGAACTCGGGCGCCGAGGCCAACGAGAACGCCCTCAAGATCGCCCGCAAGTGGCGCGGGCGGCGCCGGATCGTGACCTTCCGCGGCAGCTTCCACGGGCGCACCTACGGCGCCATGAGCGTCACGGGCCTCGCGCCCTACGACCGCCAGCACAAGGAGAGCGTGCCCACGACGGTCTACTGCCGGTTCGGCGCCATAGAAGAGGTGGACCAGGCCCTCGACGGCGACACGGCGGGCGTGATCCTCGAGCCGATCCAGTCGCTCGGCGGCGTGCGCGTCGCGGACAAGAAGTTCGTCCAGGACGTCGAGTCCCTCTGCCGCGCTCGCGGAGCAGCCCTCATCTTCGATGAGGTGCAGACCGCGGTCGGCCGCGCGGGCACTCCCTTCGCCGCGCAGTACTACGGCGTGCGGCCTCACCTCATCTCGACCGCGAAGGGGATCGCGTCCGGCGTCCCGTGCGCGGCGCTCCTCGTGGACGAGGGCCTCTCGGAGACCGTGGGCGGCAACGACTACGGCACGACCTTCGGCGGCGGCCCGCTCGCCATGGCCGCGCTCGATGCGACGCTCGCTCTCGTCGAGGAGAAGCGTCTCTGGGAGAACGCCGCGAAGGTCGGCGAGTACGTCCGCAAGCGCTTCACGGGCATGAAGGGCGTCTCGGAGGTCCGCGGCCTCGGCCTCCTCCTCGGGGTCCAGATCGACCGCCCCGCGAAGAAGGTCCGCGACATCCTGATGAAGGAGGACCACATCCTCGTCGGGACGACGTCCGAGGAGAACACGCTCCGGCTGCTCCCTCCCCTGATCGTCACGGAGAAGGAGATCGACCTCCTCGCCGTCGCGCTCGAGAAGATCCTTCAGCGCACGCCGTAGGGCTTGAACCCCGAGTAGAGGCGGCTCGCGCTGTGGTTCTTGTCCGCGAGGAGGTAGCAGCCCTCGGGGATGAACACGCGGCCGGAGGTGAACGGTGGCACGTAGCCGACCGTCACCGGGTTGCGCCCTTCGGCGCTCGAGACGATCTGGAGGACGTCTCCCGCTCCGAGATGGCAGAGGAAGAACGGCCCGTGGACCACGGTGACCTGCGTCTCCGAGCTCACGGGCAGGGCGGCCGTGACCCACTGACACGGATCCTCCGACGCGGAGACCGTGCGCTTCAAGTCTCCGCCGCGGGGCCTCTCCTTGTCGTCGCCGAGCACCTGGCCCGCGACGAGGACGGCCAGGATGAACGCGCAGGACGCGGCGACGACGGCGACTCGATCGTGCCTCATGGTAGAACCCCACCCTCTCTCCCGCCTTGGACGACCGAAAGAGCGACGGGTTCATGACCGCGAAGCGAGACTTCATCACCTGGCAGGACTGGGCCCCCGGCGAGCTCCGCGAGCTCGTGACGCTCGCGCGGGACCTGAAGAGCGGCCGCGCTCGCGGCTCGCTCCACGGGAAGGTCGTCGCGCTCTACTTCATGAACCCGTCCCTCAGGACCCGCGCCTCGACGGAGAGCGCGTGCGCGCGTCTCGGCGCGAAGGCGATCACCCTCGACGCGGGCTCGGGCGGCGTGTGGGGTCTCGAGCACCGGGACGGCGTCAAGATGGACGGCCAGGCCGCGGAGCACATCCGCGAGGCCGCGCCGGTCCTCGCGCGCTACGCCGACGCGATCGGCGTCCGCGCCTTCCCGAAGCTCGAGAAGTGGGCCGACGACGAGTCCGAGCCCGTCCTCCGCGCCTTCGCGAAGCACTCGCCGAAGCCGATCGTGTCGCTCGAGGGGAGCTCGCGGCATCCGCTCCAGGGCCTCGCCGACGCGCAGACGCTCCTCGAGAAGGGTCAGCCGGGCCAGAAGCTCGTCGTGAGCTGGGCGCCGCACCCGAAGCCGCTCCCCATGTGCGTCACGAACTCGGCGATCGAGGCGGGTGCCCTCGCGGGCATGGAGGTCGTCGTCGCTCATCCCGAGGGCTGGGAGCTCGACGCGGACGTGCTCGCGGGCGCGGAGAAGATCGCGAAGGCGAGCGGCGGCTCCGTGTCCGTGACGCGCGACCAGGACGCGGCGTTCCGCGGGGCGCACTTCGTGTACGCGAAGAGCTGGGGCGCGCTCTCGTGCTACGGCGAGTGGCCGCGCGAGGCCGAGGAGCGGAAGAAGCACTCCTCGTGGATGCCCACTCTCCGCCGCCTCGGCGCGGCGAAGTTCCTCCATTGCCTCCCGACTCGACGGGACGTCGAGATCGCGGCGGACATCCTCGACTCGCCTCAGTCGGTCGTGATCGACGAGGCGGAGAACCGGTTGTGGACGGTCATGGCCGTGTTGCTGAGAGTGCTCGGAGGAGGCGTCGAGATCGCGGAGCAGACCCCGTCAGGACCGTTGCTCGCGTGAACCATCCTTGAAGACGCCGAGGCGCAGAGGCGCTGAGACGCAGAGGAGTCATCTCCACTCCTCTGCGTCTCTGCGTCTCTGCGCCTCCGCGGTTCACACGTTCCGAACGCTCATCCACGGTCGTCCACTCGTCGACAATTCCTCGTAACTCGCTCTCCCTCCGCGCACTCACGATCGGCACGCGCCGCGCACTCCTCCTCCCGCAAGGAAGAGGAATCAAACCACATGTTCGACTTCGTGAAGGATCTCGCCTCGAAGGTCTTCACCGTCGGCCGCGGGCTCGCGGGCCTCTCGGTGGGCACGCTCGTCCTCGCGACGATGCTGTTCGCCAACATGGGCGCCGACTGGAAAGGCGCCGTGAAGGCGGGCGACGCGGCCGCGGAGGCGGTCGGCGGCCAGCTCGGCGAGGACCTCTACGAGGTGGTCACGTTCCAGAACGGCGCGCCGAAGGTCGAGCGCACGAAGCCGCCCTGCGCGGTCCTCATCGGGATGCTCCCGCCGGACCTCTGCGACAACACGGTCCTCTTCGACGCGAAGACCGGCGAGCAGCATCACCAGCACGACCCGAGCCCCTCGAGAGGGATGATCAACAGTCTCGGTCCGCGCTGACGTCACACGCTCGCGCGTACTCTTGGGGGCTTCGCCCCCAAACGCCGAGACCGGTCCTCGCGGCACCGCAAACGGCGCGGTGCCGCTGCGGCGGGGGGGCGACCCCCCCACGCCCCCCTGTGCTAACCTGTCGCGCCCCGGGCCTCGGAGGCCGAAGCGTGACCGAAGACAGCTACATCAATCCTCTCAAGCGCGCCGTCCCCTACATCCGTCTCTACAAGGGGAAGACGTTCGTCCTCAAGGTCGGCGGCAACGTCATCAAGGACACGCGCGCGCTCGCGGGCTTCTGCGAGGACTGCTCGCTCCTCCACCAGCTAGGCATCAGCCTCGTCATCGTCCACGGCGGCGGACCGCAGGAGACCGAGCTCCAGAAGCGGCTCGGTCACGAGCCCACGATCGTCGCCGGCCGGCGCGTGACCGACGACGAGACCCTCGAGGTCGCGAAGATGGTCTACGCGGGGAAGCTCAACCTCGAGCTCCTCGCCGCGCTCGAGGCGAAGGACGTCCCCGGGATCGGCCTCACGGGACCCGACGCGCGGCTCATCGTCGCGACCCGCCGCCCGCGCTCGAAGGTCGCCGGCTCCGAGCAGGAGATCGACTGGGGCCACGTGGGCGACATCGTCCGCGTCAACGCCGAGCTCCTCCACAAGCTCATGGACGGGAGCTACGTGCCCGTCATCTGCTCGCTCGCGACGGACGGCGAGGGCGGGATCCTGAACGTCAACGCGGACGGCGTCGCGCGGCACGTCGCCGTCGCCCTCAAGGCGGAGAAGCTCATCCTCCTCACCGACCGCGCCGGTCTCCTCGAGGACGTGAACGACCCGAACAGCGTCCTCAGCTACGTGGACACCGACCGCATCGCCAAGCTCCGCACCGAGGGCCGCATCTCGGGCGGCATGCTCCCGAAGGTCGAGGCCTGCACGGGCGCGCTCGCGGGCGGCGTCCGCCGCACGCACATCGTGGACGGCATGCGCCCGCACGCGGTCCTCTCCGAGGTCTTCACGAACGAAGGCTGCGGCACCATGATCGTCGCGCCGCAGGAGAAGGAAGCGTACCTCCACGACGAGGCCCCCAAGTCGGAGTGAGCCTCCCGCCGTGGAGTGCGCCGCCGCCGTGGAGTCCGCCGCAATGAAGCCCGCCGACCTCCTCGTCGAGCTCGTGAAGATCCCCTCGCCCTCCGGCGAGGAGGCCGCCGTCGCCGCGTTCTTCTCGGAGTGGTTGAAGCAGCGCGGACTCCCCGCCCGGCTCGAAGGAAGGAACGTCCACTTCGCGCTCGGAGACGGACCGAGGACGCTCCTCCTCTGCTCGCACCTGGACACCGTGCCCGTGGGCGACGGCTGGACGAAGCCGCCCCTCGACGCGCTCCGCGAGGGCGACCGCATCTGGGGCCGCGGCTCGAACGACGCGAAGGCGAGCGTCACGGCGATGGCGCACGCGCTCCTCGGCCTCGCGGTCCCGAAGGGTGCGCGGATCGTCTTCGCGGCGACGTGCGAGGAGGAGACCGGGAAGCCCGGAGGACTCCCCGACCTCCTCCCCGCGCTCGGGAAGATCGACGCGGCCATCGTCGGGGAGCCGACCGGGCTCGCGCCGGTGATCGCGCAGAAGGGTCTCCTCGCCCTCGAGGCGGTGATCGCCGGGAAGCAGGCTCACGCGGCGCGGCCCGAGGAGGGAGAGAACGCGATCGAGCGCGCCGCCGAGGCGATCCTCGGCCTCAAAGCGCTCCGGTTCGAGCGGATCCACCCCGCGCTCGGCGCGCCGACGGCGGTCCCGACCGTCGTGAAGGGCGGCGAGCGCCGGAACGTGATCCCGGCGCGCGTCGAGCTCTCGATCGACGTCCGAACGACTCCGAGCTACGAGCCGGCCGAGCTCACGCAGCTCGTCCGCGGAGCGCTCGGCCCGCACGCGACGGTGACCGTCCGCAGCGAGCGCCTGCGCGCCGTGGACACGGACCCCGCGCACCCGATCGTGAAGGCGGCCGTGGCCGCGACCGGCGGCACCGCCACGCGCGGCTCGCCGACGGTCTCGGACTGGGCCTTCCTGCGCGGCACGCCGGCCGTCAAGCTCGGCCCCGGCGAGAGCCGCCGCTCGCACACCGCCGACGAGTTCGTCCTCGAGGGCGAGCTCGAGCGCGGCGTCGAGGTCTACCGGCGCCTCATCGCCGCGTTCTTCGGCGGACCTTAGCGACCGGCGGCGCTCAGCGGATCAGGTAGATCGCTCGCTCGACCGAGACCGCGTTCGGCAGGTAGAGGATCTGACCGAGGTCCCCGGCGAACCCGAGCTGCCCCTGATCGAGCGTGCTGCCGAAGGTCGCCCCGTTGAGGCGGTCCTCGATCTGCGACGAGTCGGCCCGGACCGTCTGGTCGATCTGGACGACGCCGTCGGCCACGTTCTGGAGGCCGCTGAGCGCGCCGTTGTACGTGATCGTCGACTGCGAGGAGTTGACGATCTGGGGCAGGATGTTGTCCTGCACGTTCGTCGAGCTCGTCGCCACCGTCGCGATGCCCCCCGAGAGCGAGAAGTTGAGGGTGACGGCCGCCGTGGCGCCCGTGCTCGGGTTGACGCTCGTGTCCGAGCCGATCGCGATGATCGCGTCGTTGTTCGCGGGGAGGCTCAGCCCGCCGACCGTGAGCGTCGAGTAGTTCTGGTTCAGCGGCGAGGTCGCGGGTCCGCCCTGGCGGGTCGCGGTCCCCTGCCCCGAGCCGTCCGCGATGTTCTGGATCCTCGCCGTGAGGCCGGAGGTCCCGGTCGTGATCACGTAGTGGACGATGAAGTCCTCGAACCCGGAGCTGTTCTGCGTGACCGTCCCGTTCGCGACGGCCGGCGCGGTCCCGAAGGTGACGAGGGTCTGCGCGCTCGTGCTCGTGTTGTTGAAGGTCCGCGTGAGCGTGGCCGTGTATTGCGCGCGGACGATGATGAACGCGTTGCCGGTCCCGTTTGTCGCGAGGCCGCTGAGCCCGCCCGTCGGGACGCGGACCGAGAGCTGGGGCGCGTTGATCGTCTGGGTCACGGTCAGGAACGCGAAGTTCGTCCCGACCTCCGTGACGGACGCCGAACCGACGGAGGAGCCGTCCGAGCCCGGGACCACGTTCACGGTGACGTTGACGTTCTGGACCGTGCCGTCGTTCGCGCCGCCGGTGATCGCGATCTGGTTGTTCGTCGATTGAGCCGGGTTCGCGAGCGGGTTCGCGACGGTCCCGTTCGTGATCGAGCCATCGAGGTTCTGCGCCCCGCCTCTCATACTCGTGAAGAGGGTGTTGACCGTCGCGTCGATCGCGGGGTTTCCGGTGCTTCCGCTACCGCCACCCCCGCCACCACGGCCGCCGCCACCGCCGCCGCATCCGACCACGACGACCCCTACGATAGAGACAACCGCGAGCGCCAGTTGACGCATGCGAACCCCCGCCTCTCAGGCCCGCCATTCTACGTTTCAGGCGAGCCTGTCGGCGAGGTGCTCCGGGAGGAGGAACCGGCACTCGAGCCCGAGGCCGAAGCGGATCGTGTCTCCCGAGCGAACGACCGTCTTCGTCGCCGTCGGGATCTTCACGCCGTTCACGCGCGTCCCGTTCGTCGAGCGGTGGTCCGTGAAGGTCCACTCGCCGTTCTCGAGCAGGAAGTAGCCGTGCATCTTCGACACCGACCCGAGAACGATCGTGATGTCGCACTGGACCGACCGGCCGATGTTGAACATGTTCGCGAAGGGATTGCCGGGCCGCTTCGAGATGAGCGCGACCCGGTTCGAGTAGCGCCTGATGGTCGCATCGTCGTCGCGGACCCGTGCGTCGTCACTCATGACCATGACCGTCGGTCGCGAGGCGGTGTCGCCGCCGCCCGCCGTCGCCTTCGAGGCGTCCGCCACCGCGGCGGCGACGGACTCGGTCGGTGTCTCCCTCGCGGCGTTCGGCCCCGAGGCTCGCTCCACGAGCAAGGCGGGGGTGTCGTAGATCTGGAGGAAGCTCGTGCGCGACATCGCGAGGCGGTTCCTCAGGACCTCGAGAGGGGCGAACCCGTCATCGTCCACGCCCGGCATCGCGCGACGAGCACGTGTGTCGGTCACCATCCGGCTCCCAGTTCCCTTTTTTTCCCCAACGGAACTTACGTGGCGAAAATGCATGCGACAACTCTCGCCGTAAGCGCTGACTCGTCAGCGGGTAACGACGGACCGCCAGTGGCCCCGGGCGAGTCGAGCGGGGGCCTGAACGGTCTCCTCGGAGACGAGCTGCCCCTCCTTCACGACGACCGTCCCCGCGACGAGGACGGTCTTCACCGCGCTCGAGGGCGTCATGCAGGAGACGATCGCGGAGAGGAGCGCGTCTCCTCCGAGCGCGCTCGCGGGCGCGAGCGAGGGGTCGTCGAGGTCGAGGAGGACCGCATCGAGCGGCTCCCCCGGCGCGAGCGTCCCGGTCTCGAGGCCCAGGGTCGCGGCCGCGCTCTTCGTCCCGAGCTCGAAGATCGCGCGCGGCGACGGGAGCACGCCCATGCGCCCGAGGCGCGCGCGCTGGATCGCCTCGGCGACGGTCGCACCCTTCGCGACGAGGTCGGGGAGGTCGAGGACGCCGTCGCCGAGCGAGAGCGACGTGAGCGGGCACGAGACGAGCGCGCCCTTCTTCGCGGCGAGGAGCTCGCGCTCGCCCTCGTCGAGCCAGATCCCGTGGACGAGCGTCGTCCGCTCGTCGAGGAGACCCCACGTCTCGAGGACACGGAGCGGCGTCGCGCCGTACTTCTCCTTCGCGAACGCGATGTCGTCTCTCTGCTCGGCGAGGTGGATGTGCCAGCGCCCGTCGAGCTGCTGCGCGGCGCGCACGCCCTCGCGGATCGCCTCCTCGCTCGCTCCGTGGAGCGAGTGCGGCGCGGGGAGCACGCTCACGCACGGGTCCTTCCCGAAGACCCGCGCGAGGTCCACCGTCCGCCGCGCGGCGTCCGCGGGCGCCTCCGCGAACCGCTTCTGCCCTTCGCGCGCGCGCGTGTCGTAGAGCGTGCGGAGGAGCGCGATCCGGATGCCCGCCTTCCGCGCGGCGCGCACGACGAGCTCGTCGAGCTCGTTGCCGCGGACGCGGCCGTCGCGGTCGTTGTGGATGTAGTGGAACTCGCCGACGGTCGTGATCCCCGCGCGGAGCATCTGCCCGAAGCAGAGGAGCGCCGCCGCCTCGAGGTCCGCGTCGTCGAGCGCGAGCACGAGCGGGTAGAGACACCGCCCGACCCAGTCCTTGAAGTCGCGTGGATGGTCGGCCCAGCCGCGGAGGAGGACCTGGAAGCAGTGACTGTGCGCGGAGGTGAGGCCCGGGATCAGGATCCTTCTCGGGTGCGACTCGACCCGGTCGGGCGCACCCGCGGCGAGGATCGTGCCCTTCTCGTCGACGAGCACGCCGCCGCCTTCGTGGAGCGTGCCGTCGCGCCACGTCCAGCCGGCCTTCCAGAGCGTCTTCACGAGAGGGCCCGCTCCGCGAGTCGGACGTACAGCTGCGTCCCCGCGGCGAGCTCGTCGCGGGTCGTGAACTCGTCGACCGAGTGCGCGACCTCGATGGCGCCCGGACCTCCGAGCCACACGGAGCCGAGGTTCGCGATGTAGGTCGCGTCCGTGTTGAAGGGCACGAGCGAGGTCGGCTCGCCCGGAGGCGGCTGGAAGCGCACGGGGTCGTTCCAGCTCGTCGCGTCCACGGCCACGCCCCCGGGCGCGAGCGCCTTCAAGCGCTCGAGCACCGGCTTCCAGGGCGACACGAGCCGGAAGACGAGCACCGCCTCGGCGGCCGGAGCGAACACGTTCGCCGCGACGCCGCCCGCGATCGTCCCGACGTTGACCGTCGTCGGGCCGAGCTGGGCGTCCACGGGCCAGGGCTCGCTCCGGATCTTCTCGAGCATGTCGAGGAGAGCGTGGACGGCGCTCGTCCCGCGCTCCGGGAACGCGGAGTGAGCCGCCTTGCCGGAAGCCTTGAGCGTGACCTTGAGCAGCCCCTTCTGCGCGAGGACGACCTTCGCGCTCGTCGGCTCGCCGAGGAGGATCCGCGGCTGGTGCTCCTCGAGGTCCTTGTAGTCGCGGCCCGCGGTGATCGCGCCCGAGTGGTCCACCTCCTCGCCCACGAGGAGGAGGAACCCGAGCCCCGTCGCGCCGCGCGCCTTGAGCGCGCGCGCCGCCTCGACCATGGAGACGAACGGCCCCTTCGCGTCGCACGCGCCGCGGCCCTCGAGGCGGTCGCCCTTACGGACCGGCTTCAAGTAAGGAGGCACGGTGTCGAGGTGCGTCGAGAAGACGAGGCGGAGCTTCGCGCTCCCGTCCTTCGCGACGACGTTCGGCCGTCCGGGAGCCGACTCGCGAAGCTCGACCGAGAAGCCCTGCTCGCGGAGCACCTCGCCCGCGAGCCGCGCGTAGTCGCCCTCCTGCCCCGACGTCGAGGGGCACGCGACGAGCTTCTCGAGGAGGTCGAGCGAGTCCATGCCTCAGGCCCCCTCGAGGAAGAGGATCCGACCGCACTCGAAGCACGTGAGGATCTGCTCGCGCGACTTGAGGAGCGAGATCTGGTTCGGCCTCACGGACGTGAAGCAGCCCTGGCACGAGCTCGAGGCCACGGAAGCGATGGCGCGGTCGCCGTGGCGCTCGAGCGCCTCGCGGTACATCGCGAGCGCCTGCTTGTCGACGCCTTCGAGCGCGGCCTTCCTCTCGGCCTCGATCTTCGCGAGGTCGGCCTTGAGCGTCGCGATCTCCGCCTCCGCGGCCTTGTTGAGCGCGGCCGCCTCGGCCAGCGCCGCCTTCTCCTTGGCTTCGAGCGCCGCCTGGTCGGGGCCACGGCGGTCGATGCGCTCGTACTCCTCGAGGATCTTCGTCTCGATGATGCCGAGCGCCTCCTTGAGGCCGTCGACCTTCTTCCCGAGGAGCTTGAACTCCTCGTTGCCCTTGGCCTGGTTCTGGTTGATCTGCGTCTTCTCGATCTCGGCGGTCTGGGCCTTCGCCTCCGCCTCGAGGCGCTTCAGCTCGAGGCCGGCTCGCTTGGCGTCCTCCTTGAACTTCTGGAGGGCGTCCTTCGCCTCCTTCGCCTTGCCGTCGGCTTCCTTCGCCGCGCGCGGAGCGTTCGCGAGCTTGCGTTCGACCGCGATCCTCCGGTCGTCGATCCCGGAGAGCTTGATGAAGGCATCGATCAGGGCCATGGGGCGCGATCATATCCCTCGACGCTTTCAGTGAGATGGGTGCGCCGTCAAAAATCTTGCTCGGCTCCTCGCGAGGCCTTGACCGGGTCTTCGCGCGCGCAATCACCACGGAGGGGGCCACTCGAAGTCCCGCTACCGCTGGGCACTCGGGCGCTCGTGAACAATGAGCTCACTTTTCCACACGCTTTCAATATCTCTTAAGTCCTTGCTACAAGGCCGTCGCCGGGATTTTGGTGGAAGCGCGCCGAGGAGCCGAGAACGACAAGGATTTTTGGCCTCTCGGGGACGACCCCACGCCGCAACAGTAAGGCGCTCTAGCTGTACCGGCGCGCGCTCGGACCGCGTCGCCTCCAAACCGGCGTCCTTCGAAGAGCTGGCGGGCCCTTCACTTTGGCACGGAGGGGTCGAGGTGGCGCCGCCACCTCGGCCCGAGGTCGCGTGGAACCCGCCATTCTTGCGGCTTACCCCGTATCGAGCCCCGCCTTACGAGCGCGTCCAGCGGTTCCATCCGCGGACCCCTTGCGAGGTCGTTCGAACCCGCTTGCACCGGTCGTTAGGATCTCCGTCGTCAAAGAGACCGGGGGTCGCACCGTCCGGGACGCGGCGAAAGCCGTCACCGGCCGCAAAAACGGGGGAAACACGGGTCGTGAATACGAGCGAACACGCCGTCTGGCGGACGGCGGCCGTGCGCCTGCGCGACCGTCTCGGGGTCGCCCGGACGCTCCAGTGGATCGACGACGTGAACGTCGTCAAGATCGACCGGACGCGCTCCCGGGCGCTCCTCGAGACGAGCACGCCCGCGACCGCGCGCAGCGCGCGCGAATTCCAGAGCGCCCTCGAGGGCGAGCTCGCGGTGGCGCTCGGCCTGCCGCGGATCTCGGTCCGCATCTTCGCGCGCCGCCGCGCGCGCGCTCTCGCCAAGCTCGGCGGCCGCGAGGTCCAGACGACGGCCCCGGCGCCGGCCGCGGCCTCGCCGCCGCCCGCGGCGCCGACGCCGCCGCCGGTCGCGCCGCCCGAATCGGACGAGACCCTGCCGGCGCTCTCGCTCGAGCTCGCCCCGCCCGACCGGCGCCTCACGCTCGAGAGCTTCATCGCCGGCTCGTGCAACGACCTCGCGCACCGCGCGGCCCAGGCCGTCGCGGTCGAGCCCGGGATGAGCTACCGGAACCCGCTCCTCATCCTCGGGGGGACCGGCACCGGCAAGACGCACCTCGCGCACGGGATCGCGAACGCGCACGGGCGCCACGCGCCCAGCCGGCGAGTCGTCCTCGTCTCGAGCGAGCGCTTCGCGACCCAGTTCTCGATCGCCGTCCGGAGCGGCCAGGGGGCGCGCTTCCGCGAGCTCTACCGCGAGGCCGACATCCTCATCATCGACGACATCCAGGCCCTCGCGGGCAAGCCCGAGACCGAGCGCGAGCTCGTCCACACGATCGACGAGCTCGTCCACCGCCGCCGCCAGGTGGTGCTCTGCTCGACGCTCCCGCCGAAGCGTCTCCCGAAGCTCGACTCGGGTCTCGAGGGGCGCCTCCTCCAGGGGCTCGTCGTCGAGCTGAAGCCGAAGGACGAGCCGACCCGCGAGCGCCTCATCCGGGCTCGCTCGATCGAGCTCCGCCTCGACCTCGAGGACCCGATCGTCAAGCTCCTCGCGCGCCGCTTCGAGCGGACCGATCAGCTCCTCGGCGCCATCAAGCGCCTCGACGCGCATCAGAAGCTCGGGCAGAAGCGCCTCAGCCTCCCCGAGGTCGAGCTCGCGCTCGCCGACCTCCTCCGCGGCAAGGACGACGCCCCGCAGCCCGCCTCGATCGCCACCTTCGTGGCCGGCATGCTCGGCGTGGACGCGGACGCGATCCGCGGCACGAGCCGGAAGCCCTCGGTCGTCAAGGCTCGCCAGCTCGCCATGGCGCTCGCGCGCCGCTTCACGCTCCTCACGCTCCGGGAGATCGGCGCCCACTTCGGAGGCAGGTCCTGCGCCTGCGTTCACTTCGCGCATCGCAAGGTCGCTTTGCTGAGGGACAGCGATCCGAAGATCAAGGCTTGCTACGAAGAGGCGCTCCGGAGATTCACGGTCCCGAAGCCTCGCTGACGAGCGTGGAGGAGCGATCCCCTCGTCTTCAACGTGGGGGACGCTCTTCCACGCCCGGAACAATCCGTGGCCACACTCCCGCGTGCCGATCGACCGAATCCGCGGCAAGACGCGCATTGCGGAGCCGTCTCCACGCGTTCTCCACAGCCCCTGTTGATAAAGCCACGAGGCGCTTCTACGATGCGTTGGCGCAGCGCTTCCACGACGTGGATGTTGTCGATGAAGCGACGGGAGTTGACGCTGAAGCGACGGAGAGGCCTGGCGTTGAGACGAGTCAGAGGCTCGTCAGGACTTCAGGAGGCACTCCCGAGGCTTTTCGGGAATCGAGATGGAGGGGGTGCACCGGGGCACCTTCTCCCCAGTCTTTCCACAGGCATGGGGACAAAACAATGACGAAGAAACCGGGTGGAAATGAAACGTGTGCGGTACCGCCCGTGACCCGGAAAACATTGATCGTCGAGGTCTTGCAGACGAGAGCGACCGCCGGGAAGGTGCTCCGCGAGGCGTTCGGGCTCCCCTGCGACGAGTGTGTCGTCTCGGAGACGGAGACCATCGAGGAGGGCGCGCGCTACTACGGGCACGACGCCGACGCGATGGTCGCGAAGCTGAACGAGTGCCCCATCGAGCGGCCCCCGACGCCGCGGGGCTGACCTAGAACCGCAGGACCGCGAGCGGCTCGCCGTCGAGCGTCACCCGCTCGATGCCGTGGAGAAGCGCGAAGAGCTTCGCCGCGTAGGTGATCGCCGGGCCATCGATCTCCTCCGTGCGGAGGACGAACTCGTGAACGCCGTCCACGTCGCGGCGGAGGCGCGGCCGGTACCGCGAGAACGCAAAGTTCGGCGCGAGAGCGCGCACGGCCGCGAAGGCCCCGGGGATCGGCGCCCCATGGCCCGGGTCGTCGGTGCTGGCGACGCGCTCGGTCACCACGGCGAAGGCGACGACCGCGCTCCCATCGTTAGCCGAGGCGCGCCCGGGTGCGGGCCGGACGACGACGTCCGCCCAGGAGAAGTCACCCTCGGCCTCGCCGGTCTCGTCGGCCGGATCGGCGAGGAGGACCCGCCGCGCGGCGAGGTGGAGCTCCCGCTGGCCCTGGAACAGACGGGCATAGAGGTCGGCGACCGCGAGCGGCGCGCCCGCGCGGAGAGTGGCCGCGACCTCGCGCAGGACGGCCGAGCAGGGGCCGCGCGTCTTGAAGAGGCCGTCGTCCGCCGCGGTCGCGACGAGCCCGAGCGCCTCGACGGCCCGCCGCCGCTCCGAACGAGTGCGGCCGACGAGCCCCTCCTGGTAAGCGACCGCGTGGAGCTCGTCCGCCCAGTCGCGGAGCTCCGAGAACGGAAGTCCGCCGGCGAGCGCGCGCTCGACGTTCTCGATGATCGCGGCGACCTGGACGGGCTTACTTCCCATCACCCGTTCTGGTGGTGACCGGGCCGACGCCGGCCGAGCCGACGGGCGCGATCGTCAGCCGCGACTCGATGAGCGCGATGTTGTTCTTCTCGCACCAGTCCTCGTACGCGATGATCCCGTCGATCAGGTCCTTGCCCTTGGCGTCGGCGTCGAACTTCGGGCCGCCCTCGTTGATCTTGGCGAGCGCGACCGCGATGTCCTTTCGGAAGAACGGATTCGGGGTCCTGAGGCCGTGGACGAGGAGCGCCTTCACCTCGGCCCGGCCGTCGCCGGCCTCGCCGAGGACGAGCGCCGCCGCCGTGCGGACGTCCGGGTTGGGGTCGGGGTTCGTCTTGCCGAGCGCGACCTCGGCCGCGACCCTCGCCACGGCGGCGGCCTCGGACGGCACGCGCTTGGCGCGCGCGCGGAGCGACATGAGACCGTTCGCGCGGACGCGCGCGTCGAGGTCGCGCGTCACGGCGCCCTCGATGATCTCGAGGGCGCCCTTGCCGTCGGTCTGCTCGAGGACCTTGAGCACGGCGCACTTGAACGCGGGGTTCCAGTGGTGGGAGAGCTCGTAGGAGCAGGACGGGATGATCCCGTCACCCATCGCGGCGAGCGCCGTGATCGACTCGTTGTCGAGGCGGGGCGGCTGGCCCTCGAGGGCCTGCATGATGTTGCCCCAGTAGTAGTCGCGCTTGGTGTCGGGCCAGTTCTGCAGGAGGATCCCGCCGGCGACCACCCAGAGGAGGACGCACAGCCCGACGAGCCTCACATCGAAGCCCCCGGCCTTCGGCTCTCCGGTCGCTCCGGGCGCGGTCGCCTTCTCGTCCCCCACGGAACCTTCTCCTGCTCGATCATGCACGAGGGGCATCGCCCCCGCAGCGGGGCGGTATCATAGCCACCCGTGCGAACGTGACAAGGGACGAAGCCGTCGTCGCGCTCGACGAGGCGGCCTCTCGCGAGGGTGGCCTCCTCGGCCCCAAGGCACGTAACCTCGCGCGCCTCAAGGATGGCGGTGTCTCCGTCCCCGACGGGTTCGTCGTCACCGCGGACGCGTGGCGCGCCTTCGTCGCGGAGAGCGGCATAGCGCGGGAAGCGGCCGCCGCGCTCGAGAAGCTCGGGCGCGGCACGCCGCTCGAGACGCTCCGCGTCGCGGCCTCGAGGATCGCGGCGGCGCACGCGGCCGCTCGCTGCCCCGAGGAGCTCGAGCGCGCCGTCCGCGAGGCGTACTCCCGTCTCGGCGAGGGTCCCGTGGCGGTGCGCTCCTCGGCGGCCGACGAGGACCAGGCCGATCACTCGGCCGCCGGAGTCTTCCACACCGCGCTCGACGTTCGCGGCGCGGACGCCGTCCTCGCCGCGGTCCGCGCCTGCTGGGCCAGCCTCTACACCGAGCAGGCCCTCGCCTACCGCCTCGACCGGGGCCTGTCTCCGCTCGGCGGGGCGATGGCCGTCGTCGTCCAGCGCATGCTCCGCCCCGACACCGCGGGCGTGCTCTTCACGCGCTCGCCGCTCCGCGAGGACCGGGACGTGATCCTCGTCGAGGCCGTGAAGGGCCGCGGCCGGGAGCTCGTGGACGGAGAAGCGAACCCCGAGCGCTACGAGATCGCGTCCGACGAGAGCGCGAAGCTCCTCTCGGGCGCGGAGGTGCTCTCGCGCGACGAGCTCTCCGCGCTCTCGCGCGCCGCTCACCGCGTGGAGGAGCTCCTCGGCCCCGCCGTGGACGTCGAGTGGGCGATCTGCGAGGGGCGCCTCCACGTCCTCCAGGCGCGCCCGATCACGACGCGCGCGACGCTCGCGCGCGCGCCGCGCGATGCCGTGCGCTGGACCGCGGCCAACACGCAGGAAGCGCTCCTCGAGCCGGTGACGCCGCTCACGTGGAGCCTGCTCCAGCCGCTCGTCGAGAGAGGACGGAGCGACGTCTTCTCCGCGGCGGGCTTCGCGGAG